>JAKIUV010000037.1 GCA_021647375.1 Robiginitomaculum sp.
AAAGTGAAAGAACAAAAGGATCACCACCTCCAATAAATAGGTTTGCATTTGCATTAATTACATCCCAACTCGTTCTAAACAATAAGTCGTCACCATCCGGATCGCATTTTTTATCTCCCTGATAAACCTCCAACTGCTTTCCTTCACGCAAATATTTATAAACTTCATCTCTAGCACATTCAGGAATACCATAAACCAGGTAAGCATCAATGTCGTCGACATCTTCATCATTAAATTTAAAAGTAAATGATACCTGTTTCCATGACTTACTTTCTTCACCAGTTAACAATAATGAATAAGTTGCCGGCTTTATTTCGAGATTTTCTTTACATGCTATTAGAAACACGATGAATAGAATACTCCAATATTTACTTTTAATTGATTTCATTATAATCAGCTTATTCTTTTTTCTTTTTTGCCCTTACTGTTCTTATGGTTGGCCCTGCAATATCGTATGTATAGGAAAATGTCAGTAATTCAACTTCTGAATCAAATGACCCTTTTCCTTCAGACCTGGTATTTTCCAGTTGACTTGTGCCAGCCAATAATTGCTCAGGAATATCAAATTCTCCACTACACAGATTCAAATTGGCAAAAGCAAATAAAGAGGAATCCAAACCGGTATACCCAAGCATAAATATCCTGTTGTTTGATGACCAATCGACCAATATTTCAACTTCATAAACAAACTCTCCATCATTTTGATCAAATTCCCATTTCCCTTCAAATTTTCGTAAGTCAACAAGACAATCATCATCTATTAGTGTTACAGTATGAAATCTTCCATTTATTCCAGTTTCTCCAAAACCAGCCTCCAATTCATTGTTTACACTTGTAATAGTAAATTTTATTGTTTTATCACCAGTCAATTCTCTATTATTAATTGGTAAATATTTGATTTCACCAATATGCCCGTCCAGCGCCAATTGCATCAGCCGCGCTATAGATTTTGCCGTGCCGTGGCCATTGGCTCCGGCGAATTCTGCCGTGCGCCACGCCTCTGTTCCGCGCCTGCCGGGCGATGACCAAGGGCGCAAAAAAGCGGCTTTGGTGGCCGGATTAATCTCGCCAAAATTAGCCATGGCTTTCGGTTTGTGGAGAACCGCACAGCGCTCGTGTTCGCTTTTTGGGGTGCCAATGAAAAAGTCTATGTCGTGGGGCGCACATATTTCTTCGCGCAATATTGTGCCGAGTGTGCGGTTTTCGCTATCAGCCAGCCGGGCAATTTCTCCGGCCAAAAATCCGAATGTTAAAGGATGATACCCGCTCTTTGTGCCGGGCGGCCAAATTGGCTCTTGGGCTGCGAGACGGGCGCATATGCCGTCCCAATCGAACCAATCTTCGGGCTGCATAGGGTCTGTGATGCCGGATAGTCCCGCCTGGTGGGACAGAACTTGCGCGACAGTAAGCGCGCCTTTGCCGTGGGCGGCAAAGTCCGGCCATAGACTGGCCACGGTTTGTTCGTAATCCAACCGACCTTGTTCTACCAGCCAAGCTATGACCAGCGCGGCCACAGCTTTGGTGGTAGAAAATACCGGCACTAATGTGTCTACCTGCCAAGCTTCCGCGCTGCGCCTGTCCTTTGTTCCGCCGATTAAATCGACAACTAGTTCGCCGTCTTTGTACACGCAAAAGCCTGTCCCTGCTTCCAACCCGTCCGAGAAATTGGCGGTGAAAGCACCGTGTACTGGCTCAAACCCTTCGGCTACATACCCCTTTACAGGAAAATTATTGATTTCAGTTTTCATGGTCAAAGAAAAGCCTATAAGATAGAGCAAATCAATACGAAAAAAGAGAAATCCTATGTCTTTAAAAATATACCACAATCCCCGTTGTTCCAAATCCCGTCAAACTTTGGCGCTTTTAACCGAGCGCGGCGAGACACCGGAAATCATCGAATACCTTAAATTGGCGCCCAGCGAAGCGGAAATTCGCGAAGTGGCAAAAATGCTCGGGCTTCAATCAGTACGTGAAATGATGCGTACTGGGGAAAGCATCTATAAAGAACTGAATTTGAAAGCGGTCACAGATGAAGACAAATTAGTGCGTGCCATGGTCGAAAGCCCCAAATTGATAGAACGCCCTATTGTCATTAAAGACGGTAAAGCCGCGATTGGCCGCCCCCCCGAAAATGTATTGTCATTATTTTAGAAAAACCCGTTAAAGCCGCAAAAATTGCGGGCAATAAACGAGTTGTTAAGCATAAGCGTGCATCAAGTCATTAACCATAGTGCAATTGCGCACTGATTTCCCGGTGTGGGATAATAATGATGAGAATGAATATGCGGTTTATTGCGTGTACAAAATTAGCGCTTTTATCAAGTGCTACAGTGTTATTATCAGGGTGTTCCTGGTTGGGTTTTGGTGGAGGCGGCCAACAATCCCATCAACAAGGTGCCTATCAAGCGCAAAGTGCTAGCTATAATGGCAGTCAAGCACAGTATAATGTCCAAAGCGGGCGCAGGGCGCTTGGTCGTTGTCAAATCACAACCCCGACCCAGCGCATTCCCCAAGGTTGTCGCCCGGAGCAAGTCACGTTGGCGCTTGGTGGCTCGCAGGCTGGCTATGGTGGTCAAGCTGGACAATATACTAGCGGCGGTTATGGCTCTCATGTTGGCGCTGCGCAAATGGCGCAAGCAAATTACGCCCCGCAAGCGCAAGTGAAACGTCCGAGACTACGTGGTCAGTTTGGTCTTGAAATTGACCACAGTGTTGGCGGGGAATTGTACGCAACCGAAATCACCCCCCTTGTGGCAGCTTATGACCGACCTACCTTTGAAGAGGGTTCGGTAACAGGTAGTGTTGCCGATGGTCGAACGACTACCGTTACCTATACCAGCAGTCCGGCACGCATAGGCGAAATTTATACCCCAAAAATTAGTTTTGATGATGTTTACACCGCCCCCCTAAGGGTGAGTGGTGGTTTTGAATATATATTAGGGGATAATGCTACCGTATTTGCGACTGCAGGATATACACAAGCAGAGGGCAAAAAGGGTGGTAGCGTCGCTATAAATGAAGAACTACTGGAAATTACCACGGAAGAGACCTTTATCACAAACGCGGCTGATGGCGTTGTAGGCACATCTCTTGGAACGACGTCGGGAGCTATCTTTCTGCCGAATGAAAACGCAGCTCTTTTTGATTATGAGTTCAGTGAACTTGTTAAATATGACTTTGAAGTCGGCGGACGATATTATTTTAGTCCCATTTTGAGCAACACCATCAAACGCCCTTTAACTCCGTTCGTGAGTGCATCAGGTGGTGCGGCTCATTATAACGAGACCACTGTTCGTGAGAATCAGCGCCAGCGTTTCTTAGGGCGGGCATTCGATGATACGCAAGTTAGTCCAACCGGTGATTTTTATGATGTCAGCTTTGGTACACCTACGCAAATATATGACGCGCAATGGGTGCCTTATGGTGCGGTCAAGGCAGGGCTTGAATGGCAGATGACACCTAAAACCGCTTTGGCATTTGAGGCAGGTATTAAATACGAAAGTGCGCGAGATTTCTCTGACGGCACAAAAGGCGACGATATTATTTCTGTACCCATAACAATTCGCGGCAGTTATAATTTTTAATATAAACTGGTTTTAGAGATAAAAGATTGATTTCCCCCACGAAATTAACGCTTCAGTAAGACAAAACAAAAGGTTTGTTAAGCATATTATGGTTAATCCAGTGAAAATAGTTTTTGAGAAGGAGACGAACATGCGTCTTGCATTTTGTACATTATCAGCAGTTTTATTGTCCGGGTGTTCTTGGCTCGGTTACGGTGGCGGCGGCAATACTGGCTTTGCTACCAATGCTAATTGTGGCGCATATGGTGGTCAATACGGCCAAGCGGCATATGGGGCGAATGGTTGTGGCGGCGGAGTTGGTGGTTATGGTGCCGGATACGGTGCAAATGGATATGGCCTTAGTGGCGGAATGGGCGGCGGTTATGGCGCAAATGGATACGGTGTGGGCACAGGCGCTCTTGGACACGCAGGAGGTCTTCGCGGCGTTCAAGGCGCTGGCGCTTACGGCGCAGGCTTTGGCGGCGCAGGTATGCCCGGTGCAGCTATGGGCGGTTACGGAGCTGGCGCTGGAAATTACGGCGCGGGCGGCCTAGCTACTACTGGCGGGCAGTTTATCAACGGCCAATGGGTAGCTGGTACAGCTGCTGGCGGGGCTGGCACAGTCCTCGGCGGCTCTGCGCCTTACGGTTCTGCGGCTGGCGGACAATTTATTAATGGCCAGTGGGTTGCGGGGGGTGCTACACGTGTCGCTGGCGGATACGGTACATCCGGCAGTGTAACAACGGTTCAAGGCGCACCTATATATGTACCGCAACCTTATCCCGCATATTATGGCGTTGCAACAAGCGTTACGACAGGCGGCGGTTATGCTTACGGCGGCGGACTTCGTGGTGGTTATGCGGCACTTCCTTTCGGTATTGAAGCCGGAGTTGGGACGGAAATAAGTGTAGGTGGAGACATCTTCCCAGGCGCACCAGCAAAACCAGCCGGCACCAACTTTATTTCGGCTATTGACCCTATCGCATATAAAGACGCGTATGATAATGCAGTTACTTACGAAATGGCGGCTACATTTGACGTAGACTCAAGTACAACATTGCTTGGCCGTGTTGGCTATTCCGAAGCTAAAGGTCAGCGCATAAAAATCGGTACTATTGATGATGGTGCCTTGGTCAGCGAAGATTTATTCGCCCAGTGGGGCGATACGGAACAATTTACCCTAGAGGGTGGTGTCCGTAAATATATGGGTGGCTGGAACAACTCTATGAGTGGTATCCGTCCATATGTGCAAGCAACAGCTGGCTTTAGCCACAATAATGCAATCAACTTAGTACAAGATTCGGCCATATTAGCTCCGGCTGCACTAAATGTGCAACGATATACAGATGCGGGCTGGACACCAACCGCAAGTGGTGTGGTTGGTGCAGAAATGCAAGTGGGGCCACGGACGGCTCTTGGTGTCGAGGCGGGTATTCGCTGGCGTGACGATTTAAATACAAATCTAGCATCAGAAGACCGCTGGTCAGTGCCAATTAAGTTGCGCGGACGTGTTTCATTCTAGGAATAACGCGCGCTCTTTAAGCCTTAATATAAAGTAAAAAACCCGGGTTTAGCGCGGGTTTTTTGCGTTTTGAGCCAAAACACACCCTATATTTACCAAATAGAAACCATGTTCGTTGACCGGATTGATACAACTGGCCTGTATATTGCAACTTAATCGACAAGAGACAAAGCGGTTCGGCATGTGTGCCATATCGCTACAAATGTAATAGATAAGGGATTAGGATTATGCGTATTTTGTTATGTGGAGTAGCTGCAGTCGCACTTTCGGGATGTTCATGGATGGGGTTTGGCAATAGCCAGAGCAGCCATACTTATGGGAACAATACATATTCTCAAAAAGCCAATAATAACGGTTGTTGTGTCGGCGGAAAAACTTTGAGCCGCTGGAATATAGAATCTGGCCTTGGCGCAGATTTTGCTACTGGCGGTAATGCTATTACAGGAAACCAGGCACCAATAGGGTTTTTAAACCCCACAACTACCCTACAAGATGTCAGCAATTCTGATGCCTATGCCGTCGGATACCGAGCAGAACTCGGAGGTTCTTATGCCGTGAATCCGAACAGGAAAGTATCACTAACCGGACATTATGCGCAAGCTGATGGCAATGAAGTCACTTGGGGTACACAAGACACGGCCACACTGCGCGGCACAATGTCTGATTATAAGAGTTATGGCCTTGAAGCTGGCATAAGGCAATATGCCACACCAGCCAGAATTCCTCTGCTAAAATCGGTTCGTCCCTATGTTGAGGCTAAACTAGGTGCGGCGCATATTGATGCAATTAGACTGGAAAATATCAATGAGGTCGGCGGTCTGGTTAATCCGGGTACACCAACCAGCTTGGCTATGTACGAAAGTAGCTGGGTGCCAACGGCAGCTGGTTTGATCGGTATTGAAACACCGATTTTTAACCGCTTCACCATGGGTGTTGAAACGGGTATTCGTTATGCGGGCGTCCCGAAATCTGACAATTCAGACAAAGCGGCAGGCACATTCAACGCGCGCTACAACGGCGCAAATAACGGCGGAACCCGCTGGAGCGTGCCGCTGACTATTCGTGGTCGTTACCGCTTCTAGATTTACCCATTTTGTGGGGGGTAAGAGAACCCGGAGAACCAGAACGGTTCTTCGGGTTTTTACATTTTAAGGCTTAAAAGTAAGGTGTCAATCAAGGCTTGGCACTTGGTATCTATGTCTGTAGTGCAATTGACATTTATAATGTTTTGCGCTCCGTTATTGCTACCCATAATCATAAAGTTGCGAATGTTATAATCGACCGATTCGAGTGCGGGCGTTTCGAAATCAAAAAACAATACCGTATTGCTTTTTGTAGTGATAGCTTTAGCCGCGTTCCATTTCGAAATATTCCTTGCCCCTGAAAGTATTTTTTTAAACTCAACGGCTGCGGCGTTATTAAATGGGGGCATTCGGACACCGGGCTTATGCCCAATAGCGATTGTCATTTTCATTCTGTCCGGAGTATCTGCATAAACAATTTTCGGGGACCGTGGGTTATTACCGAATTTTATCGCAATTTGGTCAGGTGTCAGCTTCACGAAATCATCAGGAATAGTAACCGTGATTTCCCCAGCGTACAATTGAATGTCTTTTGCTGATACTTTTGATGCTCCTGCGAGCACAATGATTGCTAATGTGGTTAGTATTAAAAAACACTTTGCCATCTTGTAATCTCTATATTAGATTTCGTTGCTCTAGGTGTACTTAATAACTAACCCGCGTTCGTATCCCAAACAAGTTATATTAACATGCCTTTATTGACTTCGCTGTCTTTCTATCCACGCATCAATGCGGTCCTCCAGGATATTCAGCGGGATACCACCTGCGCTTAGGACTTCGTCGTGGAAGCTGCGGATGTCGAAATCAGCCCCTAATTTTTCTTCGGCGCGCCCTCGTAGCTCCAGTATTTTTAATTCACCAATTTTGTAAGCCAAAGCTTGCCCCGGCCAGCTAATATAACGGTCAACTTCGGTGCGGATATTGTGGGGTGCGAGGGCTGAATTTTCCAAGAAACAAGCCTCCGCCTGATCCCGGCTCCAGCCTTTCCAATGCATACCCGTATCCACGACCAAACGACAGGCCCGCCACATTTCGTAGGTTAAGCGGCCAAATTGTTCATAGGGTGTGCGGTAAATGCCCATCTCGACGCCAAGCTTTTCGGAGTATAACCCCCAACCTTCGCCGAATGCAGTCGGGTATAGGCTTCGGCGAAACTCTGGCACATCTTTCATTTCTTGCGCCAGTGAAATTTGGTGATGATGCCCCGGCACACCTTCGTGCAAGGTTAAAGAGGGCAGGTTATAGAGGGGACGCTGGGACAAATCATAAGTGTTGACCACATAGTTTCCGGCAAGGCCTTGCTCAGGATTGCCGCCCCAATAACGCCCAGTCGTATAATTAGGGGCAATCTCGTCCGGCACGGCCATAACCCCGTAGGACAGGCGGGCCAATTTGCCGAAATATTTGGGCATTTGGCCGTCAATGCGTTTAGCAATCCAAGCGGCTTCTTTCAGGAGGTCGTCCGCAGATTTTGCATAAAACTGTTCATCGGTACGCAGGAACTTTAGAAAATCTTTAAATGTACCGTCAAACTCTGTCTGTTCGATAATTTTGTCCATTTCGGCGCGGATGCGCTTGACCTCGCTAAGACCAAGTTCGTGAACTTCGTCCGGGGTAATATCAAGCGTCGTAAAATACCTGACCAAAGCTTTATAATAGTCGCGCCCAGCTTTGCTTGTGCCTATACCGGCAGTCTCCCGGGCGGCGGGGCTATATTCTTGGTTGAGAAAGGTGAGCAACTTTGCATAGGCGGGCAAAACCCTGTCGTTCAGCGCGGCAAGTCCCAAAGCTTTCAACCGTGCTTGCTCCTGCTTGGGGATAGTGTCTGGGAAAGCGGTGAAAGGTTTGAAGAATGCATGGTCTTCGGCTTCGCCCTGACCTAGACTTTTCACTACATCTACAATACCCGGTAAAATTTGCTCGGATGCTGTATAGCCCGTTGCCACGCCCCGTCGCATATTGTCAGAATGCTGGTCAAAAAAGCGCGGTAATTCCGATAGCCGCGCTGCATAAGCTTCGTAATCATCTGCGGTTTTAAATTTGGTTTGGCGCGATACATAGCTCATCATATTGAAAAAGCCGCTGTCATTGGTAAATGGCAGGCGGCTTGTGTCATAATCGACCAACATAAGTTTTTGGCTAAGCACATATCCCATCAGGCGGTGATTGAGCAAGTTCTCGCCCTTTAGTGCCGCGTCGTCGAGGGCGCGGTAGCGCTCCATGAACTTGTGGGTTTCGGCAGTATTGGCGGCGCTCGTAGCCATGCTGACATCGGGTAAATGGCGAAGAGCCTCGCGGTTACCCTCATTGCCCGCTTGTATAGGGTCACGTTTAAGATCTGCCCGCTGCATATCGCTAATTATTTTCTCTAGGCTGTCATAGGACTTGATTGATTTTCGGGGTTCGCAAATATAGCGGTTGCCAGTTTTGACAATCACCAAATCTCGGCAGCGTTCATGCACCGTCTCTATGGGGGTGTCCTCCGGAAAATTGATATGATCTGGAGCGATGTCCGCAGATTGCGCAAATGCCAAAGAGACGCTCATCAAGGCGGCGCTGGCAAGGATAGTCGATATGGTTAATTTTCTCATGCTCCTGTCATAAGCCTAACTGGGACATTTCGCCAAGTGGAAAAAGCAATGAACCTGACGATTATTCAAGATTTCGCGTTGACTTAGCTAGCCTTGGGTTTAGGTTTGCCGCCTAGCGTCGATACGCACTAACTGGAGGGTTTAAATGGCAAAGGGTTGGACTGATAAACGTCCCATGTCCCCACATATTAGCATATGGAAATGGCATCCGACTATGCTGTCGTCCATCTTGCACAGGGCGACGGGGATTGTGCTGTATTTCGGACTGCTGAAGCTGGCCGTAGTTTTGGCGTTTTTAGCGGCTGGCCCCCAGTGGTTTGCCAAAATTGAACCGCTCGTATATTCGCCCCTTGGCGCCTTTGTTTTCTTCTTTGTGGTCGGGGTTTTGATCTATCACTTCCTCAACGGTATCCGCCATTTGGTCTGGGATATTGGCGCAGGATTTGACCCCAAGCTCGCCAATATGATCTCCTTGGTGACCATATTGGTGTCCGTCATAGCGGCTATTGCCCTAACTTGGTATATGGTCGGGGATATGCCGGGAGTGGGGCTATGAGTGATTTTAGGACAGATCTCGGCAAGGTGCGCGGCAGTGGTGCTGCCAAAGGCGGGGTACATGAATTTATCACCCACCGGGTGAGCGCGGTGGTGCTGGCTTTGCTGTTACCGTTTTTTCTTTACGGCCTGATTAATGCCTTGCACGAGGGCTATGAAGGTTTGATCGCGTGGGTGACTTCGCCTGTCGGCGCATTTGTGCTGCTTGGCTTTATCACGGCAGGCATATATCATGGGCGGCTGGGTATCAATGAGGTGATTTCCGATTACGTACCCCGCGCCGGTTCACGTACACTGTTTATGCTTTTAAATACGCTGGCCGCGTTTTCGTTTTGGCTCGTCGGTGTGTTGGCAATTCTTAAAATCTGGCTGGGAGCCTAGCAAATGTCTGAAGCGAGTAATGATGTAAAATGGATAGACCATACTTATGATGTTGTGGTTGTTGGCGCGGGCGGCGCGGGCTTGCGCGCCACACTGGGCGCGGCGCGGGAGGGTCTGAAGACCGCCTGCGTGACCAAAGTTTTCCCGACCCGTTCCCATACGGTTGCGGCTCAAGGCGGCATTGCGGCCTCCCTTGGCAATATGGGCGATGATAATTGGCGCTGGCATATGTATGATACAGTCAAAGGTTCCGACTGGCTCGGCGACCAGGACAGTATCGAATATCTGGTCCGCGAAGCCCCCAAAGCCGTGTACGAGCTGGAGCATTGGGGTATGCCGTTCTCGCGCACTGAAGACGGCAAGATTTACCAAAGACCGTTCGGCGGCATGATGCAAAATATGGGCAAAGGCCCGCCCGCACAGCGCACCTGCGCCGCTGCCGACCGCACGGGTCATGCTATGTTGCACACGCTTTACGGCCAGTCTCTGCGCCGTTCTGCCGAGTTTTTCATCGAATATTTCGTGCTTGATTTAATCATGGAAGACGGGGTGTGCCGAGGCATTACGGCCTGGAAACTGGACGATGGCACCATGCACCGGTTCCGCGCCAAGACAGTTATTTTGGCCACGGGCGGCTATGGCCGCACTTATTTCTCGTGTACATCCGCCCATACCTGTACGGGCGACGGCGGCGGCATGGTATTGCGGGCGGGCCTACCCCTGCAAGACCCGGAGTTCGTTCAGTTCCACCCGACCGGAATTTACGGCGCGGGCTGCCTCATCACCGAAGGCTGTCGCGGCGAAGGCGGGTATTTGACCAATTCCGAGGGCGAGCGCTTTATGGAGCGCTATGCTCCGTCGGCCAAAGACTTGGCGTCGCGGGATGTTGTCAGCCGCGCCATGACCATTGAAATCCGTGAGGGTCGCGGTGTCGGGCCTCTCAAAGACCATATTTATTTGCATCTGGATCATCTCGACCCGGATATTTTGGCGGAGCGCCTGCCGGGCATTTCCGAGAGTGCGCGGATTTTTGCAGGTGTCGATGTGACCAAAGAGCCAATCCCGGTTCTGCCAACCTGTCACTATAATATGGGCGGTATACCGACCAATTTCCACGGCGAAGTCGTGACCAAAAAAGGCAAAGATCCGGACAGCGTAGTGCCCGGCCTGATGGCTGTGGGTGAAGCGGCTTGTGTCTCGGTACACGGTGGTAATCGCCTTGGCTCCAACTCTCTCATTGACCTCGTTGTATTTGGCCGCGCGGCAGGTCTGCGCTGCGGCGAACTTCTGGATGCCAGCGAAGACCAGCCGGAACTGGCACCGGATGCAGGCGCAGAAAGCTACGCAAGGCTAGAGCGTTTCCGCACGGCAGACGGCAGCAAAAGCACGGCCAGTATTCGCCTGGATATGCAAAAAACCATGCAAGACCATTGCGCCGTATTCCGTACCGACGAAAGCTTGACCGAAGGTGTAGAGAAAATGGCTAAGGTCGAAGAGAGTATGCAAGACATTGGCGTCACCGACCGCACCTTGGTTTGGAACACGGATTTGGTCGAAACCCTAGAGCTGGACAACCTCATGGGCAATGCTCTGGTGACAATGTCCGCCGCCTCCGCCCGCAAAGAAAGCCGAGGCGCCCACGCTATGGAAGATCACCCGGAACGAGACGACAAAACCTGGATGAAACACACGCTCGCATGGGTCAAAGACGGCAAAGTAAAACTAGGCGACCGCCCCGTCCACACCTACACAATGACGGATGATATTGATTATATTAAGCCGGCCAAGCGGGTTTATTGAGAAAACCACAGCAATGAATTATCCAATATAACGATAAACACACTTTATCCAAATTAAGGATAACTTGACATTATCCAAATAATGTATATTTACCGTTTATACAAATGAACGATATTGGATGCATTTATGAAATATATAGCCCGCTCAGTTGCCGACCTCGGCCATGCCTTACGGCAATTTCGCTTGGCACAAGACAAAACACAATCCGACGTGGCGCAAGCAAGTGCCACAAAGCAAAATGCGATTTCGCGTATTGAGACAGGGGAGGCAGGTCGCACGCTAAAGCTGGTTTTCAAGCTTATCTGCATATTGGATTTAGAGATTGAAATCAGACCGCGCCGCAAAGGCTCTGCGCAAGATATTGAAGACATATTTTCGTGAGCCGGAGGCGCACATATGCGCCGTTGAAAGTTTTGCTCAATGGTAAACATGTTGGTGTACTGAACAAGGCTTCGGGCGGGGATGTCAGTTTCAAATACGACCAAAAATGGTTGGATTGGGAACATGCTATGCCTGTGTCCTTGTCTCTGCCGCTGCAAACTACACCACACCGTGGGGCTTCGGTTAGTGCTTATTTTGACAACTTGTTACCGGATTCCGAGGTCATATTAAAAGGTATCGCCGAACGGGTTGGAGCGCGGGGTATCGATGCCTTTAGCCTATTATCTGAAATTGGCCGGGACTGTGCCGGCGCATTGCAATTTGTACCGCAGGATTATGATCACCAACCCGGCGAAGGTGGCAACTATGAAACTCTAACAGAAAAACAGGTCTTCGATATTCTTGTAGATCTAAAACGTGTGCCGCTCGGCATCAGACAAGAGGGCGGTTTTCGGATTTCCGTCGCGGGCGCACAAGAAAAAGCGGCATTTTTGTTTAAAGACGGAAACTGGTGTCGACCCTTGGGGACGACGCCAACAACACATATTTTCAAACCGCAAATCGGTAAACTGGAATTTAGTACAGGCACAATTGATTTATCACAAAGTGTTGAGAATGAATATTATTGTCTCAAACTTCTGCGGGCTTTTGGTATAGATGTCGCCAATGCATGGATGGAAAATTTCAAGACAAAAAAGGTTTTGGTCGTAGAACGATTTGACAGACGTGTACGAGACAATGGAAGTATTTTACGCCTGCCCCAAGAGGATATGTGCCAGGCTCTTGGGGTGCCGCCTACACTAAAATATCAAAACGCTGGCGGGCCTCGTCTGGTCGATATTTTGCAATTGCTATCCCGAAGCGATACACCGCACAAAGATCAGCAGGCAGTGTTTAAGTGCCAGATACTATTCTGGCTTATGGGCGCAACCGACGGCCATGCTAAAAATTTCAGTATTTTTTTGCGTCCGCAAAACCAGTTTAATCTCACGCCGATTTATGATGTCATCTCCGCACAACCCGCATTTGACCAACGACAAATTCCCCATAAAGATTATCGTCTCGCACTCTCGGTTGGGCGCAAACCACATTATAAGATTCAGGATATTCATGGACGGCATTTTGTCGAAAGTGCTATAGCGGCAGGACTGGGCGAAGCTTTCGCCCGTGAGGCTATTGTCAGTATTCAAGATTGGTTTAGCCTTGCCTTTGACGCCGTGGGCGGTGATTTACCGGAAGACTTTCCCATGAATATTCACGATTCCATAAAAACCTCTGCAAGAGCGCGTTTGCCGTCCTTGCAATCCGCTTTTGCATAAACCGCTATTTAATGCCCACTCCGTAATTTGGTGATTTGGGAGAAATGGTGTAGGCTTGGGTTTAAAGCCACAAAAGGAGACCTCATGACCAACACAACATCGCTCATACTCAACCGCCGCCTAGCTCTAACCGGATTACTTGCGCTCCCCTTATCCGCCAGCTTATCGTCATGCGAAACTATGGATATTGGGGCGATAGAGGGCATACTCGGTAGCGGGGTTTTGTCTCAGGCGGATGCAGCGCGGGGGATACGGGCGGCGCTTGATAATGGCATTGTCTCGGCGCTGGGGATTGTGGGCCGCGAGGGCGGTTTTTTCAATGACGCGAAAATTCATATTCCTTTGCCGAAGGTTTTGGGGGATGTGCAAAATGTGCTTTCGAAAGTCGGGGCGGGCGGCGTATTGAGCGAGCTTGAAACCCAGCTGAACCGGGGCGCGGAAAAGGCGGCACCTGTAGCCAAGGATATATTCTTTGACGCCATTGCCGGGCTAAGTATTTCGGATGCTATCTCTATTGTGCGCGGCCCGCAAAATGCGGCCACCACTTATTTACAAGAGAAAACCACGCCGCGCCTGACATCCCTGTTCTCTCCGATTATGGAAAATGCTTTGGGGCAGACGGGGGCATTACGCTTGCTGGATCAAGTCACAGGTGATTTACGCAATATACCCTTTGCCCCGCAATTGGGCGCAGATGCCCGCACCGACCTCATCGGCCACGGTGTCAAATACGGCCTCGGCGGTGTCTTCTACTATGTCGCCGCCGGGGAAGCCGCCATCCGCAACAACCCGGCAAAACGCACATCGGAAATCCTGCGCCGGGTATTTGGTGCAAATGTGTAGGCCATTCGGTCGGGTTTAAATTAAGCTTCCTGGCAATCGCAGCAACAATGTACCTGACCGCAATGTTAATTGGTACGGTGGCGGACAAGACAAATGAGAACAGGACATTACCTAAACGGCGGCGACCGTATTTGTTTAGGTGAGGGCAGGGTAGGTGCGGGAACGCAGGGTTTGACTTAAGGGTTTATATTTCGCCTAAAAGTCAAACGAAATTGGGATTGGGGGAGGGGTGGAGCAATGGTTTGTCAAATTACGGCGACACAAAACAAGCAATTAAATCGGTTACTGTCACCGTAATGAAATTCTGGCGGAAGGGTTTTGAGGTTTATTTTGCTATGGGCTGTTTCGCGATCTTTTTGACGCGCCTGTCTATCTTTTTCGCTTAGGCCAGCTTCCGAATCCGTGTTTATTATATGCAGTCCGGAAAGGGTTATTTCCACTTCACCAATGTCGCACAGGACGGTATTTTCGTGACCACAAGCAGGACAGATAGCAAAATCTTCTTCGTCCTCTTGATTGGCTAAAAAATAGCGCCAGTTAGTAATGGCGGTAGCAGGAAAAATTGTTAAACAAGCAAGGCATCCGCATTCTTTACTGGCAGCCACTTCCTCGCGAAAGGCAAGTTCGTAAAAAGTGTGGGGTTTTTTGACTTTAAGAATTTCAAATATTTTTTTATCAAATGCTTTCGTATTTTGCAATCCTCCCGCTTCGAATTACGGTGACAGTAACCGAATTACTTGCTTTATGTCAAGCGCGTGTATAGGGTGCGGGTATGGCTCGACTTGCACGTATTGTTATTCCGGGATTACCCCACCATGTTACCCCCTGATATATGAAAAATGGGCGGCAATCGGCGCGAGCAAGTGTTCTTTGGCGATGATGATTATATGGCCTATCTTGATATGCTCCGCGCGGCGCCGCTCAAATCCAAAAGTGAAATTTGGGCATGGTGCTTGATGCCAAATCATGTTCACTTGATAATAAATCCCTCGCGCGAAGACGGCTTGCGGGCTTGTGTCGCCAATGCCCATAGGCGGTATGCGGCGCGGATCAACGCGCGCAACAAATGGACTGGACATCTCTGGCAGGGGCGATTTGGCTCGGTTGTCATGGACGAAGCCCACCTCTATAACGCTTTTGCTTATGTCAGTCTGAACCCCGTTCGCGCAGGGCTGGTCAAGCGGGCGCAGGACTGGGAATGGTCGAGCGTACATGCGCACTTGAACGGATATGATGACGGGCTGACCACAACAGCCCCCCTGCATGAACGCATAGATGATTTTGCTCTGATGGTCGGCGCCCTGGCCAGTTTCCTGGCCATCGCCGCCACCATGTACCTGACGCGCAATGTTAATTGGTACGGCGGGCAGGAAACCACCTAGGCAATAGCCACATCCTCTAACATAATGACTAAATTAGTTTAGTCATTATGCTTCTGATATTCTTGCGGGTTGAAATCTACGGTAGGAATGGACATTGCCGCATCATTACAAACATGAACATAATATTAACAGGGCTTTCAGATTAGGCTCAGTTGTGTTAGTCTAGGCTATGCCTATGAAAAAACCCGTGAAAACAAATGTAAAAAAACTTCGCCTGCTCCTGCTTGTTTCGGCGGCTGGCTTGACGGCCTGCGCTACCAATCTTGCCAACCGAACGCCGATCGATATTGCGTCAAACTCTGTACGCCGCACCGATACGCTTAGCGGGATTAGCGAGGTTTTAGCCCCACAGGTGAAAGCTTTCACCTCTCGCCGCGCCAGTGTGCGTGGTCGGGCACAGCTCAGGACGGCGGGGCCTTTTACCGACGATAAAGGTGTGGTGCAAACCGGGGGCGCTTACCTTGAAGTTTTGCTCAATTATACCAGTGCAACCCCAAACCCTGCTGAAGCCCGCATTTATGATCAAGCCAGCTGGCCGGGCGGCGAGCCTGCGCTTCTGGCTGAATTTGGCGCGTCGGTATTGGACTGCCGCGAAGACGTCCGCGCTATTCCCCAATATCAATATACGCCGATTTATGGTGCTTGGGGGTATGGTCATATTCACGATGATCATTGCGACCATGAATATGGAGGTTCGGGCTGGGGCAGCGGCTATGGCCATTATGGTCGCGGCCATGTTCATGATGACAATTGCGGCCATGATGTTGACCGCGATGACGGTAGCAATACGGTTATTGTCCGCCCCACCACGGATCCCAGACCCGTATCAAGACCAGATAGACCTCGCAGAAGACCGGGCGTCGTTGCACCGCATACTGACGGGCCGGGTACAGACCCGGACGTCCGTCCGCGCCGTCCGCGTACTGATCCTAATGAACCTGTACCCCATCCGCGCAGCTTACCCAGAACGTCCAAACGCATTGTTTCGCGACCGCCACCGCCGGATGTTTCGCCGAGTGTATCACCGCGCCCAACGTCAAGACCTGCGCCCGTTTCCAGGCCGAAACCTGTATCTAGGCCGAAACCTGTATCCCGGCCAAAGCCTGCGCCAGTTTCAAAACCCAGATCGACCTACAAGCCGCAACCACGGGTTAACCGCCCTGTGCGCAGATCAAGCCCGCGCACCAATACAGGAAACAACATAAAGCGCCAGATGCGTTACTATCCGCGCGATCCCTATTATAACCAAGGACGAACGGATTATGTGGTGCGCCGCTCGTGTAGCCGCCAGGAAAATTTGCGGGTGTTTATTCCCCGCGAACGTCTCGATGCTGCCGAAACTAACGGGCTTGTTCTCTATCTACGCCCGCGTGGTGGCCAGGAAGAAGTGCTGAGCCTACCGCCCAACTATATTAGTGGCTTCAAACTGGCCGCATGGTCATCCGAAGGGAGCCGGCTCACTATTCCGGGTAAGCCATTAAGTCCGATACAGGCTGCACAAACGCCCATTCCCTATAGAGGGAATGTTGCTAGCACGGGGAAAGTAGACCCCAACAAGCCGATTATTTACGGTGAAAATTAAGCGCGATAGCCTGGTGTTTTTTTGATTTTGAAAACCTATCCTTAAGGGTAAGCTGTTATGCCCTGTCTTCTGATATGTTCAGGAAAGGGATAAAATGGCATTAGCGCCGCAAATTAAGTTAAAGCAGGGCCAGCAATTGGCGATGACGCCGCAATTGCAGCAGGCGATAAAGCTCTTGACCTTGACCAATATTGAATTGGCGGCTTTCGTGGAAGAACAGCTAGAGAGCAATCCGTTGCTTGAGCGCGGAACGGGAACGGAAAACCGCCGCGAAGACCGTATTGAGGCCAAACAAGAAAGCGACAGCGGCCTGAGCGAGCTAGATTTAAATGCCCCGTCCGCCGCTGCATCTGATGCTATGGATGCAACAGAAAGCCAATTGAACGCCGATGCTACCGCCGCTGATATAGCCGCTGATAATTCTCTGGGTGCCGCGTCTGTCGGTGGTGATGTTGATTGGAGCAAGGCTGGCTCGGGCGGATCTTTTTTTGGCAATAATGATTACGATCCTGCGGCCAATACGGCGTACGAAATAACTTTGAACGAGCATTTAACCGCGCAATTGGTTATGGCTATTCACGACGAGCGCGACCGGATGATCGGGGCGTATTTAATCGACCAAGTAGATGAAAACGGGTATTTGCGCACGGACCTGATAGAGCTTGCGGATAGGCTCGGCGTGGATTTAAACCGCGTAAAATCTGTGCTGACCATTTTACAGACCTTCGAACCAACCGGCGTTATGGCCCGCAGTTTAAGCGAGTGCATGGCCTTGCAATTAAAAGAACGCGGCGAGCTGGACGCGCCCATGCAACATTTGCTGGATAATCTGGAAATGCTGGCCAAGCATGATTTGCAGGCTCTCGCCAAAATTTGTGGGCTAAGTGTGGCTAAGCTGGGTGAATATGCGGAGCGTTTACGTTCCCTAGCACCGAAGCCGGGTCTGGCTTACGGCTCGGATATGGCGGGTGTGGTAGAGCCGGATGTATTTGTGCATGAGCGCCCGGACGGCGGCTGGGCGGTGGAATTGAATTCGGATACCTTACCGCGCGTATTGGTAAATTCGCGCTACTACGCCGAAGTTTGCGACAGCACCAAAGACGAAAAAGTAAAATCCTATATGTCGGAATGTTCCCAAAATGCTAGCTGGCTGGTTAAAAGTTTGGATCAAAGAGCGCGAACAATTTTAAAGGTTTCTAGCGAAATCGTGAAATTTCAAGACGGGTTTTTCGCTTACGGCATTGACCATTTACGACCACTTAATCTTAAAACTGTCGCTGATGCTATTGATATGCACGAAAGCACGGTCAGTCGCGTCACCTCCAATAAATATATTGCGACCACACGCGGCACATTTGAACTTAAATATTTTTTCACCGCCGCTATCGCTTCTATGGACGGCGGCGTAGCTCATTCGTCCGAAGCCGTGCGCCATAAAATAAAAATCCTGATCGACGAGGAGCGCGGTGTAAAATCGGTCTTGTCCGATGATAAATTGGTCAAGCTTTTACAAAATCATGGTATTGATATTGCACGGCGCACCGTGGCTAAATACCGCGAAAGCTTAGGCATACCGTCCTCAGTGCAGCGCCGCCGGATCATTAACAATAAACAATAATTATTATTTTTCACCTGACCTGAGCCACAAACAATGCTATGATGCCTTATAAATATTCAGGCACTCAAACAGGAGAATCCCCCTATGCAAATTCATATCGTTTCCAAAGGTATCGATGTTTCAACCGCACTTTCACAGCGCATTCATGATAAACTTGAAGAGATGATGGATAAATATATCCACCGCGACGGGGAAGTGCATGTGTCAGTTTCCAAGGAAGGCTCAGGGTTTCATACGGTGATTTCTGCCCATTTACCGTCGGGTGCCGCCATGCAAGCTAATGGTAAAACCCAAGATGCCTACGGCGCGTCGGACGAGGCGTTGGAGCATTTGGAAAAACGTTTGCGCCGTTATAAGCGCCGCCTCAGCGACCACCGTGCCGAAGACAAAGCCGAGGCGCTGGCTATGTATGTTTTGCAAAACCCTGTCGCTGCTGACGACGACGGCACGGATAGTCAAGCCCCGAGCGAACCTATGGTGATCTCGGAACTTAAGACCGAAATCCGCACCATGACGGTGAGTATGGCTTCGCTCGAACTTGGTCTTACGGATTCGTCTGCCGTAATGTTTCGCAATGCTGCCCACGGCGGCCTAAATGTGGTTTTCAAGCGTGCGGACGGCAATGTAGGATGGATTGACCCGCAACGATAGTTGCGCTAAGAGCCGTTCCAAAAGCTGAAAACAGAAAGCCGATAAGCGAAAACCAAGACTAAAACCTGATAACCAGAGCACGGAGAACCGTGCCAAATGCGTGTGATATTGCGCAATAGGAAGCTGAGAGATATGAATGCTGGAAAATTATTTGCACAAGGCTGCATCGCGCAAAACCTTCACGCCGTTAGTAAAAAACAACTATTCCAGGAAATGGCGGAGTTGGCGATTAAATGTGGTACAGTAGACGGCGATAAAACCATAGTCCGTGATATTGTCGCGGCTGTTACCGAGCGCGAACGCCTCGGTAGTACGGGCGTCGGCTATGGTGTCGCCATACCCCATGCGCGCCTTGAGGGGCTAGATGAGGTTCGTGCGGTATTTGCGCGGCTGGAAACGCCGCTTGATTACGAAGCAATCGACGAGCGCCCAGTTGATCTTGTTGTGCTTTTATTGGCACCGTCCGGAGCCAGTAGCCTGCATTTAAAAGCTTTGGCACAGGTCTCGCGCCTGTTGCGCCGCGAGGATATTCGCGAACGCCTGCGCACTGCGCCCACTGCCGAGGCTTTGCACTTACTCCTAAGCGAAGACCGCACGGCCAGTGCCGCCTAGAAAATAGACTGGCATGAAATCTGACCAATCCAATACCCCGCAACAACAACGCATTGGCGTTATTGATATTGGCTCAAACTCTGTGCGTTTTGTTGTCTATTCAATATCGGGTGCGGCTTTTGCGCCAGTTTACGATGAGAAAGTCTTGGCGGGCCTAGGCCGCGATTTGCGCCGCACGGGCAAGTTAAACCCTGATGGGCGTGTTCAGGCGCTGGCTGCGCTAAAGCGATTTACACTATTGGCAAAAGCGCAAAAACTTGATGATGTGCTTATTGCCGCGACAGCTGCGATGCGTGTTGCTCGTGATGCGCCGGAATTTATTGTGCAGGTTAAGGAGCAAACTGGATTGGATATTTCGCCGCTCAGCGGTGAGAGTGAAGCCTTGACGTCAGCCTTAGGGGTCATCGCCGGAGAACCGCGCGCTCTCGGCCTAGCAGCAGATTTGGGCGGGGCTAGCTTGGAATTGGTACAGGTGGGAAATGGCCGTGTTTTCGTCGGCGTTTCCCACCCATTGGGGCCTTTCTCCATGTTTGAGGATGGTTTTGATGCGGGGGAATTACGCCCGCGGATTGATAGTATCTTAGGGGGAAATATTGCACAGGATTATCCCATAATTGATACCCTGTATTTGATTGGCGGTGCTTGGCGTAATTTGGCCAACATTGACCAAAAACGTAACAGATACCCCCTCCGTGTCGCCTATAATTATAGTTTTGGCGCTGGACATGCTAGGCAGCTTGCAAATTGGGCGTGCTCTCGTGAGGGTTCGGCTGAGCTATTAAATTGGCCTAATATTTCAAAACGCCGGGCAGATACGCTACCTTATGGCGGTTTGATGCTCAGTGTTTTGTTGGATAAATTTGACCCCAATCATGTTGTTATAGCACCGGGCGGTTTACGGGACGGTCTAGTTTATCAGTATCTTTCCGAGCAAGTAAAAGACCGCGTTGCATTGTTTGATGCTTGTAGCAGTATTGCCGGACAGAGCCGAGGGGGTACGAAGTTGGGCGTCGCGGTTTTCTCATTTTTGTCTGCTATCCATACTGATTTACCCCGGGCATTTGACTTGGACACCGAAAATCGTATCCGCAAAGCCGCCAGTTTGTTAATAGGTATGGGTGCAGGATTGCATCCGAGCCACAGAGCGAAAATTGTTTATGAAATAGCGCTTTATGGGCCATTGCCCGGCCTTACCCATAAAGAGCGGGCTTATTTGGCACTGATGTTGTTCCGGGCGTATAGGAGTCGTAAAACGCCACCGGAAAATGCCATAATCCAACACCTCTTAAGTGAAAGCGAGCAATTATCAGCGCAGATATATGGGGAAGCGATAAGGGCCGCTGTAGTACTCAGTGGTCGCAGTGCATCAGTGCTGAAATGCTTCATATTATCCGTGCAAAGCGAATATCTTGTACTCGCCGCGAACAAATCGGCGGAGAGCCTTGTTATTGAGCGAACGCGTACTCATTTTGAAGGTCTGGCAATAATGATAAGCAAAACCCTGAGATTAGAAACTTTGGATTGTTAAGGGACTGTAACAATAAATAGTTTGCAAACTTGCTCAATACGTAGATTTATTGTTTACCGATAATTGGGCGGAGTATATGTTTGGCCGAAATAGAATAAAAATTACACTCTTAATGAGTACATTATTAGCAACCCCTGTAATAGGTTTGTCTGCCATGGCTGCATCTGTGTCTACGGGATTTCCTGTTGTGGATACTGAGGCTGGTGAAACGGTTGTTCGCGTTAGTGCGGCATCGCCTGCCGCTACAATGGTTTCTGTTGCGGCTCCATACCAAATTTTTGCTCCAAAGACGCAAACCCAATATTCGGTAATTGATTATGAGGTGTGGGACTTAGCGCTACAAAACATTGTTTTGAGGCTCGGACAATCTATTCGCATTCGCGCACTGCGCCCTGATCCGACCGTCGGCACCCGAATAGTTAAGGGGCATAAATCTGGATATCGTCTCGAAGGTAGCCGTGTTACATTTTCGTTTTTGAACGATGAATATAAAATTGGCTTAACTGAATACCGCAAAGACTTGGAGCGCGTAGCAAATCAGGTGGATATTACACGCTTGAGTCGCGATGAACAATTAGCCTTTTGGATAAATTTACACAACGTCACTTTGATTGAGCAAATTGCTCACAATTACCCCGTGCGAAGGCCGGAAGATTTGCGGGTCGGCCCCAATAAAGAACGCTTAGATGACGCAAACCTTCTCAATATTCGCGGAGTTGCCTTAAGTCTTAGAGATATTCGCGAAAATATTGTATATCCAAATTGGTCCAACCCTGATGTAATGTACGGGTTCTTTCGAGGAAATATTGGCGGCCCAGCTTTGCAAAATTTTGCGTTCACGAGCAGTAACGTTCACGATATTTTGAAATTACAAGCATATGAATTTGTAAATTCCTTGCGTGGAGTAAATTCAACAAGACGGGTTATGAAAGTTTCTAAGTTGTACGACGAGGTTCGTCCGTACTATTTTAAAAACTGGTCTTCAGATTTACCCAATCATTTGGGCAAACATGCTGATTCCGATGTTCGTGAGTTGCTCGCAAAAGGCAAGCCTATTGAGCTAGATAGATATGATCCCGTAGTTGCGGATCTGCTGGCCGGTGATAGCCCGTCCACACAAAAGTTAAATGTACAAATTAACGGCCAGCCAAGTTCTGCAAGAATTTCACCTGAAATCGCACGTTTGTTGAGTGAGTTGGAGAAGAAAACAAACATTATGCGTAAACGGGGTATGCTGGCTACGCGAGGTACTGTCACAATCGACGATATTCCAACCATTGATGTGGATATTCCGGATGTGGACGAAAAATAAGCAATAAATTCTATATTTGCTAAAAGCCAAAAGCCCTCGTCAGTTTACTGGCGGGGGCTTTTGTGTTTGTGGTGAAGTTGGCCAACTTACTGACAGGCTAAACACTCATCATAATCCGTCGGTGCGGCAGCTTGCATTGCAGCTTGCATGTCGTCTTCTTGGTCATTGGCCGGTTTGTCGTCCACAGTGCCCGCGAACGCGGCGCGCTGAACGGATTTTGAGCGGCAATAATACAGAGACTTGACACCCTTTTCCCATGCGCTCCAGTGGAGCATGTGTAGATCCCATTTATCGACATCACCCGGAATGAAGATGTTGAGGCTTTGGGCTTGGCAGATGAGGGGTGCGCGGTCTGCGGCCAAGTCGATAATCCAGCGCTGGTCCAACTCGAACGCTGTACGGAATACGGCTTTTTCGTCTTCGGACAGTTCGTCCAAATGTTGCACGGAGCCTTCGTGTTCCAAGATCGAATTCCATACTTCCGGTGTGTTCATCCCTTTTTCGTCAAACAATTCTTCCAAAAACTTATTGCGAACGGTGAACGAGCCCGACAAAGTTTTGTGGGTGTAGATATTGGCCGGAATAGGCTCGATCCCCGCTGAAGTACCGCCGCAAATTATCGAGATAGATGCAGTTGGAGCCACGGCCATTTTGTGAGAGAACCGTGCCATATGTCCAGCGTCCGCCGCGTCTGGGCAAGCACCGCGCTCGTGGGCTAGCTTAACGCTGGCCGCGTCGGCCTGGCTGCGGATATGTTTAAACAAACGCTTGTTTATAGCTTTGGCCATGCCGCTTTCAAACGGAACGCCTTTGGATTGGAGCATGGAATGGAAACCCATCAGGCCGAGACCAACAGAGCGCTCGCGCATGGCGGAATAAACCGCATCAGCCATTTTGGCGGGCGCATTGTCGATATAGTCCTGCAAAACATTATCCAAGAAACGCATAATGTCTTCGATAAATTCAGGATTGTCTTTCCACTCGTCAAATTTTTCGGCGTTGACCGAGGACAAGCAACACACGGCGGTGCGTTGCCGTCCGGATTTATCCTTGCCTGTGGCCAGCATAATCTCGGCGCACAGATTTGATTGTTGAACCCGTAGACCTTGCTCTTTCTGGTGATGGGCAAGGGCTTTATTCACCGTATCCGAAAACACCATATAAGGTTCGCCGGTTTGCAGGCGCATTTCCAAGATTTTTTGCCATAGCTTGCGAGCGTCAATTTTCTTGATGACTTCGTCAGTTTTAGGAGAACGCAATGCAAATTCATCGCCGTCGCGTACAGCTTCCATAAATTCATCGGTAATATTAAGGCCGTGGTGAAGGTTTAAACTCTTGCGGTTAAAGTCGCCGCTTGGTTTGCGAATCTCTAGAAATTCTTCGATCTCCGGGTGGTGAACATCCAGATAAACCGCCGCAGAGCCTCGGCGCAGTGAGCCTTGGGAAATCGCCAATGTCAGACTGTCCATAACCCGGATGAACGGGATAATGCCCGATGTCTTGCCAGCCCGGCCAATTTTCTCGCCGATAGAGCGGACATTGCCCCAATATGTGCCAATGCCGCCGCCGTTAGAAGCTAGCCAGACATTTTCGTTCCACACATCAACAATGCTATCAAGGCTATCGTCTACGGCGTTGAGGAAACAAGAAATCGGCAAGCCGCGCTTGGCACCGCCGTTAGACAAGATAGGCGTGGCAGGCATGAACCAGAGCTGGGACATATAATCATAAAGGCGCTGGGCGTGTGCTGGGTCGTCTTTGTCGGCGTATACTGTGGCTACGCGAACAAACATGTCTTGATAGCTTTCTTCGGGGAGAAGGTAGCGGTCAACCAATGTGGTTTTACCGAAATCGGTCAGAAGTCCATCGCGAGAACGGTCAATCTTGATGTTGCGCACAACTTTTAGATTTGAGGGTGCCTGTGTCTGTACTTGGGTGTCGGGTTTTGCAAATCCAGTAGAAACAGGTTTTTCAATATGTAATTCGTCTTCATGTAACCGTGTTGCGGCTGCACCTGTGTTCACTTCTTCGGACATGTATTTCCCCCTTAGTCATTTACGTTCAAGCCAGCCCTATTGCTGGATAATGTTTTAAGTATTTCAACGTTTTTTACATCTAATTTACAGCGACGAATTCCGTTCAGGTGCCAGCCAGCACCTGCTGTCAGTTCAAAAAATATTGGAAACCAAATCGGTCTTCGTACTACATATAGTGTTCATTTACGCCACCTCGTCAATACCTAGTGTGTCACTTTGTCAATTTTATTGTTAATAAGCTGTTAAAAATTTTGGTTAATGCGGGGCTGTTTTTAAAAAATCCTGATATTCAATAGGTTTGCTTGCATAAAAATATTGGGTGATTATTTGAAATTATTTCAAAAAAAATGTCATGGGATTCATCTATAATGATTCTAGTTTTCAAAGACACAGAACATAAGGTGATTACCCGCAATATCTGGCTAAGGTTGACCGAAGTTTGATGCGCGAACAACCTAAGGGTGGTTCGCGCTTTGAAACATTTTATAGTAATTTGAACCAGGCTAGAGTTGGTGAGGCTAGTTTTTAGCCAAACCTAATCAATGGTGTAGCTAGCTTTTAGGTTTGTCCGGTTTTCATAGCACATTGATTGTCCGCTTTGATTGTTGCTGAACTGTGGATATGTGGTCAAGGGCTACTTGGCCCTTGTCCATCATATCCACAGATTTTCGGG
>JAKIUV010000038.1 GCA_021647375.1 Robiginitomaculum sp.
TGGTTTTCGAAGGGCTGATTGTGTTTTTGTATAAGATGATCCATACCCGTAAGTTGTAGTAACATGCCGAGTGTACTGACGCGCATAAAGCGGTGTACCTATTGGGAGAGTTTTAGTTTTACTCGTATACCCCATTTTCGACACATCTTCAAAGGTAAGAGGGGTTTCCAAAACTGCCGTCCTAATATTTTCGACATCAGTAATAGCAAATGCTGATTCTTCCCCGTGTTTTCCAGGAATAGTATCCCATTCACCTTGGGCAAGTTTTATGCCGAAGCTACCTTGCCATAACGCAGGTGCGGGTTCCGTTGGTTCGACATATGTCGCAGTTGCACATCCGGTCAATATTAACACACTAAAGCTTAGCGCATATAGTTTGCTCGTATTATTTATTATTCGGCTCATTCTTTTCTCCATTTATTTTATACCCACCACTTCTTAGGTTTGGCCGTGAATGCGGCTGCTTTTTCTAGGGCGGCGCCGGCTGCGAAGACTGTTTCTTCATCAAGGGCGCGACCTATGATTTGTAGACCCAAAGGAAGCCCGTCTTTGTCTAGGGCTGCGGGGACGCTTATGCCCGGTAGGCCAGCTAGGTTTGCCGTTACTGTGAATATGTCGTTTAGGTACATGGTCACAGGGTCATTGACTTTGCGGCCTATGGGGAAGGCTGCGCTGGGGCAGGTTGGGGTCAGGAGAGCGTCGCATATCTCCCACGCATTGGTGAAATCTTCGGCGATACGTGTGCGCACTTTTTGGGCTTGTAGATAATAGGCGTCGTAATATCCGGCGGACAGCACATAGGTGCCTATCATGATACGGCGGCGAACCTCTTTGCCAAAGCCAGCGGCGCGGGTGACTTCATAGGTGTCGTTCAAATCTTCACCTTCGACCCGCACGCCGTAGCGCATACCATCATAGCGAGCCAAATTGCTTGAGCATTCAGCGGGGGCGACAATATAATAGGCGGGCAATGCGTATTTCGTATGCGGCAGGGACACAGGCACAATTTCTACGCCAGCATCTTTGAGCCATTCAATACCCTGCTGCCACAAATCATCTATTTCGCCCGGCATACCGTCCATAGTGTATTCTTTGGGGATGCCAATGCGTAAGCCCTTGATAGAACGGTCACAGGCGGCGGAAAAATCTGGCAGGTCTTTGTTGATAGATGTGCTGTCTTTGGGGTCATACCCGGCCATGGATTGCAACATAATGGCGCTGTCTTTGACGGTGCGGGTGATGGGGCCGGCTTGGTCAAGGGACGACGCAAAGGCAACAATCCCCCAGCGCGAACAACGGCCATAGGTCGGTTTAATCCCGACCGTTCCGGTAAAACTAGCGGGCTGGCGGATTGAACCGCCCGTGTCCGTTGCAGTTGCGGCCAGGCACATATTGGCGGCGACAACTGTGGCTGAACCACCGGACGAGCCGCCCGGCACCAATTCTGCGTCATTCTTCCCCTCAGGTTTCCAAGGATTAACCACAGAACCAAATGCGGAGGTTTCGTTGGAACTCCCCATAGCAAATTCGTCCAAATTCAGCTTGCCGAGCATGACCATGCCGTCCTGCTTCATATTGGCCGTGACCGTGCTTTCATATTGGGGCTTAAACTCGCCGAGGATTTTACTGCCCGCCGTGGTTTTTACGTTTTCGGTGCAGAACAAATCTTTGATACCAATGGGCGCCCCCTCCAGCGCACCGCCTTCGCCATTGGCGAGCTTGGCATCGGAAGCTTTGGCGGCATCGAGCGCATTTTCGAAATCCGTGGTGATAAAGGCATTGAGATCCGCGCCGTCCATACAGGCTTCGATATGGGCTTTGGTAATCTCGACCGACGAGAAATCTCTGGCTTTCAGGCCAGCCAAAGCGGCTTCGAGGGTGAGGGCTGTTAAATCTGACATATCCACCCCCTACTCTACCGACCGGGGAACAACGAAATAGCCCGCTTCGGTTTTGGGCGCATTGGCCAGAACTTTGTCCCGCACACCGCCGTCCGTGATGACATCTGCACGCATGGGTGCAGGCATTTCCACGGCTGAGGTCATAGGCTCGACACCCTCAACATCAACCTCGCCCAATTGTTCAATCCAGGCCAATATCCCGTTCATTTCGTCGGCCAAATGCGCCAGCCTGTCGTCTTCTACATGCAAGCGCGAAAGCCGTGCGATTTTCTTAACTGTTTCGGCGGTAACGCCACTATTCTTATCACTCACGAAAGTGCTCCTTAAAATCAAGCCCCTAAATATCAGGCATGTCGCTTAACAGGCGCGGCCTTGCGGGGCAAGAATTATTGGCGCATATATATGTGCATATGAGATTTTTGACCGTATTTTTCCGCATGGCCCGTGCCTATCTGTTTTATCCAACTATGGTTGGGTTGTTTCTTTGGCTATATTTCACGGGTGCGCACTGGTTTTTTGGCGCAGCTGTGATTGCAGCCATCTTGATTCTTGATCCAATTTGGCGGGTTTTAGCGCGAAATACACTCAAATCCCATAGAAAGGAGCCTCCGCGCACCAAATGACTGCAACCTAAGAATATTTTTTATATTAACAACAACTATTAGTGGTTTTTTTATTTTTACTCTGCTATACCGATTCGTAGGCGGGGCGGGTTTCCCAATGATCCCTCCGCTGCGGTAGCGCACAAGCGCCCTTGCTACCGAAAAGGTGGGCTGGTCATTGGTCTCTACTTCATCCCAATGAGCTTAATGACCAGCCACCAACCTTTCACTCCTTCCTATAAAATTAAAAAACAAACGCTTTGCCATAATTTCGGCGAAGTTTCGCCACATTCATAATTAACCATGAAATTCTGGGAGGGCGTTTTAAGGAGATGATCATGTCATATTTTAAATACCGAAAACGCAAAACGACTTTAAAATCAATTTTATTGCTTTTGGGGCTAACTGTAATTGCATCCGCACTTATGACGAGCCAAGCATTTGCCGATCCGCAAAAAAAGGTCGACGATGCGGTAGAAACAATTGAAGAAACAGCAAAAGATGCCGCCAAGGACAAAATGAAAGCGCCTATGGAATTGCCGCAAGTTGACGAGGGCACTGATGGCGTAATGAAAACCAATCCCCCAGTCATCAATGCGCCGGAAGTGCCTGAAATAGCTGTACCAGAAGCAACAAAAGAACCATCTATAGACACAACAATGGAAGCACCTGGGACGAAAGAACCAGCAGAGTTTTCCACGACTATACCGGGTATAGCAGCACCGACCCTCGATTTGGCGCAATCCTGTTATAAGCAAGAAAACGGTGTGATGGAATGTATCTGTGAAGGCGACAAGGCTTGTGCAGATCTAACAAATTCCGACATTTGCGAGCCGGGCACCAATTGGCGTAATGTAAAAGGGTTTGGTGGGTGTACGAAAAAAGCCGAATAACCCGCCTAAAAGTTATTAGCCCGCTTTACCCATAAGGCGGGCTTTCGCCCTTTCCGTACCGAGCAGAGGCAGTATCTGATCCATACTCGGTCCGCGTTGCCGCCCGGTCAAAGCCATACGCAAGGGTAGGAAAAGTGTTTTACCCTTACGCCCTGTGGCTTCTTTCAAGGCGCTCGTCCATGCACCCCATGTGTTTTCATCTATATTGCCCGTGAGCATCTCAGCGGCTTTTGCGCAAAAATCGGCGTCCTCATTGGCGATTTGCCCCGGCATCGGCGCATATATAACCGTTGACCAACCAGCAGCGTCCCCAAGTTTATCTAGGTTTGCGCGGACTAGAAGCCAGAAGTCCTCACCGCCTGCGACACCGAGCGCGTCCAGACGGTCTTTGACATCGGCGTAAGGTGTTTCGTGCAACAGGCGGGCATTAACCAAGGCCAGCTCTTTCTCGTCGAACCGCGCAGGCGCCCGTCCGATCTTGCTAAAGGCAAATTCCTCGACCAGCTCTGCCATAGATTGGCGGGCTTCAACCGGGTCAGATGTGCCTATTTTCGCAAGCAGACTACAAATTGCCAAAGGCTCTATACCCTGTGCGCGCAACTGATCCATAGACAGAGAGCCAAGGCGTTTGGATAGACCTTTGCCGTCACTACCGACCAATAAGGGTGTGTGGGCAAATTTGGGCACGGCACCGCCTAATGCCTCAAATATTTCGATTTGTGCGCCGGAATTGGTCACATGATCTTCACCGCGAATAATATGGGTGATATTAGCATCAATATCGTCGACGACGCTGGGCAATGTATAAAGGTAAGAACCATCACCGCGTATCAACACCGGATCGGACAGGGATGATGTATCAATGTTTTGTGTGCCGCGCACCATATCGTCCCAGCTTGTAGTTTTACCAGAAAGCTTAAACCGCCAGTGGGGCGTGCGCCCCTCGGCTTCCAATTTGGCTTTGTCTTCAGGGGTTAGGCTAAGCCCTGTGCGGTCATAAACGGGCGGCTTGCCTTGGGCGCGCAGAATTTTGCGCTGGCGGTCAAGCTCTTCGCTCGTCTCGTAACATGCGTAGAGAAGCCCGGCTTCGCGCAAATTATTGGCCGCATCATCATATATATCAAAGCGGTCGGACTGATTGAAACTCGAACTCCAATTCATACCGAGCCAAGATAAATCTTCCTTTATCCCGTCCTCATAGGCTTTGGTGGAACGTCCCGTATCCGTATCGTCAATACGCAGGATAAATTCCCCACCTTCTCTTGCGGCAAAAAGCCAATTAACCAAAGCAGTGCGGACATTACCCACATGCAATTTCCCGGTTGGAGACGGTGCAAATCTTACGATTGGTTTCATGTTCTATTCCAAATCTTCATATCTAATCGGGGACTTTATCCCGGTATTTGTTGGTGATCGGATAACGACGATCGCGACCAAAATTTCTATTGCCTATTTTGACGCCCGGCGGGGCTTGTCGGCGTTTGTATTCTGCGATGTGCAACAGGTGTTGTATCCGGCGCACGGTTTCGGGCTTATGCCCTCTCGCCAATATTTCTTCAACTGGTAATTCTTGTTCTATCAGCCCGTACAGAATATCGTCCAGCACCTCATATTCCGGCAAGCTATCTTGGTCGGTTTGGTCGGGGCGCAATTCCGCCGACGGGGCTTTGGTTATTATCCTATTGGGTATCGGGCTTGCGGGTCCCATTAAACCCTCAGGGTGATTTTCGTTGCGCCACCTAACCAGGTCATAAACTTCGGTTTTATAGACATCTTTGAGCGGGTTAAATCCGCCGCACATATCGCCGTAGAGCGTGGCATACCCCACCGCCATTTCGGATTTATTGCCCGTCGTCACCACCATAGGCCCGAACTTATTGGACAGCGCCATTAGGGTTACGGCGCGGATACGGGACTGGATATTTTCTTCGGTTGTGTCTGGAGTGGTGCCCTCGAAATGCCCAGAGAGCATCTCCCCGAACGCATCGACTGCGGGCGGAATGGCGATAATATCGTATTTGCAGCCAAGTCGCTTAGCACAAGCTTTGGCGTCTTCGAGGCTGTCACTAGATGTATATTTGGACGGCATCATCACGCACCAAACCCGCTCAGGCCCCAGCGCATCTACGGCAATCGCCGCCGCCATAGCGCTATCGACCCCGCCCGACATGCCGAGAATTATTTGTTTGAAACCGTTCTTATTGACATAATCACCCAGCCCCAAACACATTGCCCGCCAATCGGCTTCCATCTGGTCTAGTTGCGGCAGATTGGTTTCGCTTTTGCATGTCCATTTATCACCAGACTTTGTCCAAGTTGCGACTTCGAAAGCTTCTTCAAAGGACGGCAAGAATTGACGGATTTTATCATCAGCAGTCATACTAAAGGACGAACCATCAAACACCAATTCATCTTGCCCGCCGACTTGGTTAACATAGACCAGAGGCAGCCCAGCCCGATCAATCCGGTCTTGGACAACATGCAAGCGTTCGTCCCGTGCCGTGCGGCGGTAAGGCGAACCATTGGGGGAGATAAGAATTTCCGCGCCGTGGTCTGCCAAATGTTTGGCCACACCCGCATGCCAAATATCTTCGCAAATAGGCAGGCCGATTTTTACGCCGCAAATTTCTACGGGCCTTGGGAGCGGCCCCGCCTTAAATACCCGTATCTCGTCAAATACACCATAATTGGGTAGTCTGTGCTTGAAGCGCTTATCGGTAATTTTGCCGTCGCGCATGACAAGTACGGCAGAATATAATTTACCCCGGTGCAACCACGGTGTCGAAAATATCACAGCGGGGCCATTTTTGGTGATTTTAGCAAATTCCAAAGCCTCACCCCGACAATCCGCAACCGCAGCCGGTTTCAAAACCAGGTCTTCTGGCGGATAACCGATGACAAATAACTCCGGCAAAACCAGAATATCTGCACCCTCATCTTTGGCTCGCCTATAAGCATGTCGCGCCTTGGCCATATTCCCGGCTAAATCCCCAACAGTGGGATTGAGTTGTGCCGAGGCTATTTTCAGTGTGTGTGTCATAAACATGTTCTACCAGTCTGAACGAAGCTTGCAATCTTTATCGGCTCTTGTCATATGACCCGCAGGAGAAAAACATGAAAACTGATACGCCTGTAGTAACGCACCTTGCTGATTATAAACCTTACGGGTTTAAAATAGATACGGTGACGCTTGATTTTGATCTCAACCCGGACGCGACGATTGTGCGCTCAAAATTACATATTTCGCGGGACGGCGATGCAGATGATTTGTTTTTAAACGGTGAGGATATTAGACTTATTGACCTGAAATTAAATGGGCAATTGCTCAAAAAATCACAGGTAAAAATTTCTAAAACCGGGCTGACCATTTCAGGTGTCCCGAACGAATTTACTTTGGAGATTACCACCCAGTGCGCCCCCGATAAGAATACCAGCCTGATGGGGCTTTATGTTTCGGGCGGACGGTTTTGCACACAGTGTGAAGCCCAAGGGTTTCGCCGCATCACCTATTTCCCGGATCGCCCGGATGTGTTATCCAAATATACTGTGCGTATGACCGCCAATAAAGCCCAATTCCCGACTTTGCTGGCCAATGGCAATAAAATCGATAGTGGTGATTTAGACGCTGGTCGTCACTTTGCCATATGGGAAGACCCGTTCCCGAAACCGTGTTATCTGTTTGCGCTGGTTGCAGGCGGATTTGACCGTATATCCGATAGTTTCACCACTATGAGCGGGCGCGACATCAGGCTGGATATTTTCGTTGATCCCGGCGATGCAGGTCGCGCACATTATGCTATGGGTGCCCTCAAGCGCTCTATGAAATGGGACGAAGAAGCTTTTGGCCGCGAATATGATCTGGACAGGTTCATGGTCGTTGCCGTGCGTGATTTCAATTTTGGCGCTATGGAAAACAAGGGGCTGAATATTTTTAACTCCGCGCTTTTGCTAGCCGATGAAGCCACCGCCACCGACATGAATTTTGAACACATAGAAAGCGTCGTTGCCCATGAGTATTTTCATAATTGGTCGGGCAATCGCATCACCTGCCGCGATTGGTTTCAATTGTGCTTGAAAGAAGGTTTCACAGTATTTCGCGACCAGGAATTTTCCGCCAGCCAGCGCGGCGCGGCGCTCCAGCGTATCAAAGATGTGATTGCCCTGCGCAGCCGGCAATTCCCCGAAGACGCAGGCCCCCTCGCCCATCCGGTCAGACCGAGTAGCTTCATGAAAATTGACAATTTTTACACGGCAACAGTTTACGAAAAAGGCGCAGAGCTTATCCGTATGCTCAAGCTGATTGTCGGGCCAGATGATTTTCGCAAGGGCAGCGATCTCTATTTCGAAAGCCTCGACGGCACCGCCGCCACAATCGAGCAATTCATAAATTGTTTCGAGCAGGTGAGCGGCAAAGATTTATCCCAATTTATGCGCTGGTACGCCCAAGCTGGCACACCGGATGTCCACATTGAAACCGCCTATGACGATAGTGAGCAAAGCTTTACCGTCACCCTGACCCAATCCACAAAACCCACACCCGGCCAGCCGGATAAACAAACCTTGATGATACCCGTAAAGCTTGGTTTATTGGACAAAAACGGCGAAAACACCGCCGAGCGCCTCGTTGTTCTCATAGAAAAAACAACACAAATTCAATTTGATAACGTCACTTCCAGACCTGTTTTATCCGCATTTCGTGAATTCAGTGCGCCTGTGAACATTAGCATAAACCGTACCCTAGACGACACGCTTTTATTGATGAATTCCGACGAGGACTTGTTTAACCGTTGGGAGGCGGGGCAAGCTTTAGCACGGGATATTCTCGCAGATTTAACCCGCGCAATTGAGAGTGGTACGGAACCAAAAAACACCGCCGCTATGCGCGGTTATGTAGACGCTATCGGGCGCGTTATACGGGACAAAACTATCGACCCCGGTCTCAAAGTTCTTGTGCTCGGCCTCCCGAGCGATGGGGCTATTTTACAAACCTTGTCAACCGCATCCAACGGCGGAACCGACCCGTTGGCTGTTCGCCAAGCCATCAAATTACTACGCCGCGCTATTGCAGACCATCATGTAAATGCCTTCCTAAAGCTCTACCGCACCATGTCCGAACCGCGACCGTTCACACCGGATGCAGAGGGCGCAGGGCGGCGGGCTTTGCGCAATACCTGTTTGTCGTATTTGGCAGAAATTCCGGGCAAGAATGCGCTCATTTTAGCACTGAACCAGTTTGAGAACGCCACAAATATGACCGAAGAGTTTGCGGCACTGCTAATCCTGACACGGCTGGGGGGCAAGCGCGCCGAGAACACCTTGGAGAAATTCTTTGAGAAATGGCAAAACAACCCACTGGTCATAGATAAATGGTTCTCGGTCAGTGCCTTGCAGAAACTGGATAAAGTGAAAACCCTCACAAATCACCCCGCCTATCAAGGCGCCAACCCGAACCGTGTGCGCTCTCTCATCGGCGGCTTGGCAGCGGGCAATCCGGAGCAATTTCACCGTTTTGACGGCGCCGGATACCAGTTCCTAGCCGACAACATTCTAGCCATGGACAAGGTAAACCCGCAAGTCGCAGCACGTCTACTGGGTGTTTTTGAGATTTGGGGTAAATTGGACAAACCGCGCCAGAACTTAATCAAAGGGCAGTTAGTCCGTATATTAAAAGCCAAACCATCAGCAAATGTCATAGAAATCGCTACAAAATCACTTGGATAATCTTTAGGGAAATCTTTAGGCGTTTGGGGTATTAAACCCCATGCCTGATTTACATACAGAACACGGTTTCCGTGCCCATATTTCCGAAGAGCGCCATACTATTATGCGCCAAGCGGTGGTTTGCGCCAAAGATTTCTCTGTGCTCCATTATGAATGGCTCGTGCGGTTTGATAGTGATACGGGACTTGAACGCATTTTGCGCCCTGCCGAAATAAGTGGTGCTATCTCAGATCTTGACCTATCCATGCTCAGGCAAGCAGTTGCCGTTCTGAACGCCAATCCCGACAGACACGCAATCGCGGTAAACTTGTCCGGCGCTTCATTCTCTGATCCTGCTTTTGAACGCAGTCTACTCACATCCTTATCCGTTCTCGAAGCTTCGCCGGATAAGCTCATTTTCGAACTGACCGAAACCTGGGATTTGAAAGATTTAGGCCCAGCTCTTCGCCTTCTTAATATCCTGAGAGATCGTGGCCATAGTTTATGTCTTGATGACGTTGGTGCCGGCGCTGCTTCCATCAGATATTTACGGGCATTCCCAGCGGACTGGCTGAAGATAGACGGTGATTTTATTTCTTGTGCAGCACATGATAAGCGCGAAAAATCGATCTTGAGAGCCATTCTCAGCTTACGGGACGATTTGAATGTCCGCTTCATAGCAGAAGGTATAGAAACCGCGAAATTACGAGATTTTGCCATAGAAATGGGTTTTGATGCCCTTCAAGGCTTCATTTTTGGCCCACCAGGGCCAGAAACTAATACATAATCAGTCAAGTGAACTGCATTTTGGTCGACTTTGTTAATAATCACAGCCTAACCTTGGCACTATATGTCAAATGTGATTCGCAACTTAGTCATTGCGTAAAAGGTTAAATGTGAGCAATGGTCCACCCCCATACCCTCAAACACCGCCGCCTAGGTCGGTAGCGCATAACGCAGGTCGGCCTATGCGTCGTATCTCCCATTCACCAACCTCACCACCTGTGACTGCACCAAAGAGAACAAGTTTTTCTTCTCTGAGAACATTTGCCAAACCGCAAACCAAGGATACAATTGTTACGAATGACAAACAATCCGATGCCCTCATGCGCATGCTGGCTTTGGCTTTTTTAATTTTTTATGTTCTAATTGTCACTTCCAAATTGGCTGTAGATTACCGCACAAACCGTCAGACTGCACAGCTTGAACATCTCACCTATGCCGAAGCCATTGCCGGTAATTATGCTACCGAAATTGACAACGCAAACATCTGGATTGACAACGGACTTGCAGAAGGGAAAACCCCCACACAGTCTGCACGGCTTATTGCCCGTTCGCCCGTTGTTACCGAAGCTATAATATTGAACTCCAAGGGAAATTTAGTATCCAGTTATCCCCGCAACCCTGAAGTTTTATCCAACTTTTCGCTGAATAGCACTGAGGTAGAAACTATAAAAATCAACTCTGTTATTCATCCAGATGGTCATACAGTTCCAATCATTATAAAGAAGACAGGCAATTATTATGTCATTGCGGCGCTCGCCGATAATGTCTTGGTTGCTTCCTCAAAACAAGCACCCGACATGATAGCTATTGTAGCACGTTCGGGGCGGGTAATTGACGGCAATGGTTCTTTAGGGAACTTGGGGCCCCGGACAGCTTTTAATCTCAGCGAGACGCAATTCGGACGGTTAACCCAGCCAGGCACAAAAACCTCGGAAATTGTTAAAATAAATGGCAATAACTACATTCTGGCCGCCGTAGCCATACCACGCACTGATTTATTTTTGTTAGATGCAAAGCCACGAGCGAAAACCTCTATGTTGCAAAGTAATTTACTGTTATTCTTCATTTTATTCCTCGGCACGAGTGCGCTTGTTGTGACTTTACTCGGCTCACTGAAAAATCAGTTACGACTAGCTTTGAGAGCACATCAAAACACTGAAATTTCTCAACAAAGGTACCAAGCAGCCATCGAAGGGGAGCGCGGTGGGATTTGGGAGGTTGACTTAACAGGCAGTTCTGCCTTTCTAAGTGCCTCTCTTGCGGGATTACTCGGCCTATTACGCCAAGAGCAGACCATGCCATTGGCCAATTTTCTAGGCTTATTCCACCCTGATGATAGAGAGCGTTTTTTGGCATTTGCCCGTAGGGCACATATGCAGGGTGAGTTTGATTTTGATATTCGTGTCGCACATTTACCGTTGGTCTTGCAATGTCGAGGCCGGTCATCGACACGGTCTGGCAAAAAAATGAAGCGGGTAATCGTTGGCGTTGCTTTAGACATTTCAGAACAACGTGCGGCGCAAACCCGTCTCAAAACTACAGAAGCCAGGCTACATAGCGCTCTTAGTTCTATGACCGATTCGTTTGTGGTCTGGGACGATATGAACCGTTTAGTGGTTTGGAATAGCAGATTTGAAGACTTTTTTGGCTTGCCACATGGTAGCCTACATGTCGGCATGGATCACGCAAGCGTAGACTATCTGGCAAACCCGGCAATCCAAGATAGACAGAATTACGAAAGTGCCGATGAACGGTGGATCGAATACCACCTTAAGAACGGGCGGTGGATACGTTATATTGAGACCCAAACAGTTGAAGGTGGTCATGTTAGTGTAGGTACAGATATTACAGAACTACGCCTACGCGAATTTGATCTCAAAAATAATGAGTACGCTTTGAATAATACAGTTGCCGTCTTGCGTAAATCTCAAGACAGTATTGTCGAGTTGGCCGAACGCTACGCCAGCGAAAAAATCCGCGCTGAAGAAGCTTCTCAATCCAAGAGTAACTTCCTTGCCAGCATGAGCCACGAACTGCGCACACCGCTCAACGCCATCAATGGTTTTTCCGATATTATGCGAAAAGAAATGTTTGGCCCGCTCGGAGACCCCCGCTATAAAGAGTACGTCAATGATATTTTATTCTCTGGGCAACATCTATTGTCCCTAATCAACGACATTCTCGATATGTCGAAAATTGAAGCAGGTAAAATGACTTTGAACCCAGAAGTCATGTTCTTACACGAAATGGTAGCACAGGTCGTGCGGATGATCAGGGGGCGCGCTGATGACGCAGGACTAACCCTTGATGTTGATGTTGCAGAAGTTCGCGAAATTGAAGCGGATCCGAGATCCGTGAAACAAGTCCTCCTTAACCTGTTGACCAACGCCGTAAAATTTACACCGGAAGGCGGTACAGTTGGTGTGGAATTGATACAAAAAGCGTCCGGCGTTATTATCAAAGTATCTGATTCTGGCATTGGAATTTCCCGCGAGAATATCGAGAAACTGGCCAAACCATTCGAACAAGTTGATGACGAAGCTAACAATCAATCCGAGGGCACTGGCCTTGGCCTCGCGCTGTCAAAATCACTTGTTGAGTTACATGGCGGTAATTTCAAGATTGAAAGCGTTGTTGGACAGGGCACGACAATAATATTCTCTCTTCCAAACAAGTTATCTACTCCCCAAGAGAGAGAAACCACTGGGAATGTCAGCCAGGAAGTTTCGAAAATCACGGCGGATATTACTAAAATTCTTAGTCAAGAGACCCTACCGGTACAAGCCGAAAATATTGAGCAAGCTCCAAACCCTTATGCCAAGCCTGACCAGCCAGGCTCTGAACAACAACAACCAACTCAGGACATTGGAAGACCTGCTGCTTAGAGATATTAATGATTGCAATTAGGCCCGTGCACATGCCCAGCATGACCGTGTTCAGGGTTTTCAGATGGCTCCCCCAATATCTCACTTATATCCTCTGGCGCAAATACTCTGCCCTTTTCACCTGGATTGAGAACAGCATGGCCACCGCGTAAAGACGGGAGAATATCCTTGCCAGGTGCTTTAGCAAAACGGGTATTGCCGCTCATGAAAGTACCGAGCTTGTCTTTGGAAGAAAATAGCAATACATGTAGCACACCCTCAATATCTATGGCTTGTAAGGATATTCCGCCGTCCGCTGTTTGCTGTTCCTCGCTTTGATGAACCGGTACATAAAGATCAGAAGCAAGCAATGCGACACTAAATGCCTTGCGAACAATCGGATCACCAACCATCATTTCAGGACTGGCCTGCTCAAGCATTTGGGCTAATTTGTCTTCATTGTTTTTGGTTTTAGTATTTGTCATTTTCGTCCTCACTTTCGCGTCCATAACAGAAAACAAGCGCTGTGCACACGAAAAACAATGTGTACTTTCACCTTATTTTATGATCCGCCCAAATATTTCAGATGTCCCCGCGCAAGCATCTATATAGGTTTTCTCTAAAACCGCGAACGTCCGATTTTTTGTGGCTGATACTAGCAGGGTCTTTACGGTTTCGGGCGCTTCATCGGGATCAAAATTTCCACTTATCGTTACTGCAATAACTTGCTGTAATGCGTGATATAGTTTTGTTGTATTCAACAGCATATCTGCATCAGCGCGCTGTATCCAATTTTCTGCGTGCGCTTTTATCAACATATCCTTAGTGCCATGAGGCATCTGTTCGGGCTTGTGTTTCAGCATCAAAAACTGCGCGATAAACTCTATGTCGCGCAATCCACCCCCAGTATTTTTAATGTCCCAAAGACCAAAGCCCGGCTTTTCCTCTGTGAGGCGTTGGTGCATATCCAAAACATCTTTAGCAAGGTCATGTTCATGGTTTTTCGCGAACAGAGTATTTGTAGCTATACTCTCCAATTTCAATTCGAAGGCATTGCTAGAAGCCGCAATAACACGCCCTCTGGATAGAGCCATAAATTCCCATGTCCAGGCGTCTTCACGGTAATATTTCTCAAAAGCGGAAACCGACACGGCCAATGGCCCAGCCCGGCCAGATGGCCGCAATGCCATATCAACTTCGTATAGAGTTCCCTCAGCCGTAAAGCTCGATAATGCAGTGATCAAGCGGCGGGTCAGTTTGTTGTATTTACCCGATACGCCGCCTGCATCGTCTTCATAAACCAGCATAATATCCAAATCGGATTTAAGCGATAATTCCCGACCACCCAATTTCCCTAAGCCAAGTACGGCATAATCACCCTCTATCGGGCCGTATACTCTTTCAATTTCTTTAGCCGCTCTTGGCAATAGTGCGCCGATAGTAGCTTCGGCAATATCCGACAATATTTCACCTGCCCGCGCAATATTTGCGCCGCGTAAAACTCTAGCCGTAAACATAAATTGATCTTCGTGAACGGCACGGCGCACACTATTCATAGCTATTTCAAAATCAGCATCCGGCGCAATCAAATCCCTATAGCTATCCGGTGTTATCTGCATCTCAATATTGAAAAAATTCGGATCCGTGAGTGCATCTAATAGTGCCGGACGCTCAGCCAATTGCGCCGCTAGTTTTGGTGCAATGGCGAGCATATCAATCAATGAAGTCAGCGCAGTGGGTTGATTGAGAAAGAGTGAGAACAAAGTCACGCCAGCGTTTAGCTTTGTCGCGAATTCAGCAAAACTGTAGAACGCCGTATCAGCGACCCCTGTCGCGCCGCAAGCCTCGATAATGCGCGGTGCCAATCTGGTTAAGAGTTCTCGTGCGCGCTCAGTTCGTGTTGCAGGCATACGACCACCGAGCCAGTCCGCCATGATGTGCCAGATTTCTCCGCCCCGCTCAAATCCGTAAGCATCGAATGTTTGCAGCGTAATCGCCTCAGGCTCTACGCCCGTAAAGACCAAGCTGCCTTTTTCGGTCGATAAATCCTCTTCACCCGCAAACAACTCCCGGTATATTTTGTGAACATTTAGGAACGTATTCTTTAGTTTAGTTTCAAATTCTTCAAAATCACCAAAGCCGCTCAGTGCAGCCAATTGTTGGCGCTGGGTTTTATCTATTGGCCAAGTGTGAGATTGCGCGTCTGCGTACATTTGCACACGATGCTCAGCGCAACGCAAATCGGCATATTTCTCTTGCAATATACGGGCATTATCAGGGTCGGCAAACCCGCCTTCTGCCAAAGCTTGCAAACCGTCAACTGTACGCGGGATCCAAAGCTTCGGATTGCGGCCACCGAGTATCAATTGTTGCACTTGGACAAAAAACTCTATTTCGCGGATGCCGCCTACTCCAAGTTTTACGTCATGCCCTGCGGTCACAATGTCTTCGGGTTTCGCATTACCTTGTATCTGGCGCTTGATAGAATGCACATCATCGATTGCATGGAAATCCATACTACGGCGCCATACAAAAGGGGTAAGCACATGTTTCATAAAATCAGCGGCAGCTTGTTTATCCCCGCCCACCGCACGCGCTTTTATCATCGCTGCCCGTTCCCAATTCTGACCAAGGCTTTCATAATAGCGTTCAGCGGTTCGGGTCGATACGGCCACCGTTGTTGCGCGTGGATCTGGCCGCAAACGCAAATCTGTACGAAACACATAACCATGTTCACTCACATCATCAAAACCGCGCATGAGTTTACGGACAAATCGTATCAAAGTCCGCTCTGCTCTTTCGGGGTTAGGCAGTTTTACGCGCTCCGGATCATAAAAAACAATCAAATCAATGTCGCTAGAATAATTGAGTTCCCGCGCGCCGTATTTGCCTAGTGCAAGCACAAACAACCCCGGCACAGGATTATCCGGCGTTCCATCAAATTCCATATCTTCAGCAATAGTGGTTATTAGTGCTTGCATAGATTTATCAGCAAATTCACTGAGAACCTGACACACCTGCACCCAATCCCAAACACCAGCAAGGTCACAAAGTGCCGCTAACAAATGTATTTTTTGTTTGGTTTGGCGCAGAGACTTGTGGAGTTCAGGCAGAGATGTTGGTTTAATGCCTTCGAGCAAGCCAGTGAATATTTCTTCGGGCGGGTATTGTTTTAAACTGGTGACAATCTCCGGCCATTTATCAAGTAATCTCTCTAGGTAAGGCGCGCAACTCGCTGCACTGGCAACGATATTATCAAGCCCCCTGCCCGCTAATTTTACCGCTCCGGTTTCTGCATCAAAAACCGGCAAAGCTTTACCAATACGTTGCTCAAACAGTACATTCGGGTCGCCTTCTATCATTTTTCACGTTTTATGCGCGGGAATATTAGGGCGGCTCGCAAGCCCGGCCTATCACTGTTTTCGCCGCCTGGACCGTCCGAAAGTTCGAATTCTGCCTGATGTAAATCCGCGACCGCATCAACTAACGCCAAACCTAGACCACTGCCAGGAGCCGTGCGGCTAGCCTCCAAACGAACAAACCGCTCTTTGACCCGGTCCCGATCTTTTGGCCGAATACCCTGCCCCGTATCCGTAATGGATATTTCGACCCGGCCCGAGCTAATTTTGCGCAAACGCAGAGTAATTGCCCCGCCGCGCGGCGTATACTTAATGGCGTTTTCAACCAGATTGGATACGGCTTGAGACAACAAACCACGGTCAGCCCGAATAGTATGCTTGCCTTCAATCTCCAAAGCAAATTTCAAGCCCGCATCCTCACAGGACGGCTCATAAAGCTCTGCAATATCTTCAAGGACAAGGCTCGGATCCAAAGGCACCAGTATTTCGCGGCGCTCTCCGGCTTCCAGCCGGGCGATACGCAACACGCCCTCAAACGTCCGCAGCAACTCACCCGCATCATCCGAAGCTTTATACAAAGCCTCTCTAGCAACTTCATCTTTTACTTCCGAGCCAGCCGTTTCCAAGCGTGTATGCAACCGCGTCAAAGGCGAGCGCAAATCATGGGCGATACTGTCCCCAGCATAGCGCATTGCGGTCATCAATGTATCAATATGATCGAGCATAGAGTTGAGATGCTCAGCCAAAACATCCAACTCGTCACCGCTTTCATTGCGCGGTACGCGGCGCTTTAGATCGCCTGCTCGTACATCTGTTGCCAGTTTATTAAACGCGCCGATACGCCGTGCAAACCGCCGCGACATATATATGCCTGAAATCAAACCCAGAGAAATCGCTAATGCCATAGATATTAACAAAGCACGCGTAACTTTCTCACCCGCTGCCATAATGTTTTCCACATCCTTGCCGATAAATAATTTTGTCCCGGAGGGTAAAAACTCTTTTAGCCGACCTCTGGCTCTTCTTATGGTTTTCACGCCGTCCTCAGACGTAGCGGCAACATAGTCAAATTCCCTCGAATTGTTGTTCTTTAAGCCCGGAATCTTTTTCCAAAACGGCGTCTTTTCAGGGTCGGCGAAAAACCTTTTTGCAGGTAAGTTTCCGCCGCCGTAAGCATTGCCTTTCTCATCGTAAAATTCGAATAAATAAAATGTATTATTATCAAAGTCACTCGCGCCTTTTGGTGCCGCCCGGCCAAAAATAATCTGGTTTAAAAAACTTGGCCCCTGTGTTTCATAAATTTGGGTAAGCTCTTCAATTTCCAACTCCATCGCTTTGTCAACGCGGTTTAAATCTGAAACCACTGTGGCAAAATAAATATAGCCAAGCACGATGAGCGAGGACATAGCAAATAGCCCAGCCGCTATCATCGACAGACGAAAGACCGTGTTTTTATACAGACGTTTTAAGGGCGCGAGCATAATACCGTTTTCGCGCAGGTTTATTAAACCTGCAAGCGATATCCTGCACCGCGCACCGTATGAAGCATAGGCGCATCGAATTCTTTGTCGATTTTAGCCCGTAGGCGCGAAATATGCACATCAATTACATTGGTTTGGGGGTCAAAGTGGTAGTCCCACACCTTTTCCAGAAGCATGGTGCGGGTAACAACCTTGCCTGCATGGCGCATCAAACATTCTAGCAGGCGAAATTCCCGTGGCTGCAGCAATATTTTTTGGTCGCCGCGTTTGACCGTCCGTGCCAGCAAATCCATTTCTAGGTCACCTGTTTTTAATTTCGTCACCGCCGCCGTGGGGTCAGAACGTCTGCCCATTGCCTCAACTCGTGCCAATAATTCGGCAAATGAATAGGGTTTTGCTAGGTAATCATCACCGCCTGCCCGCAAGCCTTCAACCTTTTGATCAACTTCGCCCAGCGCCGATAAAATCAATACGGGTGTCTTATCACCGTCCGCACGAAGCTCTTTGAGCAAGGAAAGACCGTCGCGTTTTGGCAACATCCGGTCCAGCACAAGCGCATCATAATCCGCTGCCTTAGCCATTTCCAAACCAAGTTCACCATCGCCGGCAAGGTCAACAACATGACCTTCTTCCATCAATCCCTTACGGACATATTCCGCCGCGACTTCGTCGTCTTCCACCACCAATATACGCATATTATTTTCCTTTTTTTTGCCTTGGTTTAAATTGTTTAATTCAGAGAAATTGAAGTATAGTGTTCACTGGCATTGAGTGTTCGGATTTTAACCACAAGAGAGCGCTGCCCTTTTTCTTGGGCTTTGCGAACCAGTTCGCCAAATGCCCGGACGCTAGCCACAGGCTTGCCGTCGGCTTCGAGAATAACCATGCCGGATTTTATGCCCTTGCGTGCCGCATTACTACCAAGAGCTACCGAGTCGACATAAACACCGACTTGATCAACCCGCATGCCAATACTTTCGCGAAATGTAGCGCCGAGGTCAACCAAAGAGAGGCCGGTATTATACATTGAATTGGCCTTGGGCGCAGCTGGCGCGGCCGCGCTAGGCGCAACGGCTCCGCCCGTATTGCCTGTCGCTATCGTTAGCTTGTCTTTATTGTCAGGCCGCTCGGCTATATTAACCCTGACACCGCCCGGAATAATTGTATCACCCCGCTCAATTTCGAAAATGGCAATGTCGCCTGCCCGTAATTTACCAATAGCGCGGGTAGCTTCCACAGCATTGCGCACGACCGTATTGTTAATCCGCAAAATAACGTCTTCGACTTGTAATCCAGATATCTCGGCGGGCGTACCCGCACCAATAGAATTAATGGTCGCCCCCCCTTTATAGACGGCTCCGTTTTGCGTGTATTCCGCTTCGCGCAGTGCGGCACCCAAAAACCCACGTTTGACCTTACCGTATTTAATTATATCCGCCACGATTTCTTCCGCCAGCGTATGTGGCACGGCAAATGCAATGCCAACACTGGCACCTGTAGGCGAGAATATTGCTGAATTTACGCCAATAACCTCACCTTTAAAATTGAATAAAGGCCCGCCGGAATTCCCCCGGTTAACCGTTGCATCGGTTTGTAAATAATCAACATAAGAACCAGACTCCACACGTTTGCGTAAAGTCGCGGAGATAATACCGACACTGGACGATTGACCGATACCAAACGGATTCCCAATGGCCAGCACCCAATCACCAATGCGCACCTCCGGCCCGTGGTAAAATCCGACATAATCAAAATTACGCTTTGCCTGAATTTGTATGACCGCAATATCTGTCTCGTGGTCTGTACCAATGATTTTAGCCTCAAACTCTTCACCGTTGGCAAAATCGACGGTGATTTTATCACCGCCCTCGATAACATGAAAATTGGTAACGATTTTTCCATCAGATGTGACAATAAAGCCTGAGCCTTGCCCCTCGGTCGCATCCTCTCTCGGGCGGTTCGCCGCATAACCTCCCGTTATCACGCGAATATTTACCACCGCTGGCGAAACGTGCTCAATTAAATCCGCCAAAGACTTTGGCAATCCTTGTTCATTGGGCATGCCGAGCGGCTTGGCGCTGCTACTGATCGGGACAGCAATAACCATCACCGCAACACCGAGCAGAGTAATAACGGGTTTAAGAGTTTTGTAAAACACAGACATAACGCCAGAATCCTTTCCAAAGCAAAGTGCGCCAATGCACTTTACGTCAACCTTGCCAAAACATGACAAAACAGTCACGATTAAGGCAGCCTCCTAATTATGAACACTGAACTGCAAATATATGCTTAACGGGAGGTAAGGATTTTTACTATCTAGCCACTAAATTTCGCGCAAAAATCAGCAAATAATTGTCACGGGGCATATTGATTGTCTTTTCAAGCCGAAAGCCATTTTCAAAGAACAACTTTTCTACATCTACCAATTCCCGCACACCCCAAGTGGGGTTTCGTTGTTTCAAGTTTTGTGCAAAGTCTAAATTAGAGCGGGCGCTATCATCCCCCATCAAAAAAGGGCCGTAGAGGAAGAGTTTTTCGCCAGAGTTGAGCAATGCCCTTGCGCCCTTGGCCAAGCCCATTGCAGCCGCCCAAGGTGCAATATGGATCATATTTGCACAATAAACATTAGTGATAGACGCAATGCCTTGCCACCAGCCATCTTGTGTTACGTCCAATCGGAACGGCATTATCAATTGCACCGAATTATCACGAGCATAGGCTGCTTGGCTGTCGTGTGCATCCATATCAATATCAGAGTACTGCCAAATAATATCAGGCCGCAAAGCCGTAAAATATGCTCCGTGCTGACCTGTCCCAGATGCAATCTCCAAGACATGTGCATTTGGTGGTAAAAATTTCTCCAACTGCGCTCCAATCGGTGCCTGATTGCGCTCCGCAGATGGCGCATTTCGTTTCTCGGAATAAGCTTTCATATTACCCCCGAACCATCGGAATAACCAGTACTGCCCTTAACCCACCCAATGGCGATTTATCCAGTGTTAGGGATCCATTATACGCCTTGGCGAGATCGTTGACTATGGAAAGGCCGAAGCCGGTACCAGGTGTGGTTTCGTCGAGACGTGTGCCGCGTTTTAGGACATTTTCGTATTGGTCTGCCGCCATGCCGGAGCCGTCATCGTCTATGGTTATGCGGACTTTTGCGGTTTCTCCAGTATCAGTTTCGACCACGACATTGATCTTAGCATTTGTCCATTTGCATGCGTTATCCAGTAGGTTTCCAACCATTTCTTCAAGGTCTCGTTTCTCGCCGCGAAACATCAACCTCTCTTCAATATCCAGCTCAAAGTCCAAATCTTTGTCGCGGTATATGCGCCCAAGTGTCCGCACAAGAGAATTTACCGTATCGGCAACAGGTGTCTTTTCGCCGATACTTTGCCCGCGAGCCGCCGCACGAGCGCGGCGCAAATGATGGTCGACCTGTTTGTTCATTATACCCGTTTGTTTTGTCACAATATTGGCCAATTTGGATTTTTTCCCGTCCGCTTCGTTCATGAGAACCGCCAAGGGTGTCTTGAGTGCATGGGCAAGGTTAGCCACATGGGTGCGGGCATATTCGACTACATCACGGTTATGACCGATGAGGGAATTAAGTTCGTCCGCCAGCGGTTTAATCTCCTTCGGATAGCGCCCCTTAACCGCCTTGGCGCGACCCTCTCGAATATCCACAACACGGTCGCGCAGCTCAAACAGCGGTGCTAGCCCCAGGCGAACTTGCATATAAATAGCCAAGGTAAGTCCCATAGCCAGCACGGTCAGTAACCCCAACGCTATCAAGGAAAATTGACGCACGGCCTGCCGCGCAGGCCTACGGTCAGCGGCGGCGACTATCACCAAATTTTGGTCGTTGAATATCACTGATTGAGCTGCAAGGCTAAGCGGTTCATTGTCCGGGCCGATTGAAAAAGCGCGGATGACTTCGCCTTGTTTTGCGCGAATATTATCGGCGTCTTTTGTGGCGAGCTTGAGAGTAGAGTCAGACAGAGATAGGGAGCTTATGATTGGTACCAAAATCCCGTCATCTTGTAATTCTCCAACCATCCAGTATCGCCCTGATAAAGCTAGCTGGTAGCGAGCGTCTATGGGCTGGTTAGCCAAGATAATTCTTGCGTCCGCAGTTTCCGATAAAGGGTCATCTTCAATATTCGCTACCAAGGCTTGAATAGTATTGACCAAAGGATCGTTGAAATTTTTATAAGTCGATGCCTGGTAAAACCAAATCAGCGAGAACGCTGTAAACAACAAAGCAGGCACAACCCACATAGCTGCACTACGCACCAAACGCCAAACAAGCGAACGGCCTTGCTCTGTGCTACCGTCTTCAGGATGTTCAGGAACGCCCTCCACGGTAGCCGCCTAAGTTTTTTCCCCGCCAGAATCCTCCTCAGGATCAACAAGACGGTAACCAAGTCCGCGCACAGTTTCGATACGATTGACACCAATTTTGCGGCGCAAACGTCCGATAAATACTTCAATGGTATTGGAATCCCGGTCAAAATCCTGGTCATAGATATGCTCAACCAATTCGGTGCGCGAGATCACTTTATCCACATGCATAGCCATATAGGACAATAAGCGGAACTCATGTGATGTTAGTTTGATCGGAGATCCGTCAACAAATGCTCGGCCCGCACGATTATCGACCGTCAGCCCGCCAATATCTATGGTGTCCGTGGTATGACCAGCGGCGCGGCGCACCAGTGCCCGCAGGCGCGCCAGTAATTCTTCGGTATGGAACGGCTTGGTCAGATAATCATCTGCGCCTGCGTCAAATCCGGCGACCTTCTCGCTCCACTGGTCGCGAGCGGTAAGGATAAGCACAGGAAAATCTTTGCCATCGGCACGCCATTTTTGTAAAATACTGATACCGTCAATCACGGGCAGGCCAAGATCAAGGACGACCGCATCATAAGGCTCGGTATCGCCGAGAAAATGCCCTTCCTCACCGTCCGTGGCCTTATCAACCGCATAGCCCGCATCTCCAAGGGCTTCGGAAAGTTGGCGACCCAAATCCGGATCATCTTCGACTATAAGTATACGCATGATATTCTCCCATTACTCGGAGCTAGTTTTTCACCTGTCCGGTGTAGGCGTCAACATAAACATCGACGATTCGGCCATTTTTTTGCAAACGTACCCGATAAGTAGCCTGATTGACCAATTGAACATTGACAAATTTGGCACCACGATGTTGTCTCATAGCTGCGGCCTTAGCACGACTAGCAGAAATTTTGCGTTGTGGTCGGCGCTGCTGGGCATAAAGGGCTTCAATCCTGTTCTGCCCCTGTATTTTCCAGCCCTGCTGCACATTTAAGATATATGACATATCAGGAGCATCTTGCGCAGAACTAGCCGCCGCAGTGCCTGCTGGCAATGCGAGTGTAGCCACGACAAGGCCTAAAATGATATGTCTATTCAATTTCATCATTGTGTCTCTATAGACAACCATCTGTGAATACAATCTGAATACGATATTCAGCTATGTAGTGGATATATTCATATTTGAGCGCGGATCCGGCTGATCTTCCCATGATTCGAGGCAGTTTTTCAGATCATCGCCCATCTTTTCTGGCAAGATAATCATTAACCGTACCAGTAAATCACCATTTTTCACGCCCTTGCCCTTAAGGCGCAGGGTTTTTCCGGAACTAGAACCTGGTTTGATATTTAAACTGATATTGCCCTTGGGGGTCGGGACGGTAACCTTGCCGCCAAGCACTGCTTCTTGCAAAGTAATCGGTAAGTCCAGGCGTAAATTATTGCCATCACGGCGCAAATATTTGTGTTTTTTGACAGATATTTTGATCTTTGCATCGCCAGCAGGCCCACCGTTAACGCCCGCTTGCCCCTTGCCACGCAGGCGCAAAGTCGCGCCATCACTGGTGCCTTCGGGTATTTTGATTTTAAGCTGCTTACCATCACTCATCAGGATTTGTTTGACCGCGCCTGCGACAGCATCGGGCAGGGAAATTGTCAGGGAATATCTTATATCCTCACCCTTTTGAGGGCGTGGTGGTGGGCGCCGAAACTGCTGCTGGCCACCCATTTGTCCGCCCCCCATTTGCATCCCGAACAATGATGCAAACAAGTCGCTCATATCGCCGCCCATTTGCGCACCGGACGCCGTGCGGTAACCGCCACCGCCCATACCGCCGCCTTGGCCGGCAAATGGGTTCTGCTGTTGCCCCGATGCATCAATGCCACCGCTATCGTATTGCGCACGCAAATCTTTATCGGACAGCAAAGTATAAGCCGCCGACATTTCCTTAAAGCGCTCAGCCGCCTTGGCATTATCCGGATTTTTATCCGGGTGCCATTTTTTAGCCAACGCACGGTAGGCTTTCTTTATTTCTTTATCGCTAGCGCTCTTGCTCACGCCCAGCAGTTTATAAGGGTCTTTAGCCACGCAGGTCTCCTTTGTGACTAATGTAAGGAGCGTAGGCTAAACCGCAAGCACTCAGGGTAAAATTTCTAACGTCAAGGCACGCTCCCGCCCAGCCCCATAAACTTGAGATATTTGTGTGATGGTTATGCTGATTGCGCCGAGCGGTGTGCCAAATAGCGCTTCTAGGTCAACGATTGACATTTGGAGCATAGATGTTTGAACTTCTTGCACTAAAACAACCACCCCGCCGTCCAGAAACTCTACCACATATCTCTCGCTTTCCTCCCCTAGTGGCACATCCAATGACACCCAATCATCGCCGTCGACCCTTGTGCGGCGGATCCAGCTTATTTTTATATTTGAGCCAACACGGCTTGCTTTTATATGAACTGGGGAAAGCGGGCGGAGGTGGTTGGCTTGGTAGTTTTGGGTGAGGGTTTCTGTGTCCTCGCGGCCAATCGTGCTTAAGGTGAAATCTATGTCTACGCCGATAAAATCGGCATTTACGGGCAGGTTCTGCCAGCCTTGCCCAAGATAAACTACGCGGGCACCGGACGACACGGCCAAGCCTAACACATGATCTGTACCGTATTGGCCACGCAATAGGCGGCTAATGCGATAAGTATCCGCACCAACCAATTCGGCATTTGCGGCTTGCAAGATTTCCCAACCCAGCGGGGTCTCTACCGCAAACATATTACCTCCGGATAATATGTCCACGTCCGGTACGGACGCAAGGGACACGCCCGGCATCAAAATATCGGCGGTGTTGGCCAGGTCAAAACGCCCGACAGGCCCCGCAGGCAATTCACTTAGCAAAGCCCCGATGCGTACCGGGGATGTTAGTGCGGCTTCAGCCCCGCCCGGCTCTGTGATCACCGTATCCACAAACGGATTGACGACCACACCAACCAATGGCCCGACGCGTGTGCCGTCTCCGGTGAAATCGGCAATATCGAGAGCATAACCTTCTGGGGCAGAAACCCAATCCGGGGTGCTAATAACGCCAGGCGCATTGCCGCTGGTTAGGTTGACGGCGCTAGCACTGATACGTTTTGCTTGGCCGCTGCGTCCGCCCAAACCATCAAGCGCCGTGATTTGCCAGTCTCCACCGATTCCAGTCAAAGCAATAACATCGCCAGTTTCCAGCCCCAACAGAAACGGCGACACGGAAAACTCAATGGTTTCGTTTTCACTATGCACTGTAGCTAGCTTTTAGGTTTGTCCGGTTTTCATAGCACATTGATTGTCCGCTTTGATTGTTGCTGAACTGTGGATATGTGGTCAAGGGCTACTTGGCCCTTGTCCATCATATCCACAGATTTTCGGGCGCTAAAACGGTTGGCGTCCGGAAATTCTTGTCCTTGTT
>JAKIUV010000039.1 GCA_021647375.1 Robiginitomaculum sp.
AGCCACCGCCAGCAATGCCCCCATGAGCAAACGAAACAGCAAGAGCCATATCGGTGTAGCATTGGGGGTGTCTTCTTCCTTGCCGATATCAGCAAGAAGTCTGAGCGGCGGGAAAATTTGCAAAAGCGGCTTTGGCGGCGTGATTTTCAGCACCCACCATATAATCGGCAAGGCGAGTAGCCCAAACAAGGCTAGTGGTGCCAGAAATGTCAATGGGCCAATAACCATTAAACGTCCCCTGCAAGGGCTTGATACATAGCGCTGAGTGCCTGTGCCGCCGGTTGATCCGTGGTGTGGGTGACCAATGTCCAACCCAGCCTGCGGGCGGTTTGTGCTAAGGCCTCTTCGTGGGCGGCAAATTTCTCCAGATATTTATCCCGCATTTTTTCGGCACGGCCAAGCAAGAAAGGTAATTTGGCTATTTTTGATCCGGGCTGGAGCATTTGCACCCGGCCTTTAAATGGAAATCCGCGCTCTGCCGGGTCGACAATATGCAGCAAAATCCCGGTGGCTGGCCGCGCGGATAACGTCACCAATGTCTCGCGCCATGTGTTCGCCGAAGCCAGAAAATCAGACGCCAACACCAGTTTTGAGTGGGCGGAAAAATTAGCGGTCAAGGCATCCATTTCGCCCGCGCCCGTGGCCAATTTATAGGATATGCGCTCTATACCAAAGCGCCCCGTATGTGGACGCTCGCTCATGCCTAGTACGGCGCAGCGCTCCCCGGCCCGCATCAGCAATGACGATAGCGCCATCATCAATACGGATGCCCGGTCTTTTTTGGTTGGTAGAGATTTATGCGATTTCCAGTCCATACCCACCGCACCGTCGCGCCACATCCATACGGTGTTGGCGGCTTCCCATTCGTTTTCGCGCACATAATAATGATCTGAGCGTGCCGAGCGTCGCCAATCAATATCATGGGCGCTATCGGAATTTGAATAATCACGGTACTGCCAAAACGTCTCGCCTTGCCCGGAACGCCTACGCCCATGCACACCCTGCGCCACAATAGCCGCCACCCGCTCGGCCTCGGCCAAAAGATGCGGATAAGGCGCAGCAAGATGCTCCGCGTCGCGTCTGAGTTGGGTGTTTTTCGTGGCAATGGGCATCTTACTCCTTCCCCCATTTTCCATGGGGGAAGGTATTAAAATATCTGGTAACCGTTATCCTCGATAAGCCATTACCCCTCACCTTGTTCCTCTCCCAAAAGGAGAGGAGACGTTGCAATAACTTTTTGGGATTATGGAGTTTGACTGATAGAGCTATCGTGAATTTCCAATGCAACAATTTACAAAGGTACACGCCACATCGTCTCCTCTCCCATGGGGAGAGGAACAAGGTGAGGGGTAACGGACTATCTGAGACACCCGTAACTCTGGTTTTTTGAACACTGCAGATCACTAACTCACCCGTTCAGCCAGCTTGGTGATTAGGTCGTCGAGATTGGCGCCGTCGGCGCGGGCGGCGAAACTTAGAGCCATGCGGTGTTTGAGAACCGGGGCGGCTAGGGCCAGCACGTCATCTACGCTTGGTGATATGCGCCCGTCTAAGAGTGCGCGGGCGCGGCTGGCCAGCATAAGCGCTTGTCCGGCGCGCGGCCCTGGCCCCCAGACAACTGCGTCTTTGATAAAACCGTATTCGCTTTGATCTGGCCGAGCATTTCTCACTAATGATAATATGCAATCCACCACCGTATTGCCAATGGGCATGGAGCGCACTAGCGCCTGCATGTCCATCAAGCCTTTAGGTGTGATGACTTTTTTGGCGCTGCCCTGTTCAGTGCCCGTTGTCGCAAGCAATATCTCGCGCTCTGTGTCCGCTTTGGGATAGCCCACATCTATTTGAAACAAGAACCTGTCAAGCTGGGCTTCGGGGAGTGGATATGTACCCTCTTGCTCAATCGGGTTTTGCGTGGCCAGCACATGGAACGGTGCGGGTAAATTGTGGTGTTCGCCTGCGACGGTAACGAAGCGTTCTTGCATGGCTTGCAGCAAAGCGGATTGGGTACGCGGGCTGGCGCGGTTAATCTCGTCGGCCATGAGAAGCTGGCAAAATACCGGGCCGGGGATGAAACGGAATGAGCGTTTGCCTTTGGTGCTTTCTTCCAGAACTTCGGAACCGATAATATCTGCGGGCATCAAATCGGGGGTGAACTGGATACGCTTGCCGTCCAGCCCAAGCACCGTGGACATGGTTTCCACCAGCAAGGTTTTGGCCAGCCCCGGCACACCAACCAGCAATGCATGACCGCCCGACAGCATGGCCGCCAAGGACAGTTCAACAACGGTTTCTTGACCAATGACGACATTGGAGATTTCAGCTTTGACTTTATCCAATTTGGCGCTGGCGGTTGCGAGTTTTTTCTCAAGTGCAGAAGTCGTCATATAGGTCTCGTTTCTCATGTATGTTTTTTGGGCATTTCTCTTGTATGGTAAGTTTGTTTGCTTAGGTTTAGGGCAATATGTCTAAAGCGCAAAAGGAATCTTGCACGTGTCTACATTAAATAATGGAAATTCTGGAAATAATGGAAATTTTGGCAACACAGGACTATCGGCACTGATCAAAGCGGCGCGAGAGCAAGGCGATGGCGCGCTCCCAGTAGAGAAATGGCATCCGGAACACTGTGGTGATATGGACTTGGTCATTCGCAAGGACGGGTCTTGGTGGCATGAAGGCGCGCGCATCACGCGGGCGCCCTTGGTCAAATTGTTCTCAAGGGTTTTGCGCAAGGACGTGGACGGAGAGACATATTTGGTCACACCCGTAGAGCAAATCCGCATCACCGTAGAGTGCGCCCATTTTCTGGCCGTGCGCGTTGATATTGAAGGCAGCGGCAAACACCAACGCTTGTTCCTGACAACCAATATGGACGAGGTGATTGAAGTCGGCGCGAAGCATCCGCTTATTGTCGAAACTGATACGAAGACTTTGGAGCCGACACCATTACTGCGCGTGCGCGGGCGACTGGATGCGTTGATTATCCGCTCGGTGTTTTATGAATTGGTCGAGTGTGCAGTCGAGGTCGATAACCGACTTGGGGTTTATGCGGGTGGCGGGTTCTTCCCGCTTGGCCCAAAGGGTATTCACGATGTTTAATTTGGACGACCCTTTAATCGGGAGCATCACCGCTATGCTCAGTTCTGTGGACATGTGTGATGACAGCCACACTCCCAAGCGAGACGGGCAACGCCCGGCAAGTGTTCTCATACCATTAGTAAAACGAAATATATGGCATATCCTGCTCACCAGACGCCCTCTGCATATGCCGACCCATCCCGGGCAAATCAGTTTTCCGGGCGGACGCACCGAGGCAGGCGAAACCCCGTGCCAAGGGGCGCTGCGCGAAACCCGCGAGGAGATTGGAATTGGCGCACAGGATATTCACCTCCTTGGCCGCTTGCCGTCTTTCAACGCCGTATCACAATACCGGGTGACGCCCTTTGTCGGCGTGTTGAACCCGGCAGCGAAAATCATACCGTGCCCCAGCGAAGTGGAAGACACGATAGAAATTCCGTTCGCGTTTTTCATGAACCCCGAAAACCATATACCGCGCAAGGTGGAATTTGATGGCACGACCCATAAATTATACGATATGCCTTGGCCAAATGCGGACGCTCCGACCTGGCATATCTGGGGCATGACGGCCATGATGCTGTACCGAATTTATCAAAGGATATGCAATGAAACTTGATAGCGATTGGCTCACATCGAGCGAAACCAAAAAACTTTTCGCCGCCCTGCCAAAGGGGAGCGCCAGATTTGTCGGCGGCTGCGTGCGCAATGCTCTACTGGGTGCGCCAGTGGCGGATTATGATGTTGCCACGACAATTGCGCCGCGCCAAGTCGCCAAATTGTTAAAAGCCGTGGGAATCGCCGTCCACGAAACTGGCTTGGCCCACGGTACATTAACCGCAGTCGTGGATGGAATAGTATATGAAATCACTACCTTGCGCCGGGATGTCAGCACAGACGGGCGCCGCGCCACGGTGGAATTTACCGAAGATTGGGCGGAAGATGCCAGACGCCGCGATTTCACCATGAACGCGCTTTATGCGGATTTGGACGGCAAAACATACGACCCAACCGGGCAAGGGCTGGACGATATAAAAGTGCGTAAAGTCCGTTTTGTCGGCAATGCGGTCACACGTATCGAAGAAGACTATCTGCGTATTTTGCGCTTCTTTCGCTTCAATGCTTGGTACAGTGCGGACAAAGCTATGGACGCAGATGGGTTAACCGCGTGCCGGGAATTAAAAGCCGGACTTAAAACTTTATCCGCAGAACGTGTCTGGTCGGAGCTTAAGAAACTCCTGTCCGCCCCTGCACCGTTTCGGACGGTGAATGTCATGTCGGCGAACGGAATTTTGGAAACCCTTTTGCCCGAGGCCAGTAATAGCGAAGGGCTACAGCTCATATGTGCCTTAGAGAAAAAACACGCCCTCACCCCTGACCCATATGTGCGCCTGATGGCCATGTCGGCACGGGACGAATTGGCTATGGCACGGCTATGTAAGCGCCTGAAAATGTCCAATAAGGAAAAGGCAAGGCTGATCCAATGGGCGGGCGACCAAACAGACCTACGTCCCGGATTGCCAGGCAAGGACACTAAAATCGCAATTTACACATCGGGGAAACAAGCTGCTATGGATAGAGCAATGATACGCTCAGCAGGTGCGGAGGACCCCATAGAATCCGGCGCATGGTGGAGGCTATATGCAACCGCTCGCGATTGGCAATGGCCAGAATTTCCGGTTACGGGAAAAGATTTAATTACTCTGGGCATTCCCCACGGAGAAAAGCTTGGTAAGGCTCTAGCAGCACTGAAAGCCCTATGGATACGTTCTGGTTTCAAAGTCGAAAAAGCACAATTGCTCACGGCGGCACAAATGCTGTTTAAGAAATAAATTTCTTAATGACAAATAAGCCGAGCAACATGAGCGCAATACCAAGTGCAAGCCCCCAGACGCTTCCGGTTATGCCTGCGAATATGAAGGCAGCAAGGCAACAAGCACCATTAAACAAGGCATAAGGTATTTGGGTTTTAACATGGTCAAGCTGGTGACAGCCTGCACCTGTTGCCGAGAGGATAGTGGTATCGGATATGGGCGAGCAATGATCCCCAAACAATCCGCCTGATAATACCGCGCCAATACACACATACATCGGCGCATTAAACGCATAGGCGAGGGGAATGATCAGCGGCATTAAAATTGCGTAAGTCCCCCAAGACGAACCTGTGGAAAAGGAAATGATGCCGCCAACAGCAAAGGCGACCACGGGAATTAAATAAGCGGGTAATTTTCCAGCTACCAATTGCGAAATATATTCAGGCGCGCCCAGATCTTTACCTATAGCGCCAAGCGACCACGCCAAAACCAAAATGGCGAGTATGCTGATGATTTTGCTCATGCTCTCTAAATAAAGTGAAAACCCTGATGCTAAAGACCGAACACCATACCGTGCCATCAACAACATTAAAGCTATGGCTGCGAGAATATACCCGGTGGACAAACTGCCGCGAAACGCATTGGACGGCACATTTTCCATATGCATGGGAAAACCCATCGGGATGAGCAGGCCAAACATGACGGTCAGCATAATTGTCAGGGGCAACCAGACCATAATCGGTTTGGCTTTGTCGAGATCTTCACTGCTCACAATTTCGGCATTCAAAACGGCTTGGTTTTCGGCGACAATACCTTTGGCCGCATTGTCTTCGAACTTCTTCATAGGGCCAAAGTCTGCTTTGGCGATGATGATGACTGGAACCATGAGAACGGCCATGATCGAATAAAACTGGAATGGGACGGCTTTCACATAAGTAAGAAACGCACTTTCATTGATACCGAGGTCTTCGTATTCGGCGGCAATCAGCCCTTGCGAATACAAACCCCAACCAATGAACGGGATGAGGACGGCTACGGGGGAGGCGGTGCTATCAATAATCCATGCCAGTTTGACCCGTGATATTTTGAGGCCATCGGTGATAGGGCGAAACAGCGGGCCGACAATCAGCGGCGTGCCGGAATCAGTGAAGAACAACAAGGAGCCGCTAACCCATGCGGCTATTTGCGCGCCGACTTTGCCTTTGATATATTTGACCATCATGCCAGCGAAGGCTGCCGCTCCGCCGGATTTTTCCATCAAGCCAACAAGCCCTGCAATGAATATCATCAAAATGAGAATACCCATATGGGAGCTTTCAGCCGCTTCAGCCACCATATAGTCATTGACCATAATCCGCAGACCGGTGAACGGGTTTGGGCCGTTCAGAAGAAGAACGCCAGAAAAAACGCCCAAGAATAAACCCAAAATAACATTGCGCGCCCACACGGCAACGATCAATGTGATAATCACTGGCATCAGCGACAGAAAACTTGAATCCATGATATTCCCCTTTTTGTTTGCGTAACACGACTAGCATGACTTGTCTTGTGTAATTCAGTGATGCACATTGCCTGTATAGCAAATAAGGAATGATTATGGCTCGGTTTTTGGTATTAGGCGCAGGGTTAGTGACGGCACCTTTGGTAGAATTGTTGTGTAGGCGTGCTGAAAATGAAATTGTCATTGCCAATAATGTTTTGGCGGATGCGCAAGGCTTGGCGACAGGCTATGCGAATGCAAGCGCAGAGGTTATTGATGTGACTGACAAGGACGCTTTGACAATCCGCGCTACAAATTTTGATGTGGTACTGTCCATGGTGCCGCCGCCCTTTCATCCGACAGTGGCACGGGCGTGTATCGCGGCAGGCACTCATATGGTCAGTGCCAGTTACCAATCACCAGAGATGTTGGCGCTGGGTAATGAGGCTAAACAGGCAGGCATCTGTATCATGAACGAAATAGGTCTCGACCCGGGTATTGACCATCTAAGCGCTATGCAGATTATTGATGCGGCTCACGCCAAGGGCGAACAAATCGAAGCATTCGTATCGTGGTGCGGCGGTATCCCAGCGCCGGACGATAATAATAATCCGCTCGGCTATAAATTCTCATGGAACCCCAAAGGCGCGATCATGGTTTTGCTCAATCAGGCGGATTATTTACGGGCAGGGCAAGGTGTCACCGTCGCCGCTGAGGATTTAATGGACTGGGCCAAACCCGTAAATATTGGCGGGCTAGATTTGGAATGTTATCCAAATCGAAACTCGCTTCTTTACAAAGATATTTACGGCATCCCAGAAGTTAGCACCTTGATACGAGGCACCTTGCGTTATCCCGGATTCTGCCAAATCATGCAGTTGGCTAAGGCGCTCGGCTTGTTTGGCATGGACGCTAGCCTTACACAGGCAAATGATTGGTACGCATTTATCCGGCAACTCAATTCTGCGACTGAATTGGAAAATCACAAAATTAATGCCAATTCAACCGCGTGGGCGGCGCTAGAGTGGCTCGGAGTCTTTTCGGATGAACGGCTTCCTGAGGGGGCTAGCCCGCTTGATAAATTTTGCGTTTTGTTATTAGAAAAACTTTCCTACCTGGACGGAGAGAAAGACATGATAATCCTGCAACACAAATTCATCATCAAAAGAGCGGACGGAACCAAAATTTATAAATCCGCACGCCTTAAATCCATCGGCGCTGCCAATGGTTTTAGTGCCATGGCGGCAACGGTTGGTTATCCTGCGGCCATGGCCGCACAATTGATCGCAGACGGTGTCATAGAACAGACCGGGCTACTTTTGCCTGTGACAAAGAATATCTACACGCCACTATTAGAGATGCTGGCGCAGGAGAACATCGAATTTATTGAGCAGATTTGGCAGTCAGACGAGATGGTGGAACGAGAATTTATCCCTGAACTGACCTTTTGATTGTTAGGCTAGAAACCGTGCTTTTGTTCCTCACTTGTAAATAATGCATTGCTTGTGACCAGTTTCATGATAAGTCAGTTCGCTTTCAATCTTGTTTGATATGGACGAAAGCATGAGCAGTACAATTTTCCGGCACTTTTTAGACCTCGCTGACATTCCCGCAGAAGAATTGCGCGAAATTTTGGATGAGGCGCACCGTTGTAAGAAAGCTCGGGAAGGTCTTCCAAAAGGTGCGGTAGATTCTGATGCGCCTTTGTCCGGGCATATCTTGGCGATGTTGTTTGAGAAAAGTTCGACCCGTACACGGTTTTCTTTTGAAGTCGGTATGGCGCAGCTCGGCGGTAGTAGTATCACCACAAGCGCAGATGATATGCAGCTTGGGCGCGGGGAAAGCATTGAAGATACGGCGAAAGTTCTGTCGCGCTTTGTCGATGCGATCATGTTACGCGCCAACGACCATAGCGCGTTAATCGCTCTCGCGCAAAACGCAACGGTGCCTGTGATTAACGGGCTAACGGATTATAATCACCCCTGCCAAATCATGGCAGATTTAATGACCCTTGAGGAGCAAGGCCGCGACTTGAAAGACTTGCGTTTATGTTGGGTTGGGGACGGCAATAATGTGGCTATGAGCTTCATTAATGCAGCCTCGAAATTTGGCTATAAGTTGGCGGTCTCCACACCAGACGGCTACGGCCCTTCAGGGCAAATGGTAGAGCGGGCGCGGGCAGAGGGAGCGCATATCGACCTTATCCAAGACCCGCTAAAAGCTTGCGCCAATGCCGATGTTGTCATCGCCGATACATGGGTATCTATGGGCGATAAGGATATTGATAAACGTATGGCTGACCTCGGTGATTGGCAGGTCAATGAGGCGCTTATGAACGTAGCTGCAAATGATGCGCTGTTCTTACATTGCTTGCCTGCCCATAGGGGTGAGGAAGTATCAGCAGCTATCATAGACGGGCCAAGCTCCGTCGTATTTGATGAGGCTGAAAACCGCCTGCATGCGCAAAAAGCAATTTTGAAATGGTGTCTTGGGAAGTAAATTACTTTTGTAATACACCGCTCTAAAAAGAAAAACTCGTTCCGCAGCCGCACGATGCTTTGGCGTGAGGGTTATGTATCTTGAACGCTGCGCCGATCAATTCCTGCACATAATCTATTTCGCTATCTTTGAGAAATTCTTGCGAAATTTCGTCGATCAGAATTTTTGCGCCGTCTAGTTCCAGGATAAGATCGTCCTCATTAGGGGTGTCAGCGAAGTCAAAAGCATATTGAAACCCGGAGCAGCCGCCGCCGTTTACGGCCACGCGTAAGAATTGTTTTTCAGCCTGCTTGGCCATAATGACATTGATTTGTTTGGCGGCAGAGGCGCTCATACTGATATTTGGGTTGGGCATATAACATTCGCTTTATTAAAACTGATAGTTACAATATAGGGAATAAAACAAAAAGGTGAAGTGATTTGAAAAATTTTTCTCAAAAACGGGTTGTGTTTTCTCCAAAGAGAGAAAGAGCGGTTTTTGCCAGTGATCCTGATAACTCCAGAGGGCGCAAAATCGGACAGGTTGGGAAATCTGAACGAACGGTATTCCAGCATGACAAAGACAGAATTATCCATTCAACCGCCTTTCGCCGCCTAAAAGGCAAAACCCAAGTGTTTGTCGCCCATGAGGGCGATACTTACCGCACACGTTTGACCCATTCGCTAGAGGTCGCGCAAATCGCCAGGTCCATTGCCCGGGTTTTGGGCTTGGACGAAGATTTGGCGGAATGTTTGGCTTTGGCGCATGATTTAGGACATCCGCCGTTTGGTCATAGCGGCGAAACGGCGCTACAAAAAGTTATGCAGCCTTATGGCGGTTTTGACCATAATGCCCAAACCTTGCGAATTATCGAAAAGCTGGAAGGTCGCTACGCTGAATTTGACGGGCTTAATTTGTGTTGGGAAACCCTAGAGGGTATTGCCAAACACAATGGCCCGCTAATTGATGCCGACAATCCAGAAAGCGAGCTGCCATGGGCGATGACAGCGCTGGATGATTGGCGTGGGTTGGAACTGGATACATTTGCCGGCCCCGAAGCCCAAGTGGCGGCCTTGGCCGACGATATTGCCTATAACAACCATGATATTGACGATGGTTTGGGAGCAGGGCTGTTTTCTATTGAGGACGTCAGCCGGGTGCCGTTGGTTGGCCGTGCATTCGCAGACGTGCGGGCGCGTTACCCGGACATTCCCCGCGACCGCCTTATCCACGAGGTTATTCGTGATTTGATCGGCTATATGGTGGCAGATGTGCTTAAGGAAAGTCGCGCGCGTCTGGCCGAACACAACCCGAAAAGTGCGGATGATATTCGTTCGCTAGACCGTCCGGTCATTGCCTTTTCGAATAAGTACCGAGCAGAGGAAAAACCTTTGCGCAAGTTTTTGTATGAAAACATGTACCGCCACTACAAAGTTAACCGTATGATGGGGCAAGCAGTGCGTGTGGTTGAAGAGTTATTCGGTTTGTTTATTGATGATCCAAGCCTGTTACCAACTGGAATCTTCACCCAATGTAAAGGCGAGAAAACTCCAGAAACGGCACGCGTAATCTGCGATTACATTGCTGGTATGACCGACCGTTTTGCTATCGAAGAGCACCGCAAGCTGTTTTCTGTCACTGGGTATTTGTAACCTTTCGTTAACTAAGCGCGGCGCATTCTGATATGTAGTGTTTATTGCTTTATAAACACAGTATAGTTCGGCATTCATGCGATTCGCGGTCGCATAAAATCGGCATGGAATTTGAGGAAAATCTAATGGAAAATGAGCCACAAGACGCCTATATCCCGGGTTCAGAAAATGCTCACCAACCATTTGACGTGCGTGAGCAATCGGCGCGAGGCGGCATGATAAAACTTATCGGCGCTGCAGTGTTTTTGTTGTTTTTAGCGTTGGTCGTTTTAAAGTTATTCGCTTCGGGCACTCGAGACCGGGAACAAACACCACGGATTTTAGCGGATAATGCGCCCTATAAAGTGGTGCCCGTAGAACGCGGTGGAGCGCAGACTCCCAATCAAGATAAAGAAATTTACGAAGTTTTAAACGGAACCAATACCGAAACTATAGTGAAAACAGTGCCGATAACCGAAGAGCCTTTGCCTAAGCCGCGACCCGTAACCAAACCTACTTCAAAACCTGCGGCAAATGTTGTGATTAAAGAATCTGCCACGACTTTGCCGCCAACACCAAATACAGGGAAGCCGAATACAGGGAAGTCAAATACAGTGACAACAAGACCTAGCGTTGCCAACCCAAAAACTGTCACAGGGAATTATGTCGTGCAGGTGGCTTCTTTACGTTCTCGGGCGGAAGCGGACGCGCTGTGGCGCAAGCTCTCTGGCAAAATGGGCAATATTCTAACAACAGCGCATTTTGCCGACATCAAGCGCGTTGATTTGAACGAGCGGGGAATTTATTATCGTCTGCGGGTCAGTGGACTGCCCAGCAAAACGGCTGCCAATCAAATGTGCCAAAAACTGAAAGCCGCCAAACAGGACTGTATCGTTACCCTAAGATGACAATAAATGCTGCCATATTTGCCTGTAACGGGCCGGAATTGCTTGCCTCTGAAGCGGTGTTTTTTCGCGATTGTAACCCGTGGGGATTTATCCTGTTTGGTCGCAATATTGAAACGCCGGAACAAGTGCGTAAATTGTGCGCAGATTTGCGAAATACGGTAGGGCGTGATGCGTTGATATTTGTGGACCAGGAAGGTGGTCGTGTGCAAAGGCTTGGGCCGCCTCATTGGCGTAAATCACCATGGGCATACGATTTTGGGGAATTGTACAGACTGAACAAGCGAGATGCTTTGCGGGCTATTTGGCTGAACTTTCGTATGATAGCCGATGATTTACGCTCTGTTGGTATTACGGCAAATTGTGCGCCCGTGCTTGATTTGCCCGTATTTGGTGCTGATCCGATTATATCTGACCGGGCTTTTTCCAGAGACCCGGATAAGATGATAAAGATGGCGCATGCTTGTATGGCTGGTTTGACTGCAGGCGGAATTGTTCCCGTAATTAAGCATATTCCCGGTCATGGCCGCGCCGCAGTAGACAGTCACAAAGCCTTACCCGTTATTACGGAAAGTTTGGCCGAATTAGAGAGCACAGATTTTGTGCCGTTCAAGGCATTGTCGGATGCGCCCGTGGCCATGACCGCCCATGTGGTTTTGGAGTGTGTTGACAAGGCGCAACCGATCACAGTTTCGAAAACCGGGTTCCAGAAGATAGTCAGGCAAAACATCGGATATGATGGTTTGGTGATGAGTGATGATTTGGATATGAAAGCATTGCATGCAAATGTTATGGGCGACGGTTTGACCACATTGGCGCGCAAGACCTTGGCCGCAGGATGCGATATAGTCTTGCAGTGTAGCGGGCAATTGCCGGACATGGTCAAAGTGGCCAAAGGCCTAAAGCCGTTAGCAGGCGATGCTTTGCGGCGCGCACAATTGGCGGATTTAATGGCAGAGAGTTTTGAGCCGTTCAACCATGCTACGGCGCTGGAGGAATACACAAAATTAATGGCGCAATTGGAGCCAGCAACGTGAGCGCGGATTTCCAAGACGAACTGGCATTTGAAGCCGTAGACGACGCGGTAGAACAGGGGCGGGCGTTAATCCTTGATATAGACGGCTATGAAGGGCCACTGCATTTGCTTTTGGAACTGGCTCGCATGCAAAAGGTGGATTTAGCGCGAATTTCCATACTGGAACTTGCCGATCAATATGTAGATTTTATCAAAAATGCCAAAAACTTGCGTATAGAACTGGCAGCTGATTATTTGGTGATGGCATCTTGGTTGGCATATTTGAAATCGCGGCTTATTTTGCCAAAAACCGATGGCGAAGAACAACTACCAGAAGCTGAAGAGTTAGCAGCGCATTTGGCGTTTCGCCTACAAAGGCTAGACGCCATGCGCAGAGCCGCAGAGGGCTTGTTCAAGCTTAAAATGATCGGGCAGAGCATTTTTGTTCGCGGCGCACCCGAAGGCTTGCGTTCGCGAACAACACCGCTATATCAGGCTGAAATTTTCGATATGCTCAAGGCTTACGGCGATACACGGTCCCAAGCCTCCATCCGTAATCATAAACTGCCGGAACCTTTAGTCTTGGCACTGGTCGAAGCTCGGCACAGGCTTGCCAGAGCAGTCGGGACGAATATGGAATGGCTAACACTAGACGAGTTACTACCGGACGGCAGTGATTTTGACAGGCCGCTCCCAAGAAAAACCATACGGGCAAGCTCGCTGCTCGCAGGCTTGGAGCTTGCCAAAGAGGGTAAATTGGAAATTAAACAATCCAAAGCTTTCGCGCCGATATATCTACGCGGGAAACTACAAAAAGATGAGGATAAATCATGAGTGATAAAGGCCAAAACAAATCAGGCAAATCATCATCAAGGGTTGAAACTGCCGCAGCCGGAATAGAAAGCGATATTATTGACCTGAATGAACGTTTGCAAACGCGCACAGACGGCGAGAGCATGGAAGCCGATATGCGCCTGTTGGAGGCTTTGTTATTTGCCGCAATAGAACCGATTGATATAGAAACCCTGCGCGAGCGCATGCCGGACGGCTGTGATGTCGGGGCGTTAATAGCGCGGTTGGCACGTGACTATGCGGGACGCGGGGTTAATCTTGTGCGGGTGGCAGAGCGCTGGCGGTTTCAAACGGCACCTGACCTTGAACATAATCTTGTTGATATTCGCGAAGCTCCTCGCAAGCTATCCAAGGCGGCACTAGAGACATTAGCGATTATTGCCTACCACCAGCCCGTCACACGTCCCGAAATCGAAGACGTGCGCGGCGTCGCTGTTTCTGGCGGCACTATTGATGTTTTGATGGAACTGGGCTGGATTCGTATTCGGGGTCGCAGGCGTACACCGGGTCGTCCAGTGACCTACGGCACAACGGAGAATTTTCTGGCTCATTTCAACTTGGAACAAGTTACGGACCTCCCGGGACGCGACGAGTTAAAAGCTGCAGGCCTGCTCGATCCGCGACTACCCAAAGATTTCGAAGTTCCAACCCCTATGCTGTCAATGGACATCGACGAAGATCCAATCGAGGAAGAAGATGATAGTGAATTCGTCATGGACTTCATGGAAGAAGACGAGAAACCAGGGCTGGATGACTAAGCCCGTTATTTCAAGTGCGAGCAGTCGTTCATAATGCTCTAGGCCGCTGTATCACCCCGCTATTGGGTGAAACTTTGAGCGGGGTTTTGTAGACAGCTTGGTTGAATTTCCAGACTATTCCCTACCTCTGAACCCAGGGGGGTGCCTGCATTACCGGCCTGCGCCGGGGTGAACGGAGATAGGCATGAGTGTGAGCTGGGTAATCAATAGCCCGAATTTTCTGAGTTATGGTGTTCGAATTCCACATATTTATGCCATTTTCTCTTGTCCATACCATAAAGTATGGTATGGACAAGAAACTCAAACAAGGAGACAGTATGGCTGTTAAACTTATACACAGTGGTGGATTTACACGAAATAGCAAATGCTGCGGCGGGTCTGGCTTGGAGGGTGAAACATGAGCTTTCCTGAATTGAATCCGTATCTGCTTATCGGCGCGTTTCTAAGTTTCATAGCGGCTGGGTTGCATATTGCCTGTATCGTTGGCGGGGCGGACTGGCTTCGGTTCTTTGGGGCGGGGGAGCGTTTGGCGCGTATGGCAGAGAGCGGGCACTGGTATCCGGGTGTTGTGACGATATTTATTGGCAGTGTGCTGATGGTGTGGGGCGTATATGCGCTGGTTGGCGCGGGGGCAGGTGGCGACATGGGGACGCCACTGGCATTGCCGTTCTTGAAGTGGGTTTTGGTAGCGATTACCGCCGTATATTTACTGCGCGGTGCTTTGCCATTTGTCGCAGGTGTCTTCAAGCCCGAAATCATGGTGCCGTTCACCATATGGAGCAGTTTGATTTGTCTTGTGTACGCCGCATTTCATTTGATCGGCCTTTATCAGGTTTGGGAGAAATTATGAATATCTGGTTTTTAGCGGCGGGCGCGGCGAGCTTTGCACTTTGTTTATTGCATATTTTCGGTGGTGGCGCAGTTGCGGCTCGTCCTTTGCTGGCGACCAATGCACTGGACAGGGTGGCGAAATATACCAATTATTATTGCTGGCATATGGTCACGATTATTATTGCCGCCATGGGGTTGATGTATATCTATGCATCAATTTTTGTGGAAGCTGTCGAACTGGCTTGGGTGGCTTCGCTTTTGGCATTGGGCTTTAGTATCTGGAACTTGGCTTTGTATTTTTGGCAACGTAAGACATTTCGACACTGGTATGAATTGGCGCAATGGTTGTTCTTTACACCAATTTGGCTGTTGGGGTTTACAGGGTTGATATAATGGCACGCTTTACAAAAACGGATTGGCTCGATTTGGGCTTGCAGTCTCTGGCGACAGACGGGCCAGCGGCCTTACGGATTGATATGCTTTGCACGGCGGCGGGGCGCACGAAGGGTTCGTTTTACCACCATTTTTCCGGACGGGAGGACTTCACTACCGCTTTGTTAAACCACTGGGAACAAAAATTAACCGAAGCCGTCATAGACGAGACTGAACACGAAACAGATCCAGTGGAAAAACTAATTGCCCTTAACCGTATAACGGACGAGCTGGATATGGGGGTCGAAACGGCTTTGCGCCGCTGGGCCGGAACCGAACCGGGGGTAGCGGCTTCTATTGCCAAGGTAGACAAACGCCGCATTGATTATGTGGCCAGTCTTTTGATGCAAGCTAAGGACATATCAGTTCAAAAGGCCGTGGATTTGGCGGTGATGAATTACGCTGGCCTGATCGGGACGCAATTGATGTTCACAGATATAAGCCGCGAGCGCCGCAAGCGTATTGCCCGCATTTATGTGGATATGTTGGATATGTTACCAGATCACACCGATTAAGCTTGGTGCCAGCCATCTAATCGTCCCGTCAAATAAGCTGCGTCAATCGTTCCGGCATTGGCACCCCAGATATGGGACGGGTTGGTTATGCGCTGGGCTATCCATGCATCCCGCAACGGGCCTGGGGGCAGGGCGTCTGCGGCAAATACCAAAGCGGCACGTTCTGCGAACAGGCGGGCGTCGCCATGCGCCGCATCTTTGAGCCAGTCCGTAAGGGCTTGCACCGCCGGAATATCCATGCCGATACGGACAATTTCTTCGGTGAATGCATCTAGGGTTTCGGGTGCGCGTAAGGCGCGCTGAATATCCAGCGCGATGACATTGCCAGATCCCTCCCAGATGGCGTTGAGCGGGGATGTCTGGAATAGGCGCGGCATACCGCTTTCGTGGACAAAACCAACGCCGCCAAGGCATTCCATAGCTTCGGTAACCACATTTGGCTGGCGCTTGCAAACCCAGTATTTTGCAATAGGGGTCAGAACGCGTGACAGCTTATGTGCGTGACTGTCTTTGGGGGCGTCAAATCCGGCGGCGACGACAAAACCCAGCGCCAATGCGGCTTCGGATTCTAGTGCCAAATCCGCCAGCGTGTTTTGCATCAGCACCTGGTCGATGAGTTTTTTTTGAAAAACGGTGCGGTGCCGGGCAAATTGCGCCGCGAGTGCCACAGATTTTCGCATGCCTGAGGCCGAGCCTATGATGCAGTCAAAGCGGGTGTGGTGCGCCATGGTAATAATGGTCGGAATACCGCGCCCCGGCTCGCCCACCCGCTTGGCCCATGCGCCGCGATATTCGATTTCGGACGAGGCATTGGAATGGTCGCCCATTTTGTCTTTCAGGCGCTGGATTTCTATGGCATTGCGCGTGCCGTCCGGGCGCCATTTCGGCACCAGAAAGCAACTCAGTCCCGCTTCTTCATAGGCCAATGTCAAAAATCCGTCGCACATAGGTGCAGAGCAAAACCATTTATGCCCGGTTAGCTCCGCTTCGCCGTCCGCACCGACCACAGCCTTGGTGGTATTGGCGCGCAGGTCAGATCCGCCCTGTTTCTCGGTCATGGCCATGCCCATAGTCAGGCCGGATTTCTCCTGCGTCGGACGGCACGCAGGGTCGTAATGTCCGGACGTGACACCCTTAAGCCACGTCTCGTGCGTCCAGCTTTCATTCTGGAGTACCGGCGTCACCGCATAGGTCATGGTCATTGGGCAACCGACCCCCGTATCGGCCCAGCCCATCATATAGGCGAGGGCGGCATGAGCCATATGACCGGAGGATTTTGCCGTCCATGCCCGCGCCGATACGCCGTTCTCCAGCCCCATTTTCATCAGTTCGTGATAGGCAGGGTGAAACTCAATTTCGTCAATCCGCCGCCCCCGTGCATCGAAAGTTTTCAGGGCGGGCTTGTTCTCACTGGCAAGACGCCCCAGTTCCCGTGCCTTGGCACTGCCCACTAATTTGCCAAATGATGACAGATGTTCTGTGTGTTCTAATAAGCCATCAACCGGGCCGCCAGATTGGGATAATTTGGCCAGCCCGCTGCCAATCGCACTGGTCAGAGCCGGATCGGCAAACAGGTTGAAATCACCTGGCAAAGGTGGTTGGTTCAAGACATCATGTGTCGCAAGTTCTGTGCGCGGGTTTTGTGTTTTCATGAATATGAGTTTAGTATAGGTTAGCCCGAACAGCAACGGTCAAAATTGCGGCAATTGAACGCTTGACGGGGCGGGGTGCGCAGGTCATTTTACGGCTGAATTTAGGATATAGCAAAGAGGTTTTTCATGTCAGAAGCATATGATGTATTGATTATTGGCGGTGGGCCGGGGGGCTATAATTGCGCCATTCGCGCCGGGCAATTGGGACTTAAAGTCGCTTGTATCGAAGGGCGCGGGGCGCTTGGCGGGACGTGTTTAAACGTCGGCTGTATCCCGTCCAAGGCTTTGCTTCACGCATCCGAAATGTACGAGGCGGCGGAAAAAGACTTTGCAGGCCTCGGTATAAAAGCCAGTGTTGAACTGGATTTACCGGCAATGATGGCGAGCAAGGAAAAGACCGTATCGGCGCTAACCCAAGGAATTGCCTTCTTGTTCAAGAAAAACAAAGTCGATTATATTCAGGGCTTTGGCAAGATAACCGGAAACGGTACTGTCGAGGTTGAAGGCAAAACCTATACCGCAAAACACATCGTGATTGCCACAGGTTCCGAAGTCGCGACCTTGCCGAATGTGGATATTGACGAAAAGAAAATCGTGTCCTCTACGGGTGCATTGGCGCTGTCCGAAGTGCCGAAAAAAATGCTGGTCATTGGCGCGGGCGTTATTGGGCTGGAGCTAGGCTCGGTCTGGCGTAGACTTGGTGCCGAAGTCACCGTGGTGGAATACCTGCCGCATATTCTACCCGGCATGGACGGTGAAATCCAAAAACAAGCAACCCGCATGTTCAAGAAACAAAAAGTCAAATTCGAGCTAGGCCGTAAAGTCACGGGCGTGGCGAAAACCAAATCCGGTTTGACGGTCGCCACCGAAGCTTCTGCGGGCGGTAAACCCAAAGACATAGACGCAGACGTGGTGTTGGTCGCTATTGGCCGCCGCCCTTTCACGTCCGGTCTGGGGCTGGACGGTGTTGGCGTCAAGACAGACAAGCGCGGCTTTATCGAGACCAGTCATTTCAAAACAAGTACCGCCAATATCTGGGCCATAGGGGATTGCACCATCGGCCCAATGCTGGCCCACAAGGCCGAAGAAGAAGCGGTCGCCGTGGCCGAACTGATTGCTGGCAAGGCGGGGCATGTTAATTATGATGTTATTCCGGGGGTGATTTACACCAGCCCGGAAATTGCGTGCGTTGGCAAGACCGAAGAAGAATTGAAAGAAGCAGGCATCCCGTACAAGTCTGGCAAATTCCCGTTCATGGCCAATTCCCGCGCCCGCGCCAACCACGAGACAGACGGCTTTGTGAAGATATTAGCCCACACAGAAACCGACGAAATCCTGGGCGCCCATATGATCGGGGCAGGGGTGTCCGAGATGATAGCCGAAATCGCCTTGGCCATGGAGTTTAAAGCCGCCTCTGAGGACATAGCCAGAACCTGCCACGCCCACCCGACATGCAGTGAGGCAGTACGCCAGGCCGCAATGGACGTAGAAAACTGGGCAATGCAGATGTGATAACTCCTTCCCCTGCTCTTCGCGGGGGAAGTGCCGAAGCTCTTGCGTAGGCGATGGGGGCGCGCACATCTTGTGCGCTACGGACTCTCGTCAAAACTATAACATCGAAGCGTCGCGCCCCGTAGGAAGTACCCTCTTGGGGTGCATGAGGTTATTTGGAAAATGGCTTGGGTTATTTAGCCCTTAACCCGTACACGCTCTCGACCGCTTCTATCCCTCGGAAGTCTTCTGGGGGGGCAGTGTCGAGTTGTTTGATTTCGCACCATGTGCCGAACGCTGTATTTACTTCTTTACCTGTGACGCTGAACGGTGGGCCGTCCATTTGTGACTGGTTATAGGCCAGTGTTATGAGCAGGATATGTGTGCCTCTGGACAAGATGGTTTCCAGGTGCCCAGTGTACCTGGCACGCATTTCATCTGGCAGAGCGATGAGGGCGGCGCGGTCATAGACGGCTTTGACATTTGGAATGTCGGCGCGGGTCAGATCGAAAAAATCTCCGACGAGTATGGTGATATTGCCGCCTTGGTATTTTTGAAATTGCCCGGTGGTGGACATTTCATATGGGATGTTGTTTTCAACGAAAAAGTCTTTGGCTGCTATGGCGCTCAGCTCGACGCCAATAACGCGATAGCTTTGTTCGGCCAGCCAGATCATATCGGACGTTTTCCCGCACAGGGGTACGAGAACTCCAGAGCCATTATTTAAATTGAAGTCCGACCAATATTTTACCAGTGCGTTATGATAGCTATCTTGGTGAAAACCGATAATATTGGTTTCCCATTTGTTGTGCCAGAAATTTGGATCTTCCACAACTATCTCCCGAAAAGCCGCGCGAAAAACCCCGGCCCTTTGGTGATGGATTTGTGCAAGGCGCGCGCCCGCATACCAGAGCGGCAAAACGCCAAGATGGGGCCATCGCTTTGGTCAAGGGCAGCAGCGAACCGCGCCCGGTCTTCGGCTGTAGCGCGGCCAGGTTTGAACGGGATATGATGGTAATGTAGCCCAGCTTTTTTGGCGGCCTTCAGGAGCGCTTTGGATAGGGGCTGAGAAGCTTCCTCCCCTTCGGGACGGCAATTGATGATGCAGGTATATCCTGCATCCGCCAAAGTCTTTACATCGCTATAGTCGATTTGCGGGGATACGGAAAACTGGTCAGTAATTTTTGATATTTGCATATTGAACCTATAGCGCGTTAATTGGGATTTTCAAATAAATAGTCCCATTATCGTCTGCAGGCGGAAATTCACCAGCCCGCATATTGACCTGTACAGACGGCAAAATCAATTTGGGCATAGAAAGTTCCGCGTCGCGCTCAGTACGCATTTTGACGAAACTGTCCATATCGGCACCGCCACCCACATGTTTGTTATTGCGCTTTTCTTCGCTGATTGTGGTCTCCCATACATATTCGTCGCGACCCGGCGCCTTGTAATCATGGCAGAGAAACACGCGGGTTTCGTCGGGCAGGGTGAACAGTTTTTGGATGGAATTATAGAGGGTTTCTGCACTACCGCCCGGGAAATCACAACGCGCCGTGCCGAAGTCGGGCATAAACAAAGTATCGCCGACAAATACCGCATCACCGACCACATAAGACATACAGGCGGGTGTATGGCCGGGTGTGTGCATGGCCGTGACCTCTATGTCGCCGAGCATGAATGTGTCGCCGTCTTTGGGCAGAACATCAAATTGGCTACCATCTGTGGCAAATGTTTTGCCCGCATTAAACACGTCGCCGAACACTTTTTGCACGGCGTCAATGCGGGCGCCGATCATAGTTTGCCCGCCGAGTTTTTCCTTAAGGTAAGGCGCGGAAGACAAATGATCCGCGTGGGCGTGGGTCTCGATTATGTATTTTGTTTTGAGGTTTTCGCTCTCAATATAATTGATGACCATATCCGCAGATTTCGTATTGGTGTGGCCAGAAGCGGCGCAATAATCCAATACCGGGTCAAAAATTATCGCTTCGCGGCTGGCCGCGTCGTGAACTACATGTGTGATGGTATTAGTTGCAGGGTCGAAAAACGATTTAACAATAGGTTTAGGTGTTGGTTCGCTCATAATATTGTCCTTTAATAGTCTCTCATATGGGTGTAGGTAGTATATAGTCTTAAAACGATTCTAAAAAAGGGACAATATGTCTCAGGCTAAAATGTCGCCAACTATCGGCAGATGTGCTTAACTAGGCAAGAGGTTAGTACAGCATTATTTGTGAAATAATAGGAGATTGTTATGACTAAAAATATTGGAAGTCCGGAACGTCTAATCCGCATTATTGTTGGTCTTGTATTGATTGCACTCGTCTTTGTCGGCCCGAAAACTATTTGGGGCTGGATTGGTGTCGTGCCCTTGCTAACTGGTCTGATTGGTTGGTGCCCACCTTATCAATTACTGGGTATCAATACCTGCAAAAAATAGTACCAAATTGGTAAGGGCATGGCCTTTACCACGAGCAGTCTGTTTCGCGCCCCGTTACAGACTGCTCACTTTTATGTGACGATAAAAAATGTCTCTGTGACGTGACTTGCACGGCGTAATTTCGTACCCACTTAATGCGCAACAGATTAATAGCCAAAGCAAAACCTTATGAGCCAATATATAGCACAGCATGAAAACCTCCTCCGACTGTCGGTTTTCGGCGGTGTCTTGGTACTTATGTTGCTATTGGAAACCTTGTTCCCGCGCAAAGCCCGCACCCAAAACAGGCTTTTGCATATAGCAACCAATCTCGGGATTGTAGTGATTTATACTGTGCTTCTGCGGCTAATTTTCACCGCCATAGCCATTGGTGCGGCGGTTGGCTTGGCGGCCTATGCTAGCGAGCAGGGTTGGGGCTTGCTTAATCTGTTTGAACTGCCGCTTTGGGTGCATATCATAATTTCTGTCATATTATTGGATTTGGCAGTGTATTGGCAACATGTGGCGTCCCATAAAATTCCGATGATTTGGGCGTTTCATAAAATGCACCACGCGGATCGGGACATAGATGCTACGACAGGCATAAGGTTCCACCCGGTGGAAATCGTGTTGTCCATGGCCTATAAAATGGCCATTGTTCTTTTGCTCGGCCCGCATATGGTTGGGGTGATATTGTTTGAGCTTATCCTTAACGGTTCGGCTATGTTCAATCATGCTAATCTGCGCTTGCCGCTTTGGCTTGATAGAATTGTGCGTATGGTCTTTGTGACCCCCGATATGCACCGTGTCCACCATTCGGTTATCGTCCGCGAAACAAATTCTAATTACGGATTTAATCTATCTATATGGGACCGGATATTCGGCTCCTATATTGATCAGCCAGCCGAGGGGCATGACAATATGACCATTGGCCTGTCTGAATACCAAACGGATAAACCATCGCATTTACTCTGGAGCCTCGCGCTCCCATTTAACAAGAAACCATAAAGGAAATATCATGAACACGAAACTCATCACCCTTATCGCACTTGGCGCTCTCACAGCTTGCTCACAAGCAGATGCCCCAAAAGCCCAAGCGCAGCAAATATCTCAACCAAGTATGGAAAAAATGGCTAAACCAGCCACCATGATGCAGGTCACCCATGTGAATGCCACCGAAGCGGCGGATATTATCAAAAACCGCCCTGAAGTAACGGTTATTGACGTGCGCACGCCGCGCGAATTCGCCGCTGGTCACATTGATGGCGCTATAAATATAGATTATAAAAACGCGAATTTTGCCGCAGAACTGGCCAAATTAGACGGAACAAAGGATTATCTTATCCATTGTGGTTCCGGTGGTCGCTCGACAGCGGCTCTCAAGCATTTCAAAGCGGAAGGGTTCTCTCATATCACCCATTTGGACGGCGGCATGATAGGCTGGAACAAAGCCGGACTGCCAACCGTTAAATGATTGCGAAATTCGTAACGGCAGGTGTGTTGGCGGCAGGACTTGTCGCTTGCGCCCCCGCGCAGACAAAAAACACCATGCCGGAGGTCGCACCCATGCAATCGTTACATGAAGCTGGAATCGTAACCTTGGCAAGCGCCCATAGTGTCGATGTGACCATAGATCGGCTCGCTGCTGCGGTGAAGAAAAAGGGATTACGGGTGTTCGCTCGTATCGACCACTACCAAAATGCCAAGGATATGAGCCTGGACATGCGTCCTAATACTTTGTTGATATTCGGGTCGCCGAAAATTGGCTCCCCACTGATGAACGAAAGCCCGACCATGGGGTTGGATTTGCCGGTTAAAGCGCTGGCTTGGCAGGACAAAGACGGGAATGTGTTCCTCAGCTATAATCACCCGTCATATCTAAAGGAACGTCACGGCATAAAAACCGCTATAGTACCGCTCACGAAAATGGGCAAAGCATTAATAGGCTTATCCGCCCGCGCGACAAGTGAATAGCAGGGTAATAACAAGCTTGTTACCCACACAGTGATGCCTATATGTTAGGTTTGTAATACAGGCCAAGCATGAAACCCAAACACGTAAATGAACGCGAGGCATATCAAATGCTGGAAAGCCGACCGGAAATGGTGGTGCTGGATTTACGCACGGCGGACGAGTTCGAGATGTTCTATATTAAAGACGCGGTCAATCTGGATTGCGAGAGCGAATTTTTCGAGCGCCGCATCAAACGGCTGGACAGGGACGGGCTCTATCTCATTCATTGCCATTCCGGTGGTCGCAGTATGAAAGCCCTCACCCTGTTTGCAAAGCACGGCTTTACCAACATTATCCATATGGACGGCGGCCTACGCGAATGGATGCACGCCGATTTACCCCTTATCAGCAATTGGTCGATTTAGAGTTAGGCTTAACATACGTGGTTCTGCGGAGCCGTTTCTAGTTGGCATTTCCTTGCGACCTGCTAAACAGTGCCAAAATGAGGTAATTTATGAGTAGTAAAGTATTTAAAACTGCCGCCGAGGCGCTGGAGGGTTTGACCTTTGACGGTATGGTGGTGATGGCGGGCGGGTTTGGGCTTTGTGGCATCCCCGAGAATTTAATTGCGGCATTACGGGATAGCGGGGCGCAGAATATTACCGCGATTTCCAACAATGCGGGCGTTGACGGCTTTGGTCTTGGCTTGTTGTTAGAGACCCGCCAAATCAAGAAAATGGTCAGCTCATATGTGGGCGAGAACAAAGAATTTGAGCGGCAATTTCTGGCGGGCGAATTGGATCTGGAGTTTAACCCACAAGGCACTTTGGCTGAAAGAATTAGAGCAGGCGGGGCTGGCATACCGGGGTTTTATACCAAGACGGGTGTTGGTACGGTCATCGCCGAGGGCAAGCCGACTATGGATTTTGACGGCGAAGAATATATCATGGAAACGGGGCTAAAAGCCGATGTGTCCTTGGTCAAAGCTTGGCGCGGCGACACCCAAGGCAATCTGCAATTCAAGAAAACAGCTCGTAATTTCAATCCGATGATGGCGACGGCGGGCAAGGTGACTGTGGTCGAAGTCGACGAGCTTGTCGAAGTCGGGAGTTTCGACCCCAATTATATCCACACGCCGGGCATATATGTGCAGCGCATCATAGAAGCCAAATGCGAAAAACGGATTGAACAACTGACAGTTAGGGAGCGTTCGTCATGACCAAAGATACAGGATGGAGTAGAGACGATATGGCGAAACGCGCCGCGCGGGAGTTGAAAGACGGGTTCTATGTCAATCTGGGCATTGGTATCCCGACTTTGGTCGCTAATCATATCCCCGACGGGGTTGATGTGACGTTGCAAAGCGAGAACGGCATGCTCGGTATGGGGCCATTTCCTTATCCTGACGAGGTCGATGCAGACCTGATTAACGCAGGCAAGCAGACCATTACCGAACTGCGCCGGTCTTCGTATTTCAATTCGGCGGACAGCTTCGCCATGATACGCGGCGGCCACATAGATATTTCAATCCTCGGCGCCATGGAAATCAGCCAAGGCGGCGATATCGCCAATTGGATGATCCCCGGTAAAATGGTCAAAGGCATGGGCGGCGCCATGGACCTGGTAGCAGGCGTAAAACGCTGCGTAGCCGTAATGGACCACACCAACCGCGCCGGCGCGTCCAAATTCCTCCCAAAATGCACACTGCCGCTCACAGGCCGCAATTGCATCGACATGGTGATTACAGATTTAGGTGTGTTCTCACGGGGTGAGCGCGAGACTAGGTTCCGCGTAACGGAGTGGGCGCCGGGGGTGGAGATGGAGGAGGGGAAAGCGAAGACGGAAGCGGATTGGGTGTGGGGGTAGGGGTAAAGTAGAGGGATATAGGA
>JAKIUV010000040.1 GCA_021647375.1 Robiginitomaculum sp.
CCAGCACCTTGAGACCATTTGCTTCAAGATGTGTTTTGGCCGACAACAGCGCGTCCATATTCTCAAGCCGAAAGGCAATATGCTGCACCCAGCGCGGCGTATTGCGGTCGCGGCCCATTTTTGGGCTATTGGGAATTTCGAAAAATGCCAACACATTATCACCACCTGCATCGAGGAAGATGTGCATATACGGATCCGGCGCGCCCGTAGACGGCACTTCGTTTTCGGCAATAGCCAGCTTGAACCCCATGCCGAGCATGTTGGTGTAAAACTCGACGGTTTCCTTGGCATCTATACAGCGGTAAGCCACATGATGAACGCCCATAGTTATGGGGGGTGTGGTTTTTGGCGCCTTTTGCGTATTGGTCATTGTAGCTCCTCTTGTCATCATTAGGTCTTATAAATGAATATAGTTGTATAGGCAACTATATTCAAGAGGGTTTTTTGTGTTATCCACATATCCACAGCCCTCTTGCTAATTATTATGGCGCTCACGCTTTGCATCTGATAACATGCCCTATGGCAGATATTATTGACGACTTTTCCGAGACCGAAATCGATGCAGAAGACCTGATACCCAATAGTATCGAGGCCGAGCAGGCTTTGCTGGGTGCGATACTTTATGACAATGAGGTTTACCACCGGGTCAGCGCTATTGTCACGGCGCAGCATTTTTACAATCCGGTGCATGTGCGGATATATGACAGTATTGCTATGCTGATTGAACACGGCAAGCTTGCCGATGCTATTGTCCTTAAAAACAGGTTTTCTCAAGACGAAACTTTGGTGGATATTGGCGGCATTGATTATCTAGCTTTGCTGCTGGATAGTCGCCCGGACGGTTCTGCCGCCCAAGAATATGCCAAGCTGATATTTGACCTGGCCCTGCGCCGCGAGCTTATCCGGCTCGGCGGAGAAATGAAAGCCAGCGCCGAAGACCCCGAAAGCGAAAGCGATGGCCGGGCGCAAATCTCCGAAGCCGAGGGGCAATTGTTTAGCTTGGCCGAAACCGGAGCCGTGCAGAGCGGCTTTATCGGCTTTGACAAAGCGCTGATGCGTTCCATCGAAATGGCGACAGCGGCGTTCGAGCGGGACGGCGGCTTATCCGGCATGAGTACCGGGCTGAAAGATTTAAACAGCCAGCTTGGCGGGCTGCATAAATCTGATTTGATCATACTTGCCGGACGGCCCTCTATGGGCAAAACCGCGCTGGCCACTAATATCGCTTTTTATATCGCTAAAGCCTATAAATCCGAGAAGGACGAAAAAGGCATAGAGCGCACCACGGACGGCGGCGTTGTCGGGTTTTTCTCTTTGGAAATGTCTGCCGATCAATTGGCCACACGTTTGCTAGCCGAGCAATCCGGTGTGCCGTCCAACAAAATCCGGCGCGGCGATATTACCCAAGCCGAATATGATGATGTGCGCGACGCCGCAGAAATGATCGAGAAAATTCCGCTCTATATTGATGATACGGGCGGCTTGACCATTGGGGCTTTGTCGGCGCGGGCGCGCAGGCTTAAACGCATGGTCGGGCTTGATTTGATCATCGTCGATTATTTGCAACTGCTCACGGGCAGTGGTCGTTCTAATGATAACCGGGTGCAAGAAGTGACCCAAATCACTATGGGGTTGAAAGCTCTCGCCAAAGATCTGGATGTACCTGTTCTGGCATTGGCGCAGTTATCGCGGCAGGTGGAACAGCGGGACGATAAAAAACCACAGCTTGCTGACCTACGCGAATCCGGTTCTATCGAGCAAGACGCGGATGTGGTGATGTTTGTTTACCGCGCCGAATATTATAAAGAGCGCGAAAAGCCAAATGATACCGACACCGAGGCCATTCACAAATGGCAAGAAGAAATGGATATATTGCACGGCAAAGCCGAAGTTATCGTCGGCAAGCAACGTCATGGGGCTATCGGTACAGTACCGCTCTCGTTCAAAGCCGAGTTGACCAAATTTGGCAATCTGTCCTTCGACGACCGCTATAATGATAGCCAGCATTAATGGCGCACGTTAGAACCTATTCTTCAAGACCCGTCTTAACGGTGAATTTGACCGCGCTTGCGGATAATTATAAATACTTCGCGGCCAAAGCAGGCGGGGCGCGCATTGGTGCCAGCGTCAAAGCCGACGCTTACGGGCTAGGCGCGGGTATTGTCGGGCGCGCACTTTACGGTGCAGGGTGCCGGATATTTTTTGTTGCCCATGCGGGCGAAGGCAAAATCCTGCGAAACTCTATTGGCGCCAAGGCCAGCATTTACGTGCTTAGCGGTAACACGCCCCAAGACACGGCGATATTTTTCGGTAGCAAATTAAAGCCCGTCATCAATTCCCTGACCCAAGCCCGCGATTGGGTCAAAGCCATCAAAGCCGTCAACCACGCACCGCGCACCGCTCTGCATTTCGATACGGGCATTAACAGGCTCGGCATCCCAGCCGAGGAAGCCGAAGTTTTCGCTGATGATAAAGAGCTTATCGCGGCGCTGGATGTGGATTTGGTGATGTCGCATTTGGCGTGTTCGGGCGACGCGGAACATGCCCTCAACGAATCCCAACTTGGTCGGTTCAAAAGAATATCCGCGCGCATGCCTATGGTGCCTTTGTCCCTCGCCAATACGGGCGGGATTTATCTGGGAGCTAAATACCATTTCAAATTGGTGCGTCCGGGCATGGGGCTATACGGCGGTAAAGTCACCACCCAGTCCGACAAAGAGGGCGTCAAACCCGTGGTTGAATTACACGCGCCTGTGCTACAAATCAAGACGGTCAAAGCCGGCGAAACTATAGGTTATGACGGTAGCTTTACCGCCCGCACAGACATGAAAATCGCTATTGTCAGCGCCGGATATGCGGACGGCCTGCCCGTTAATTTAAGCGGTTCTGATAAACGCATCGTCACCAGCGCCCGCCTCGGTAAGCACCGGGTTCCTGTGGTTGGCCGGGTCAGCATGGACTACACAATCCTCGACATCACCAATTATGACGGCTTTGTCGAACTTGGTGCCAAAGCCGTATTCTTCGGCGAAAACCTAGAAGAACAAGCCGCCCACGCTCGCACCATAAATTACGAAGTCATGACCCATTTAGGGGCGCGGTGCAGGAAGATTTATGTAAACGAGTAAGCGTTATAATTAGGGTTTAAGAGCCATGGTTAAGGTTTCTTTATCGGCACTTTCACTGAATTTTAAAAATTTTCCACTACAGTCTCGCCATATTGGAGAGGTATTGTGGGATTGTTTAGAATTATTCAGACGCGGATGAAAAATTTTGTCGTGGATCAACGGGGTAGTTTTACCATGCTATCTGCGGTTTCACTCATGATATTGCTTGTGGTTGCAGGCGTTGCTTACGACTTTAATGCCATGACGAGTGCCAAAAACAAGTTGCAAGATTCTGCGGATATGGCGGCGTTGGCCGGAGCCAGTATAGCCCGCAGCAATGAACCTGAAATGCAGGCGACGGCGTTAAAAACACTGCAAGATAATATCGAGCTTATCCCGAATTTGGCATTGTCAGGAACCCCAGATATTAACATCGATCCATCGGCAAAAGAAATAACCGTCACGGCCAATACAAATTACAAAATGATGTTTGGTAATTTGCTGGGTATTGACACTATGACAATAACCGCCAGTAGTACCAGCGGTTATGCTATTGAAAGCGTGAACCCATTTGCGGTTTATCTGGTGTTGGATGTATCGGGGTCTATGTCTTGGAACTCTAGCGACGGTCAGGTGAAGATTGAGACACTGAAGACGGCTGTGGATGATATGTTTTATACACTCTATAGCACCAGCGAAAGCCCGTCCCTGCTGGTCAGCACAATCCGCACCGGCTTTTCATCATATAATACGGTTTTAGGGCCAACAAGAGATATGTCGAGTGGGTATAGCGCGACAGTAAACCAGGTTAATACCTTGGTTGCCGCTGGCGGCACAAATTCTACACCTGGCTTTCAATTTGCCTATGACCAAATCAAAGACGAGATGGACGAGGTCAGCAATTTGGCACCCTATATAGTTTTCATGACCGACGGCGACAATAATGACCCGGCATTTGATGTCACGACAACGGCTTTGTGTGATCAGGCAAGGCTTGATAATATTACCGTTTTCACGGTCGCATTTGAAGCGCCCGCAAATGGGCAAGCCCTTTTGCAGGCCTGCGCTACGGTTCCTGCTAAGGCATATAATTCTACCAATGCAGCTGCCCTAAACGCAGCATTTGTCGATATTGGCAGAGAAATCAGTCAGTCGGTGGTGCGCTTAAAGCGGTAGCCACCACATGTAATTTTCACGCTAATAGCGTCCTTTCTGCGTTTTGCATTTTGAATATCCCGTTCTTTATGGTATTCATGCTTTTTAACTTCATGGGGATACTATGGCTCAATCTCAACTTAACGTACAAGACCTGCTTGACCAGTTCTTGAATTCTAGTCGGGAGCTGGTTGCTCAAGGTAAGGAGCAGACCAAAGGCTTGACAGCTAAAGGCAAGGAAATAGCGGCCAAAGGCGAAGATATACTCGTGGATAAGCTGGGTATTGAAGACAATGAAACATCCAGATCGGCCTTGCGCAAAGGGGTTGGCGCCGGGGCTGCGGCGGGGGCGCTGGCTTTGTTATTGTCGTCGCGTTCGGGGCGTAAATTGGCCTTGCTCGGCGGTTTGGCCGGGCTTGGAACCGTGGCTTACAAAGCTTACCAAAAAAACGGCGGTACAATGCCGAAGTCTGCCCAAGACATTATCGGGCTTTTAAAAGGCGACAAAGCCGAAGCGCGTGCGGGCGTTATTTTGCAAGCCATGATCGCCGCCGCCAAGGCCGACGGTCATGTAAATGAAGCCGAATTAGCCTTAATCAAGGCGCTTGATAAGGGGGCGGCTGATGGTCTCGAAATCGCCCTGCAAAAACCCGTGAGCGCCCGCGAAATCGCAGCCCTCGCCGACAGCGAGCAAGCCGCCCGCGAAATTTACGCAGCTTCCGCCCGCGTCGCCAACGGCCTCAACCCGGCAGAGCGCGACTATCTCGACCGCCTGGCCATGGCGCTAAACCTAGCCCCAGAACTGGCAGCAAGGTTGGAGACAGATGTTCGGACGGGGTAGGTCGTCATGCGTGCTTTAATTTTATTGTTTTTATCTCTCTTTCTTTTAGGTGCCTGTTATTCTGCTCCGCCTGATTATGGGCCACCGCCAGGTTTTCCAGTAACTACGCCTGTAAGCGGTGAAGTTTGCGGCGGTATGCGGGGCGATACTTGTTCCAGCCGGAATGAATACTGTCATTTTACAATGGCAGCCCAGTGCGGAGCGGCAGATCAAACCGGTGTTTGTCGTCCAAAGCCTGATATTTGCGCCGAGATATATGCGCCGGTTTGTGGATGCGATGGCCGGACTTATGAGAATGAATGTGCCGCGAACAGGCAGGGGGTAAGTGCCGTTTATGCCGGGGTTTGTCGTAGCTAAGGCTTGCGGCGGGTGCGGGATTGCCGTAATTGTTCGCTATGTTTCATGATTTCTTTGCCCAGCTTCGTGCCGCCAATGTTCCGGTGTCTATCCGTGAGTATTTAACCTTGCTTGGGGCGCTCGATAAAGATGTGACGGGGGAGACTGTCGACGGGTTTTATTATGTGGCGCGGGCGGCTTTGGTTAAGGACGAGCGTAATCTTGATAAATTTGATCAAGTGTTTGCCCATGTGTTTCGCGGTATGGATTATCTGACGGATTTGTTCGGAGAAAATGATCAGGACATCCCGGCGGACTGGCTTAAGAAAATGGCCGAGAAATTCCTGACCCCCGAAGAAATGGCCGAAATTGAGGCTATTGGTGATCTTGAGAAATTGATGGAGACACTGAAAAAACGTCTCGAAGAACAAAATGAACGCCATGAAGGCGGTAATAAATGGGTCGGAACGGGCGGCACTTCACCCTTTGGCGCCCACGGTTACAACCCCGAAGGTGTGCGTATTGGCCAAGATAAGGGCCGGCACGGTCGGGCGGTTAAGGTGTGGGATAAGCGCCAGTTCAGAAATCTCGACGGTGACCGGGAACTTGGCACGCGCAATATAAAAGTGGCACTCAGGCGCTTGCGAAAATTCGCCCGCGAAGGCGCGCACGAAGAATTTGATATAGAAGACACCATCAATTCCACAGCCCGACAAGGCTATCTCGATATTAAAATGCGCCCCGAAAAACGCAATGCGGTCAAGGTGTTGACTTTCTTTGATATTGGCGGGTCTATGGACGCGCATATATTGCAGGCGGAGGAATTATTTTCTGCGGCGCGCAGCGAGTTCAAGCGGTTGGAAAACTTTTATTTCCACAATTGTATCTATGAAAATGTCTGGACGGATAATATTCGCCGTATGCGCGAAGTGACGCCTACATGGGATATTTTGCATAAATATCCAGCCGATTACCGTGTGGTTTTTGTGGGTGATGCGGCCATGAGTCCCTACGAAATAGCGGTCAAAGGCGGTGCTATAGAGCATTGGAACGAAGAAGCTGGTGCCGTTTGGCTCAAGCGTTTCGTTGATGTTTACGATCATTTGGTCTGGCTAAACCCGACGCCCGAACACTATTGGCGGCATTCCCAATCCACTGGAATGATCCAGGAAATTATAGGCGCAGACCGCATGTTCCCCATGACGCTCACGGGTATAGAAGGCGCAATGCGGGCGTTGGCGCGATGACTTATAATATTAATCCTGACCTAGATATTGCAATGTTGCGCGAACAATTTTCCGCCCACGGGCGTTTGCAAATTCCGGATTTTTTTGATCTCTCAACAGCCGACACAATAGAGGGAAGTCTTAAATTATTAGACTTGCAATTGGTGCTCAACACCAAAGAAAAGCATGTGGACATTCATAAATTTCAGCTTGACGAGATGGGCATAGAGCGCGCTGCAGAGATAAGGGCATTTGCCAAATCGCGCGGTGCCAATGAATTCGCCTATTTGTATGAGAATTATCCAATCGCAGATATGTTAGCCTCGGGTAATTTGAAAAATGAAGTTTTAACCGCGCTTAACCAGACGCTAAATAGCAAGGCAGCGCTCGCATTTTTCAATCAGGTCACAAAATCAGGCGTAACGTTTTGTGATATGCAGGCGACCAATTACGGCCCCGGCCATTTTCTGACCCGTCACGACGACGGAAATATTGGTAAGAACCGTAAATTTGCCTATGTCTATAGCCTATGCCGAGATTGGCGTGCGGAGTGGGGTGGGCAACTGCAATTTTTGGACGGGGAGGGTGATGTTACTCAGTCCTTTATACCAAAATACAATACTCTTAGTATGTTCGAGGTGCCGCAATCACATCATGTCAGTCCCGTGTCAGAATTCACACCAAACCCAAGACTATCTTTCACGGGCTGGTACAGAACGGGCGAATATAGGCTCTAGGCAGAGGGGCTAAGTCAGCCAGCCTTTGGCGGTTTTCTTGCGGGCAAACCAGATAAGGAATACGGCGATGACCGGGATCATGATGGTCATCACCCCCAAGAGAGTAGCCCAAAAGAAAACCCTGCCGCTCTTTTAACAAGAAAGACAGGGAGTTTTTACTTGAGAGTTATTCTGTTTGCGTTACCAACCGCTGCAACCGCCGCCCATACGTGGCCAATTATTGCCGTAACGGGAATAGGCCGTACCGCATCCTCCAGAAGAATATTGGCGCGAATAGGATTGGTAAGAATTTGAGAAATTCTGTTGATAGACGGGAACTGGTGTTGGCACCGGATACCGCACATAAATAATCGGACGCACCACCCGGACTTGTTGGTAATGGATCTGCGGAACTACGACAGGCGCAGGTCTGTAAACCGGTGCTGGAGCAGCTTTAACTACAGAGTAACAGCCCAGAACCTGAGCGCCACCGGGGTTGTAGACACTGGTCGGGCAAGATGTCTCGCTGAGGAATTCATTGCTACCCATGCCTTCAATGCGGTGTTTTGAAATATTGTTGACCGATGTACGAAACGGCACAATTGTGCTGGTTGATGCGCTAAAGTTCCCGCCTGCATACCGCATGCTCGGGGGTGAAGTATAAACACTTGATGCGAATGTGGAGCCACCTGAAATGCCAATAGAAGAACTGCTGCCGGAGGTCATGCAATATCCATCTGATGAACGATTGGTACCAGAAGGGCAGGCCGCCGTGTTGGCACTGCCATAACGTGTACTCATGGAGTGGCTGGCATGTGAGCCAGTGCTGTGCATTCCAGAAGAATGGCTTGTATGGCTAGTTGAACCATATGTGCCCGAACCATAGGTAATGCTCTGGGCGTCAGAGCCTGAATAGGCCGCAGATCCAGCAAAGGCCGGACTTGCTAATGGTAAAAAACTAACGGCGAGGGCCGCACTTGCTAAATATGAAATACGCATAATATCGTCTCCAGAAACTAAAATTGTACCCAGCCAACAGGATAATTTTGAGGCGGGCAAGGTGCTTCCCCCCTTGGGGGAAATCTCATGGTGGTAATTATCCCGGCTTAAACCTCATTGTTTAAGCCGGAATAATTTGAATTAATATGTCCAGCGTCCGCCAGCCATTGGCACTGGTCTTTGGGGCGTTAATCCTTGGGGCATTGCTCTTCGGGACATTGCTCTGGGCGCTAAAGCTGTTGGCCCGCAAACTGGGCTTGCCGGAACACGCACTGCAACGGGTACAGGTACGGGTTGTGGCACACCGATAACCGGACGGACAACATTGACGGTACGGGTTGTTCCAGCCGTACCGGCACGGCGACACAGGATTTGTGTTGCTGGCAGGCCGTCAACAACAGTCGCGCCGGAGGTTTTTTCCCAATAATCAGGGGTGCCGGGGGTTTTATAGGTGTATGAACCGCCAGAAACATGACCGATGACATTACCACCCATTTGGCGCGGTGCCATAACCGGACGCGGGCCATTGAACCCGGGGCCGTAAGTACCGTTAACGGTCGTCACAGAGCTAACCCGCTGTTGGGGTACACCGCCGATATGTGTAATCGGTGAACGATCAACAATAGAGGTTGGAATATGGGCTATGCCAGGGGTCAAGACATTGTTGCCATATTGGCGCGGCGCGAAATTGGCCGGATTATAGCCACGACCAGTGCGAATTTGCACGGGCGCCCGCATGATAGGAGCCTGAACTAAAACTGGGCGCGGCGCAGGAAACACTGGGCGCATAACAGGTCTTGGGGCGGGCATTGGCATGGCACCACCAGCGCGGCAATATCCGGTGCTTACCGGGTTGCAACCGCCAGTAAATCCGGTCGGCACATCATTGAGAGCAACTCTAGGGCCATTGGTATAGACGCGCATGACATTGACGTTCGGCGTGTTTTTGTAGGCGAATGATTTCAAATACCCATAGGGCGCCGTGCTGTAGTTATTCACTGGCGCCCATGGGTCGGCGGCGACAGCGTGATTTACCACGCCCGCACCACAATTATTCGTTGGCATAACGCCCATAGCCGGACGTTGATTACACGCAGCATTGCGCACGCCTTCATAAGGGAGAACACTTTGATTGAAACCAGAACTACACACGGCATTACCGCCGCAATTTGACCCAAAGGATCCTGCTAATGCGGTAGCGCTCGCGCCCACCATAAAAATGCCGCCTAGCGCAGCAGATACAACCGAATAGACACGCATATGCGCTCTCCCAAAAAACTGGTTCGAACGCACCTCGCGAAGAACCCCACCTAAAATTTCCAGCCTTGCCTGTTTCAGGTTCAAGGCCACTTTACTCTTATGGACTGAGGGCGGTTCTACTTGTGATACTTAGAGCCAAAGCTCTAAAAATCATAGGTAATGCCGCCGCGTTCCCAATCGCCGAAGCGCGTGGGTTCAGCCCCCTTGGGGCCGGATTTCTCTGGTGGGAGCGGTTTGGTTTTTTGTAAGTCCAGCTCTTGTTGTCTGCGCTTTGCGGCTTCTTCCAAAGCCCTGCGGGCTGGTGGAGAAAGCGTTTTGCCGGGCGCAGCATGTGGAGGGTTCGTCATCAAAGCCTCCTAAAAGCCGTTTACATTACCAAACCAAAGCCACAGATTAAACCAAGCCAAGGTTTTGACAAGACCAAATACAAAGTCCCGCCACGGCACAAGTTCTACGCCATAAGGGCTAAAATATAATTAAACGCCTGTTAGGGGCGGGTTAAGCATGGTTGTTAGGGGCAGGGTAAGGATTGCCGCGTCTGTAAACTACATATTGCGCCGCCTTTTTTGTTTGGCTCGGTATGAATTTTGCATGGAAGTTGGGCATTGCAAGCCTTGACCATTTAAGTTTATATACGGCATGTCGGGGCTAAGACTATCAAGGGAAATATGCCAAATACGCAACGCGATATATTGACTGCGGTTTACCTGGAGCAGCGGCCTGCATTGTTACGGTTTTTGTGTGCGCGTTTGCGTAACCCGGAACGAGCAGAGGACGTGTTGCAGGATGTGTACTTAAAGCTTACGCGAACAAATTTACCGCCCCTTATTGATAACCCGTCCGGGTTTTTATTCCGGATGGCGTCAAACCTCGCCCTTGATCATATCCGTAAAGGCAAACGGGCGCGCTTGCGCGACCAGGCTTGGAGTGATTTAAACAGTGAAAAATCCGGAAGTCAGTTTCGTGCGGATATACCCCATGCTGATGATGCTTTGATCGCGAAGGAACGGTTAGCCGCGCTTAATACACGCTTGCAAACTTTATCACCGAAAGCTCGCGAAGCGTTTAAGCGTCATAAATTTGAGGGGCAGTCCTATAAACAGGTTGCTGATGAGATGGGCATATCTATTGGTACGGTTGGCAAACATCTGGGCAAGGCAATTAAACACATTATGGATGCCGATTTGGGGGACAAAAATTATGGATGATGGGCAAAATAATAAATATTATTGTGGGGGTGTTAACTGCGCAGCGGCGTCAGTACAGATGAATACAATTGTGTTATGGACAGGGTGTTATGGACATGTGACACAAAGCAGAGGCAAGTAAAATGAATAAAAAGACCATTATGACAGAGCAAATCATGGAGCAAGCGCGCACCTGGTATGTCCGCATGGGTTCTGAACTGGCTGGTGCGGATGATTGGGCGCTCTTTACAGATTGGCTGGAAGAAAGCCCGCTGCACGTGGATGCCTATGATCAAGTTGAATTGAGTTTATCCGCCATCACAGCGCCCGCTTTGGATCAAGAGCCAGCTTTGGTTCAAGAAAATGCGGTTCAAGAGAATACGGTTCAAGAGAATACGGTTCAAGAACGGGCTGATAATGTCGTACCGCTTTTCACGAAACCCAATAATATTCCGGAAAACAAAAGCCCGGATCAGAGTGTTGCGGACAAGAAAAGACCGAAAATTGTCTGGGCGCGCTATGCTGGCATAGCGGCTCTATTCGTCGCGGCTTTGACGGTGTTTTATTCAAGTAATTTCTCCTCTCAGCCGAGACTACAAACCTATGCAACCAATATTGGCGGTCAAGAAGCCATTGTTCTGGAGGACGGCACGCGCATTAACTTGAATACAAACACCCAAATTAGCGTCGCAATGACCAAAAAATCAAGAATTGTAACGCTCGCCAGCGGCGAAGCGTTTTTTGATATTGCCAAAGATAAAAAACGGCCATTTATAGTCAATGCCAAGGATGTTCGTATAACCGATATTGGCACATCATTTTCCGTATATTCAACTGACACGGCCCTTACCGTTTCTGTTGTGGACGGCATTGTGGATATGCAGAACGGTGACCAAACAACTCGTGTCATAAAAGGACAACAGGCGGTTCACAATCGCGGGGATAACAATATCGCGCTCCGCGCTATTGATGTTGAAAATATATCGACGTGGCGGGACGGTGTCCTTATTTTTGAAGATGCGGAGCTTGCAACAATTATTCCAGAGCTAAACCGTTATTTTGAAACGCAAATTTCATTTTCCGATGAAGATGTTGCTGATTTAACCTTCTCGGGCGTTCTCAATATTAGCGATCAAAGCATGATGCTTGGTTCCATGGAAGCCCTTATGCCGATAAAAGCTGAACGTGAGAACGGACAAATTCTACTTTCTAGTAAGAATTAAACACTATGATCATGTCGGGTCTTACATCCAATAAATTTCGGTGCCTTAAACCATCTGCGCTTTTTGTGGTAGGTGCGTTATTGTGTTTCGCGCCTTATTCAAGTGCATCCGACGCCGTTCCCATAAACCTGCCGGCGCAATCACTGGATAAAGATATTCGGGATTTGGCGCGCCAAGCCGGGATCACCATTAGCTTTTCCCGCCGCGCCCTCAAAAAGTACCAAAGAGAGGTGTTTTCTGGCTATTACACCCCCGCAGAAAGCTTGGAAATCTTACTGAAAGATACAGATTACACCTATCAATTTGTCAATGAAAACACGGTGCGTATATTCAAGAAAAAACGCGTAAAGTCGGTTCGGCCAAAGCTTGATACAGGCAATGGTGCTGCACCACCGATACCTGTTCCCACAAGAGTTACCCCATCGAGCGCGCAGCTTGGCAGTGATGAAATCATAGTCACGGCAAATAAGCGGTCACGCTTCGAAGTTTTGCAATCTGCGCCTTATAGCGCCAGTGTGATTTCAGGCAATATGCTCAAAACATTGGGTGTAACGGACACGCAATCTCTTTCTTTGCACATTGCAGGCGTCGAGATGACCAATTTAGGTGCGAACCGTAATAAATTATCGGTTCGTGGTATATCGGACGGGGCGTTTAATGGCCGTGTTCAGGCTACGGTTGGCGTATATTTCAATGATACGCCGATTAACTTTAATGCCCCATATCCTGAAATTCCGCTTATTGATATTGAAAGCGTAGAGGTCTTGCGCGGTCCTCAAGGGTCTTTGTACGGCGTTGGGTCGATCGGCGGTATTTTCCATGTCACCACGAAAGCGCCCGAACTTGGCGAAAAAACCGCATGGGTTGAAACCGATGTGTCCATTACCCATGATGGTGGTGTGAATACGGGCTTTATGGGCATGGTGAATGTGCCGCTGGTCAAAGACAAATTGGGTGTGCGTGCTGTTGGTTATGTAATTGATAATAGCGGTTATATTGATGATATACGTCTGGGTATTGAGGACGTAAATAGCAATACAATCAGAGGCGGTCGTGTAAATAGCCTCTGGCAGATTAACCCTGACTGGCAGCTTAGTCTGGGGGCTGCCTATCACGACGTGAATACCAATGACACGCAATATTCGCTGGCAAGCCTGCCAAGATTACAAAGAGAAAACTACCTTCGAGAACCCCATCATGATGATTTAATTCACGTGCATTTGAACATTGAAGGTGATCAGCAATGGGGCAAGATAAAATCAACGACCTCGTGGATTAACCGTAATATCGACGACGAATTTGATGCGTCGTTGTCTTTACCAAATAATTTCACCCGGGCGGTCGAGCCAACCCAATATTTAGAACACTGGGATATTAATTTTTTCTCTCACGAGACCACTTTTAATATTGATGTCAATGAGAAGCTTGATGTCCTGCTGGGCGGTTTTTTAACCCACGCCATTATTGATTATGCATCAGAATACAAAATATTGGGGATCGAGACCGGACTAGGGCCTGAGGTTTTGTATGAAGAGGCCAGAAATGACACGTCAACACATTACGGGGGATTTGTAGAAGTCGACTATGTGCTGAGCGATAAAGTTGAGATGAGTGCCGGCCTGCGCTGGTTTGACGAGCATCTTGATACCAACACGCTCGTTAGCAATTTTGAGCAAAATCCCTTAATGATTTCCGGTCGGGAGAAGGACAGCGATTTTCTCCCTAGGTTTAATATCGGGTATCAATTTACACCGGATGCCTATCTTTACGGATTGGCGACCGTTGGCTACCGGGTTGGCGGGATAAATACAGGCAATGCGGTTAATTCTGTTGCTGTTCCTGTTCTTGCGCCGGGGGAAGATGATGATGAAAACCTATCCATATTTAAATCAGATGTAATTACCATGTATGAAATGGGCGGAAAAACGAAATGGCTTAATAACAAGCTCATTGTCAATGCCAGCCTTTTTTATGTGGATTGGAAAAACATTCAAACCGAGCATATACTGGCGGATGGTTTTTCCAGCGTCCTCAATGCTGGCGATGCGACCAATTTAGGTTATGATTTCGAGGTGCTGTACCGCCCGAGAGAAAGTTTTGACATTCAGGCTAACCTTACGGTGAACGATCCGGATTTCACCAATATTAACCCCGCGCTTGGCTTGAATATTAGCGGCAAACATTTGCCGCGTATTCCCCGCTATTCGGGGGGCATTGTTATGACCTACCGCAAACCCATAACCGCAAATTGGAACTCCAGTTGGAGTGTTGATTATGCCTATACCGGGTCATCCCAGCTTAGTTTTGCCCCGGCGGATGATTTATCCATGGGCAATAATCATTACCTGAATGCCCGCGCTATATTTACCAATGATAAATGGCGGGTTGAAGGGTTTATGAGTAATATTCTGGATGATAAATCCAACACATTTGCCTTTGGAAACCCGTTTACATTCCGCCTGCAAAACCATGTCACGCCCCAAAGACCCCGCACTGCGGGTATGCGGGTGCGGCGACAGTTTTAACGGGCTTTATATAGCGCGGCGATAAAACGCCTGTTTACTACCGGCATAATTTTATCCAATATTTTATGGCAGTCTCGCGCCCTTGGCGTCGTCTCTATATTAACGGCAAATTTGCCAGTTAATCATTATGAGAACGGGAGACTATTACAATGATAAAACGGATCAAAACCACAGCAGCATTTTTGACATTAACGGCTGGGTTATGCATAGCGCCGCTCGCAAATGCGCAAGATGCATATCGCAGCAATTTCGCCAGTGGTCAGAATGTTAGCACGACGGCAGGTGTTCATTTAACCGTTCCCTTTGGCGGGGGGAAGTCTGAACGCGTTCAGGATAGAGCCAGATTTGGTCTCATGTTAAATATGACGCGGGAAAATAATAATGGTGATTTTTACGCCCCCAAACGCGTGGACACAAATTTGCTGGATTTAGGTATGCAATTTGATGGACGCCCGATGTTGATGATAGCAGGCGAAGATATTTACACGCCTTTATTTGCGCCGCTTAACGCAAAAGCGGATGGCGGAAACATCACGATTTCTAAAAACATTATATTGTTGGTGGCGGGTGCCGCACTGGCCGTTGGTGCCGCAGTGGCGCTAGCTGGTGGGGACGATAATGATGACGACAATGATGGTGATGACAGACGGTAGCATTAAAAAAGCTGGGCATTGTAGACAACAATGGAGAATAAAATGAAACTTAAAACAATTACAATTATGCTGGGAGCAACATTCCTATTAACGGCCTGCGGAGGGCGCGAAACAACGGCGTCGTTCGTAGCCAGCACCCCGCCGTCGCCCGTTGGTCAAACCGACCAACTATCCCACGCGGTTGACCCTATTTCCGGTTTTGATAGCGCCATTGTCAACGGCTATTATGCCGAAAATACCAGATTTACTCTCAATGACGGTATGGCAACACAGGAAGATATGGACATGGGCACGGACACGGACATGGATCAGGACATGCTCGTTAAAGCCGAATTTGCTTCATATGAGAATACAGCAAGCTCTGAAGTGAACTATGACAACAATGACAAACGTGAAATGAGTACGTGGACTTGCAATGGTTTAGCGCCAGGCTGATTGCACATAAAAACTTGCTTACCGAATAAACCAAGCGCGCAGTTTTTCAGTGCTTAAAAAATCTTCGGCGCCTTCTCCTTGCAGCATGGCCAAAGTCGATAATATCCCCGCTTCCATGCAGGTCGCTGCAGAGACGGTTATCGAGCGCGGCGGATTGTGTACCGGCCAACCTGTGCGCGGATCAAGAATATGGCTATAGCGCACACCGTCCTTGAGCAAAAACCGCTGGGCATCACCGCTGGTCGCCAAAGCCCCTTGTGTCACCGCAAGCACGCCGTCTCTTTTGTTGTGGTTGTCGACGGATTGCAGAGTGATTTGCCAGGGCTTCTCGCCCCTGAGCGGGCCGCTTACACGCAGGTCGCCACCAAAATTCACCAATGCTGGGCGCTGCGTCGCCTCTTGCACAAGGAGCAATGCCCGGTCAACGGCGTATTCTTTGCCCAGCCCGCCAAAGTCTATTTCCATGCCTTTTTTTAATGTCAAATACGGGGCTTCCCAAATGACTTTATCCCAGCCAATTAAGGGAAGAAGTTTTTCTATATCGTTTTTACTGGGAATATTATCCGAACCGTCAAACCGCCATGCTCGCCGTAATATCCCGGACGTAATGTCAAATTGCCCTGCGCTTAGCGCATAACAATGGGCGGCATAATCAAGCAGGCCAGCCGTTTCCCTATCCACTTCAATCGGTGCGCCATTGGCCGCATTGATTTGAGAAAGCATGCTATCATCACGGTAGCGGCTATATTTGGCTTCAATGCGTTTTGCTTCCGCTTCAACGATTGCGCCCAACTGCCATACTGTTTTTGGGTCATTGCATTCAACCCGCAACTCACACGGCGATGCCATAGCGCGAAAGGCGTGAATTTGAATGTCGGTTTTAATCATCATATTCTTACGCCATACCTGAAATCCCAGCACGGCTTTTGTCAAGACACAACACCTATAAAACCCCCCTATCACCAACTCAAATCATATGAAGGGGACATATCTAAGTGGCAATAGGGGGAGGGGTGCTAGGTGCTATTTAAAAGCATATGTGTAGCCAACGATCATACTCGTGGATGCTGTGCCGCTAAACAAATCCCGGCCTGATAAATAACCAGGCGCATTGGCAGTGCTGGTTTTCCCAGTTGGCTCATAACGGGTAATCCGTGCATATATTTCGCCAGTGCGGCTGGTTTTATAACCAGCCATGAGGCTGCCTGTAAACGCACTAAACTTGTCTAACCGTGCGTCCGGGCTGGCAAATTGTGGTAAAGCTTGACCGTCTAAGAGATAGTAGTTGAAAAAATCGGCTTGGGATTGCGCGTAATACCTAACCCCAGGTTTCACGTAAAACCGATTGGTCACAGGAACGCGTGTGGCCAAATTTAAGGTCAATGAATTTACCCCCCAATCGTCACGGTAAATCCTGGCCGAAAGGTCGGTAACGGTATCCCAAAGCGCAATCTTATTGCCAAAATAAACACTTTGCCGCAGCCTCGACCTCGGTCGTGCTTCATTCAAATACCGTACAGGCCCTCCGGTAACGGGGTCGACGACCGAAATCACCCGGTACGGGTCAGTTTGGTATCCGGAGCTTGTGCTTACATTGTAATTAAGCTGTGCAAGCCAGCGGCGGTTCATGATTTGACTAATCCCGATCAGCCCGCCAAAGATGGTTTTGTGATCATTTTCAAGATTAAAGGTTGTTCCGTCGGAAATGGATAAAGGCGTTGGATGCCCACCGCGCGGCGAAGAAATGTCATATTCCACATTTGCAGATAATGACAGGGTCGTGTTCTTTTGATTAAACTCATGGGCATAGCCCACATTCCCGTAAAACGATTTATAGTCTGTTTCTCTTGAAATGCCTGCACTCACACTCAGTGTATTACTCTCACCCCACGGGGTTTTATAAGCGGCATCTACGGAATATCTCTGGTCACTAAACCCTGTGGCAAGGGGAAGTATATCGGGGGGAACATCCGATGTGGATACCGTGCCAGTACTGCCCGAGGCACCGGTGCTTGGCGGATTGAACAAAGTTTGCGTGTCCTGCCAAGGTGTTGCACCATAGGGGGATGCACCGGTTAGAATGTCCGCTGTGAATTTGAGCGATAATGAACTGTCGTCCTCAAAATTATACGTAATGCCAACAACAGGCTCAATGGCTTGCACGCGCCCACCGTCCTCTTGATATACTAATATGGCCGCGTCTACTCGAATAAGACCTTCGTCCGTATAGGTATCATCATTAAAATCAGTGCCGCTTTGTACAGAGCTGGACGCTGGTTGCGGACTTGTTGTGACGGGGTCGTCATTTATTTGAGCTTGCGCCCCGGTGGCGGCAAATAAACCTGCCGTAACAAGACTGAGCGCGCTCGCAATCCCTTTGTGTTTTTTAGAGTCTAGTTGCACCCGCAGCCTCCACCGCTAGCGCTTTTACCGCCCGTTGACGCTTCTTTACTAAAGTAAATGTGATCATCAACACTGACAATCATTGGGTGGGTAATCGGCTGCATATCCCTTTTTGCCATTATATCGCGCTCCCAGGGTTGAACGCCAATAGATGAGCAGCCAGACAAAACTACGGAAATGACAAATACCAACGACACGAGTGCGATAGCGCGCAATACCGGGGTCGTTGATCTCGGATAATGTGTTTTATAGGAATATTGTGTTTCATTTTTCATTGATAAGCTCCTCAATATGGGATGTGTATTCATCGGTTTTTTCAGGGTGGAAGCCATCATGAACATACCGGATTTCCCCGGTCCGATCGATGAGGACAGATGTGGGCATTGCAGAGATTTTATACTGTAGTGCAATCACCCCTCTCGGGTCGTAGATAGAGGGTACGGGTTCTTTGACACGCTTTAAAAACCGTTCTGCCTTGGCTTTGTTCTGATCCAGATTGACCAAAATGATTTGAAAATCACTTTCAGGATATTTTTCTTTTAATGTATTCATATAAGAAAATGAGGCCTGACAAGGCGCACACCAAGATGCCCAAAAATCCACATAAACCACTTTCCCTTTCGCCCCCGACAAATCCAGTGCAGATGTTTGCGGTGCGGAAAAAGCGAAACTTGAAAACAAGATGGCGAGCGGTAAAAACACAAACCTCTTCCAAGATATAATCGTCATGATTTTATGAGAAAACTTATTTAAATATGTCATGTCATGTCTCGCAGTGTCTAAGTTTAACAGACCAACGGCACGCATAAGGCACCAAACAAGTGTCTGTTTAATTATTAAGACGCCGCAAACCCGCACCCCCCCCCATTCATTATTCAAATTTTCCAAGGGTTGATTTACCGAGCTTTGCGGTTGCTACGTTCACAGGCGAGATAAGAGGCACAGAACCTTTACCTCTCCTTGGGGCAGGGCTATCGCATATGGATTTTCAAATATGTTCCATTAAAAAAACATTCCTCTTCATCCTCACCCCACTTGTGGGGGAGGTGCCCCTTCTTAGGGGCGGAGGGGGAAGCAAGCCACCACACATGTCGGTCTTGAGATGCAATAATTTGGTAAATTGTCCGGATGATTATCCCAAGGAATTATCTCAGGAAATTATCTCAGGGAATTATTGCGCCGAAAGTTGCTTCCCCCTCCGAGCGCCAAGAGGCGCCCACCTCCCCCGCAAGCGGGGTGAGGATGTATGTGACCGGTATTATTGCCCGCCTCAATATTTTTAAAAAAACTTATCCATGGCTGTTTAGGCTGGTTTATTCTCCAAGCCATGAAACTTGATCTAAATGAGATAAACAAATTAACACCGCCCGGACTTTGGGATTTGGCGACGCTATCGGGGTTTATCACGACCCTGATGGGTGTGATTGAAGCGCGGATTGGTGGAGCGCAAATGGCACGGTTTTGTGGGCGCATGTTGGCGCGCCAATCGCGGGACTTGCGCGTCAAGGCTAGAGAAAACCTCAATATGCGTATCAAGGCTTGGGTGATGCAAAGCCCCCAGCGCATTGCCTTTGTGCGCCGGGTTATCGGCGAGCGCGCCATTAGGCGTTGGCGGAAAAACCGTTTGGCGGATTATGCGCTGACAAAACATTTTGGCGATTGGCAGAGGAAATTCCGGGGTGGGTTTAACGGGACACAACAAGAGCAAAGCCGCAAGCCTGCGGTCAAGCCCGCACCCCACACCTATAATTGGAAGCCCTTTGCCCTCGTCAAAATAGTCAATGTTGAGCGGTTTTTATACGGACGGTCTCGGCCTGATCCAGAGCCGGAACAAAACCGCGCCGCCCACCTCAAGCTTTGGGGTGTGGATATTCAAGATAAGAATATAAGCAGAATGCCGCGTAGCAATCGCGCCATAAAACCCATCTGTTTCACCCCTGATGAATTGACGCCCGAAATGGCTATCGGTTCGGCGGAAACTGAAGTGGCGACTGAGCAGATCGGTGAAATAACGCCCATCCCGCCGCCAGTATCCGGTCACCGACCGGAAGAACCGCCGCCGCGAGGTACGGTTCAGGCGACCAGCCGCGAACCTCCTAATTATGCAAGCTAATGATTTGCAATACGCCCTCATACAACGCCCTCTTGGACGCCCTCTTGCGCTTGCCCAAAAATAAATAGACATATTAAACTCATAAAACCGGGCGCGATGGTAAAATGCAGAAGGAATATTGGACATAGAATAATGCTACAAACAATAAAGCAGTAGACTTGTCGTGACAAAACTGAAAATTGGATTTAGGTTTAAAATATGGAACACTCTTCAAATAGATTAGCCGCAGTAGCACCGTCGGCTACTTTGGCCGTGACCCAGTTGGCGCGGGAGCTTAGCGCCCAAGGCCAGGATGTGATCGGACTTGGTGCCGGGGAGCCGGATTTTGATACGCCGGAGCATATCAAACAGGCGGCGGTGGAGGCTATTGCTTCGGGCAAGACCAAATACACCACTGTTGACGGCATACCGGAATTGAAACAAGCGGTCGTGGATAAATTTGCCCGCGACAACAATCTACAATATACACATGAGAACATCAGTGTCGCGCCCGGCGGTAAAGCGATTATTTTTAACGCTATGATGGCAACACTAAACCCCGGTGATGAAGTTATCATTCCGACGCCCGCTTGGGTGTCCTATCCCGAAATCGTGCGGCTGTGTGGTGCTACACCCGTCTTGGTGCCCTGCTCTGCGCGGGACGATTATAAATTGCGGGCGGCAGCGCTCGAACGGGCAATTACGCCCAAGACAAAATGGGTGATGATAAATTCGCCGTCTAATCCGACGGGCATGGCCTACAGCGCCGCAGATCTGGTGACGCTCGGAGATGTTCTGCGCAACCATAAACAGATCATGGTGTTGACCGACGACATCTATGAGCATTTGCTCTATGACGGCAATGGTTTTGCTACATTGGCCGAAATTGCACCTGATTTATCCGAGCGTGTCTTGACCATGAACGGTGTATCCAAAGCCTATGCCATGACCGGATGGCGTATTGGCTATGCGGGCGGGCCGGCGTGGTTGATCAAGTTGATGGCTAAAGTTATGGCCCAGACCACCACCAACCCTTGCTCGGTTAGCCAGTGGGCTGCGGTGGCTGCACTGAACGGGCCGCAGGATTTTCTGGCCGAACGAGCGCAGGCCTTTCAAGGACGCCGGGATGTGGTGGTGTCCATGTTACAATCTGCCAAAGGGCTTGAATGTGCCGTGCCGGACGGTGCATTTTACGTCTACCCCAACTGTGGTGGGCTGATTGGTCGCACAAGTTCTGCTGGTCGGTTGCTAGAAACTGATATAGATGTAGCCGAAGCCATTTTGGCCGAAGCTTTAGTGGCGGTAGTGCCGGGCAGCGCTTTTCACGGCTCGCCAAATTTCCGAATTTCCTATGCTACGGATTTGGGAATATTAAAAACGGCCTGCGCCCGTATTGTTGATTTTTGCGCAAAGGCCGCATAATTTTGCAAGAAATATTGCACAGCATCTTGTAATGGAATTTTACGTTGCTATATATTTAGAACAATTCTAAAAGGAGAGAAGAAAATGGATATTAATATTGGTATTACTACGAAAGATCGCGCCCGTTCAGCCAAAGCCATCAGCCGTCTTTTGGCGGATACATACACACTTTATTTGAAAACCCACGGCTATCACTGGAATGTTGAGGGGCCGCATTTTCAACAACTCCATATTCAGTTCATGGATCAGTATACGGAAATGTGGACGGCTGTTGACGAGCTTGCAGAACGTATTCGCGCCCTTGGCCACAAAGCGCCCGGCTCCTATGCGCAGTTCGTAACGCTGGCAAGCATCAAAGAAGAAGACGGCGAACCTGATTGGCAAACCATGGTGCGAAACTTGGCCGAGGGTCACGAACAAGTGGCCAGAACAGCCCGCGAAGTTCTCCGTATTGCCGAAGAAATCTCAGATGATGCCACTGCGGATGTAGTTACGCCGCGCATAACATTACACGAGAAAACGGCCTGGATGTTGCGTGCAACAGCCTCCTAAACATAAAGCATGTTGCACGCAACAGCCTCTTAGGTTTGGTTTTTAGCTTGGGCTTAAGACTTGAGGGTTTTAAGCACTCAAAACGGCATCGGCTTGTAGACCGCCCACCCATTTTTCAAGGGCGGCCAAAAGGTCGTCTTGTTTGACGGGTTTGGTCAGATAATCATTCATGTTGGAATCTAGGCATTTTTCGCGGTCATGTTTGAGCGCATGACCTGTCAAAGCTATAATTGGAATGAGCGTCATTCCGGCTTTGATTTGGTGTGCATGGATTAATTCTGCAGCCTCATAACCGTCCATAATCGGCATGGAAATATCCATTAGAACGGCTTTGAAAGCGTCTGGCTCTTGTTTGAATATGTCCACAGCTTCGCGGCCATTATTGGCAAATGTCGGTACAAATTGCGAATCTTGTAACATAAGCCGCACCACATCCTGATTGAGCAGAAAATCTTCTGCGACCAAGATTTTGACTTTATCATTCATCAAGGACTGCGCCGTAGATCGTGTCCCCGCCGAAGGGATCGCAGCAACAGGCTTGGGGTTGTTTTGCGCGGCGGAGACAATCTTGACCAGATTGTCATAAAGCTGCCCTTCGCGCACCGGCTTAACCAAGTGTGCTTTAATGCCAATCGACTGTAGTTCTTTACTGGAAACTGGCTGGTCGCAAGACGACAACATAATGATCGGAATACCGCTGGTTTGAGGGTTGGTGTTAAGAAGGGCAGACAAGTCCTTGCCGTTCATCCCTGGCATAAGATAGTCCATGACAATGATGTCAAAGGGATGACCTTTGGCTTCTTCTTGTTTGATATAAACAAGTGCTTCTACGGCATCTTGCACGGCGGCGGGCTTCATATCCCAAGCCTTCAACCGCTCCATCAATATGGTTCTGTTAATGGCAATATCATCAATGATAAGCGCACGTAGGCCTTTCAGGCTGGTTGTATCCCGCTTGGTTCTATCAGCCGTCGTATCGATCGGAACCGGTATATTGAATTTAAACTTCGAGCCTTTACCCAGTACAGAGCTTACCGTCATATCGCCGCCCATAAGTTCGACAATACATTTGGAAATGCTTAGCCCCAAACCTGTGCCGCCGTAAACTCTGGTAGTGCTGTTATCGGCCTGGGTAAATTTTTCAAAAATATTCGCCAACTTTTCCGGCTCTATACCAATGCCGGTATCCACGATTTCTACCATCAGTTCTGCACGACTTTCTGTGAAGTTTTTAACTTTGACATTGATCAGAACATGACCTGTTTCGGTAAATTTAACGGCATTACCCACCATATTGGTGATGATTTGGCGCATGCGGCCTGCATCGCCAACAAAGAAATTTTCCATATAAGGCGGATAATTGATGATCAATTCCAAGCCTTTGTCCTGTGCTTTTGTGGACAAAAGCGAGGTGACATCCGCCAGCACATCGCGCAGATCAAATTCCACCGGATCCAGTTCAAACGCACCGGCTTCGATTTTTGAGAAGTCCAGAATGTCATTGATGATTGTGAGAAGTGCATTGGAAGAACGGGTGATAACATCAACAAATTCGCGCTGGCGTTCATCAATATCCGACTCGGCGAGTAGTTCCGCCATACCCAGAACACCGTTCATAGGCGTGCGGATTTCGTGGCTCATATTGGCGAGGAATTCGGACTTGGCAATGCTGGCCGCGACCGCTTCGTCTTTGGCTTTTTCAAGCTCTTTCGCCTGCACAGTTTCTTTGGTAATGTCCTTTACAAAAGCGCGCAAGCGGATCAATTTCCCATTTGTATCGCGCTCAGAATTACCAGTTGTGTGAAACCACTTCGTCCCTGTTTTGTTACGACCTACAAAGTTTATGGTATCATCATTGTTTTGCATTTTCATGAGTGCAGTTTTGTAACCATCACGGTCATCTTGATGCACCATGGAATATATACCCTTGGTTCGCAAATCGTTTAGTTCGCCCTTGGACAAGATAGACTTTAGGGAAGTACTGATTTCAAGTTTCTTGGTACGAAAATCATATATCCAATAACCTGACTGCCCAAGCTCTAGGGCTTTTTGTAGCATTTCTTCTTTTTGCAACAACTGGGTCACATCGTGGTTGATAGAAATTGTATATCCATTTTTAGTCTGCTTGCGCACCAGCCGCTGCACTGTTCCGTCCAAGAAAGGCGTTAAATCTTTTGAAGTTTCCGTACCTGCCTTAAAAACTTTGCGCAACTCTTCGGGGGATAATTTATGTCGGTTCATTACCTTTTCGTCGATAACACCTTTATCGACGATCATTTTGTGGACTTTACTGAGGGGGTCACCAATTTGGAACTCATCCTCTGTCAGTTGCAGAGTATCGGCGGCGGATCGATTGATATATAAGTAATTCAGATCTTTGTCTAAAACGCTAATGCCAAGATCTAATGCTTGATCCAAGATTTGGAACAGCTCAACCTCCATACCCGGATGCATTCGAAAGCCATCAATTTCTTGGCCTATAAATTCATCAACTTCCATTATTTCCTCGTCATGCCTACCCATGAGTAATTCCCCGATATTATCCTACACATTTTTATTAGAACCTTAGATACAGGAAAAACATTAATATAAGTTTGTGTTTGCTAGCAATTAGACAAAAAAAAGCCGGATTTTCAGGGGAGAAAATCCGGCCAAGTCTTCGCAATACTATTCGGGGAGGAACTGTACGCGGTTGGTCGAAAGAGATGCAGGGGATGCATCAATCCTTCGATACCCAGTATATAGGACTTATTTTCAGTAATGTGCAGTGCCAAATTGTCACACCTGTTATGCGCAAATGCATAGCTAGGCGGGGCGCTTCCATTTTTTTGCCGCGTCGAGCAAAATCTCGCGAAACACCCTTACCCGCGTAGAACCGCGTAACTCTGTTGGATATACAAAATAAATATCGAAA
>JAKIUV010000041.1 GCA_021647375.1 Robiginitomaculum sp.
AACAAAGGTAAGAAAGAAACTAATGTGATAAAGGGGCCAATTGGCCCCTTTATCACATCATTTAAGCACAGCGTACTGGTAGACTTTTACGCCGCCACATGGCCTGATTTTACTCCGCCCTTGACAGCGTCCATAATAAAAATGATGCTTACTATAAAATAATTAGTCGCTTTTCACCAATAATGGCTTGTCTTGCAAGCGCTAACATTGCACTTATAGCCGTGAACTTATAACGCAAGGCGATTGCCTTATACTCGGTTCTGCAGTTGACGTGGAATCATTTCGGAGCCGGGGTTTGTTCGAATTCTGATGCTTTGTCTTCGTAGGCGTCCGGAATACCATTTAGATCACAGTCTGGCCCGGACACGCATTGCGATACATGACCTTGTGAATTGCTATCTACGATTCTACACATTTCTGCTCGCTTCGCACAAGTTTTTGTGGGGGCATTTGAAATGTAAACTCTATCACCAACGACTATTCTTGTGCCTGATGGCCAGATTTCGTCAATGCGGGGTTCATAACATTCTGGCTTGTCCGCGCAAATTGTTTCGCTCAGCTTTAAACCGAGCAGGGTTCTTAATTGTTCACTTGTAGGCATCCACAAGAGATTTTTGAAAGATTTTGTGTGTTTAGGGCATGTATTTGGCGAATAATATAATTCGAAAGATTCCAGTTCGATTCGTTCTAGGCTATAATGCCAAAATTCAGGGTTTGCACCGTATTTCTTATATTGCTCATCTAGCCGTTTGACTGAAGGCCATTTGCAGTGCTGTAAATTTTCTGGGGCTTCTTTGCTCACTAAATGCTGCAACATTTTGGGACTCCAGTGAAAACCTATTAACGCCTCGGCTCCAATCGTTAATTTTTGTGCGCTGGGCAAAATATATTCTGCGCAAGCAGAAAAGCACTTTCCGGTGATAGTGATATTAAGTTTATCTTGATATATTATATCTCCTATACGTGCCGCATAACTTGTACTGCCGCCGGTTGAATTAATAGTGATGTGTTTGGTACTCTTTGCGGCGGTAGCGAATTTTTCATAGAACGCATTATTGATTGTCCCTTTCAATACAACGGATTTCCCAGAGGTTGCACAACTGCCGAGGAAAAGGGAGGCAACAGCGAGAGAGAAAACTATTATATGCCGAAAAAACATTTTGCTCCCTGTTTGCATGTTGCTCCTTGTTTGCATGCGCACAAATATCATATCATCAAAATTCAGTCCGTGCCATAAATAAAGTGCGATAGTGGGCACTAGGCAGTAGAGTTATTCACGAGGTATAGGTAATAGGATTGGGTTTACCCATTCCTCAATAGGCCCTCCTTCATAACCATCTGGAATACCGTTGCCGTTACAATCTGGTCCGGAAACACATATTTCTGCACGGGGCAAGTAACTCTGTATGCAAATTTGAGCCTCGATTTCACAGCTTTCAGTGATTCTATCTATAAGCGCAATTTCTACATCTACGCTATCGACGATTAAAAATGTGTCATAGCCATTTGCTATCGAAGCTAGCATCTGCTCCATTACATCGGGATTATCCCATGCCCAATTACATTCCCATCCCCAACCACAAAAATCTCCCCATTCTTCCCAAGTCATAGCACCGGTATTAATTGTATCTAATCCGCCACCATCCGGGTCAAAAAACTGCGCATTTGCTGTTCCGAAAGTTGTTACGGCAAAAACGAGTGTTGTGACGAATATGGCTAGCTTGCGCATGTGTGTATTCATGGGGCGGTCTCCTGATGTTGCACTTTGACTAAGTGCTACACTAATACCCCCCCCCTCATGTCAAGTTGTATTTTGTGGTATTTGCCGAAATGCAGGAGGTGGGCGATTCGCGCGTGCCCGTTTTTATGCTAAAGGCTGTTGGCCTAATAGAAAATTGTTCTTGTTTACTCCGCTTGGGAATAAAAAACTGGCCTCTGATAAAATAATTAGCCGCTTTTCACCAATAATGGCTTGTCTTGCAAGCCTTAACACCATATTCATTGCGACAATCTGGCGCATGGACTGTGGCGATATGTCCCGTCTATGTGTTGCCTGAGGGAATTTTTGGTTTAAATCCAGTTGTCTGTTTTAGAAAACAGATGGAAAGAGGAGGGGATATGCGTATTTCGCGACTAGCGTTGTTCAGTGCATTGACATTAACAGGGCTTGCGTCTGCCAGCGTGGCATTTGCATCCAATAAAAACGGGCCAACGGACGGTGAGATTGGATTGCAACGTGCCGTGACACCCGTGATGGAAAGCATTACCAATTTCAATAATTATTGGTTAGTGCCGATCATGGTGATTATTACACTTCTGGTTACGGTATTGATGGTTGTTATATTGATCAGGTTCCGGGCTAGTAAAACCCCTAATCCGTCCAAGACGACCCACAATACCATGTTGGAAATTGTCTGGACTTTGGTGCCTGTCATTATCCTCATGGCTATGGCGGTGCCAAGCATGAAACTACTTTACTATCAAGATGTCATCCCCGAAGCTGATTTGGTAGTTAAAGTTACTGGCAATACGTGGAATTGGGAATATTCATATCCTGACCACGAAAATGTTGACCCCTATATCTCCAATATTGTTGATATTCCCAATGATGAAAAGTTTGGTTTGAGCCATGCACAAATCATCGCGAAGATTGAAGCCCGGCCGGCTAGTGAGCCGCGTCTAAATGGGCGGCCATATTTATTGGCCTCCGATGCGGCTTTGGTCGTTCCAGTTGATACCGTTGTCAAGGTTTTGGTGACATCCAACAACAATCTCCACGCATTTGCCGTGCCGCAATTTGGTATCAAAATTGATGCGATACCTGGGCGGATTAATGAAACTTGGTTCAAGGTTAATGCGGGCGAAGAGGGACAAACTTTCTACGGGCAATGTTCGGAAATTTGTGGTGTCAACCATTCCTTTATGCCTATTGAGATCATGGTTGTATCCAAAGCCAAATTTGCGGATTGGGTTGCCAATGACGGCGCGTTCAGCGCTAAATATTCACAAAATAATAGTGGCGTTGTCAAAACCGCCACAGCGAAATAGGAGCGGCGTATGTCCGACCATAAGCCTAAATTTTTCACCCGTTGGCTGTTTTCAACTAACCACAAAGATATTGGCACTCTGTATTTGGGTTTTGCAATTATCAGTGGCTTGCTGGGCGGGTATTTATCGTTTTTAATGCGCCTGGAATTAATGGAACCTGGTATCCAGTATTTTAGCAATCCGCATGATTTTGCTATGTTTGCTTCTATGCACGGCCTGATAATGATCTTCTTTTTGGTGATGCCAGCGGTTATTGGCGGGTTTGGTAACTGGTTTGTGCCGCTGATGATTGGTGCGCCGGATATGGCGTTTCCGCGCATGAATAACTTGTCGTTCTGGCTGTTGCCGGTCGCCTTGATTTGCTCGGTAATATCCATGTTTGTGCCGGGAACGACTTCAGGTAACGGTTTTGCTGGTGGTTGGGTGATGTATCCACCTTTGGCCACATCTGGGCATCCGGGGCCTGCGTTTGATTTTGTTATTATCGGTCTTCTGGCTGCTGGCTTCTCGTCTATTTTTGGTGCGATTAATTTCATCACGACAATATTCAATATGCGCGCGCCGGGTATGACCATTCACAAAATGCCGTTAATGGCTTGGAGCGTGTTGGTGACATCTTGGCTATTATTGCTATCGCTTCCGGTTTTGGCGGCGGCGCTTATCATGCTGTTTACCGACCGTACCGTTGGCACTGGGTTCTTTGATCCTGCCATGGGCGGCGATCCACTTATGTTCCAGCATTTGTTCTGGTTCTTTGGCCATCCAGAGGTTTACATTATGATTTTGCCAGCCTTTGGTATTATCTCCCATATCGTGTCGACCTTTAGCCGTAAGCCGATCTTTGGCTATCTCGGCATGGCCTATGCTATGGTCGCCATTGGAGTTGTTGGGTTTGTTGTTTGGGCACACCATATGTATACGGTAGGTATGGATGTTGACCTGAAAGCCTATTTCTTGGCGGCGACTCTTATCATTGCCATACCTACGGGGATTAAAATCTTCTCATGGCTGGCGACAATGTGGGGTGGGTCTATTCGTATGACCATCCCGATGATGTGGGCGCAAGCATTCATCTTTTTGTTCGTTATCGGTGGTGTGACCGGGGTTTATCTGGCCAATGCAGGTCTAGATACGGCGGTTCATGATACTTATTATGTGGTTGCCCATTTCCATTACGTTTTGTCTATGGGTGCTGTTTTCGGCATCTTCGCGGGCTTTACATATTGGTTTGGCAAGATGTCGGGGTATCTGTATAATAAATGGCTAGCGGCGGCGCATTTCTGGTTCTTCTTTATTGGTGTGAACTTGGTGTTCTTCCCGCAACACTTCCTCGGAATGCAGGGCATGCCACGCCGTATCGTTGATTATCCGGATGAATTTGCTTACTGGAATTATGTATCGTCCATTGGTGCTATCGTTACGCTGGTTGGCGTGGCTTTCTTCCTAATCTGGTTGGTCGAAGCGTTTATTGTTAAGCGCAAGGCGCCTGACAATTATTGGGGCGAAGGCGCTAATACGCTGGAGTGGACATTATCCTCACCACCACCTTTCCACCAATATGAAGTCTTACCTAAAATTAAGTAGAGGTGATCAAATAACTATGGATACTGTTCGACATAATACTGGTAGTCTTAATGGGCTTAGCTTGGCTGGCCCTGGAGATTATTATGGGCTGATGAAGCCAAGAGTTATGTCCTTGGTGGTGTTCACTGCTATGGTTGGCTTGATATGTGCACCCGCACCTATGAACCCGTTTATGGCGATCGCATCTATCTTGTGTATTGCTGTGGGTGCTGGTGCAGCTGGCGCCCTGAATATGTGGTATGACCGCGATATTGATGCCGTCATGAGCCGCACGAAGAAGCGTCCGCTACCTGCAGGTAAAGTGTCTCCGTCTAGTGTTCTTGCTTTTGGTGTGGTTATGAGCATGGTTTCCGTGCTTGGCCTGTCCATTGCTGCGAATTATCTGGCAGCCGGGCTATTAGCCTTCACTATCTTCTACTATTTCGTAGTCTACACGGTTTGGCTCAAGCGCCGCACACCGCAAAATATTGTGATTGGTGGTGCTGCTGGTGCATTTCCCCCCATGATCGGCTGGGCAGCAGCGGGCGGTGGGATTACATCCGAATCTTTGATTCTGTTCGTAATTATTCTTTTGTGGACGCCCCCACATTTTTGGGCACTGGCACTGTATAAACAAGGTGATTACGGCAAGGCAGGTATCCCGATGATGCCGAATGTCAAAGGTGCCAAATCCACCCGATTGCAGATTTTTATCTATGCACTGGTCTTGGCTGCAAGTTGTGCTTACTTGGCTACCACATCTTTGGGGTCTTCTTTGTATATAGCAGTTGCAGGTTTGTTAAACCTGACCTTTATTGTTTTGGCATTTAAGGTCTGGCGCTCACATGCGGGCGACGATGTTATGGGACTTGATGAAGCATCTTTATATAAAGTCAAGATCGGCGAAAAGGCTGCTCGTAATTTGTTCGCCTATTCTATTATTTATCTATTCGCCCTGTTCGGCATTATTGCCGCCAGTCATTTATTGTCCGGTTTAGGAGTTTAATATGAGCGACCCGTACACGCCTGAAATAGAAGGTTATCACGAGCCAACAGCCGAAGAATTGGTTGCACGTAAGAAGCGAAATTTAGCCATTGCATTTGGCCTGTTTAGTTTCGTTATTTTGGTGTTTTTATTGATGCTCTATAAGGTAGGGGTAGCAGGTTAAATGGTGGATGTACGCAAACATAAATCAAATACTGCCAACCGTAAAGTTGTCATGGGCTTAAGTGGAGCCGCGCTTGCGATGCTGGCTCTCGGCTTTGCGTCAAAGCCCTTATACGATGCATTTTGCCGTGTAACTGGTTATGGGGGTACGACACGTGTTGCCGAGCAAATGAGCGAGATCGTAACCGAACGGGCAATCAAGGTTAGGTTTGATGCCAATGTTGCCAGCAATCTTGGGTGGACGTTTAAGCCTGAGGACGTAGCAATTACGGTGAAGCTTGGGCAAAATGCTTTGGCTTATTACACGGCGACTAATGACAGCGAATATCCAATCGTCGGCACAGCGAGCTATAATGTGTCACCTATTAAAGCCGCGCCGTATTTCTCCAAAATAGAATGTTTTTGTTTTACCGAACAGCGTTTAGAGCCAGGCGAAACAGTTAGCATGCCAGTTTTGTTTTTTGTGGATCCTTTGCTCGCCGAAGATACGCGATTGGATGAGATTAAAACAATTACGTTGTCTTATACTTTTCATAAAGTGGAGCGACCCTCCGAAAAACCTAACACGGCGGTTGAGCGGCAGGCTCAACTCAAGAAACTTGAAGCTATAGATTTGGAAATTCCAAAACAAACAAACACACCGGCCAACACTAAGAATAACACACAGATTAACCAACAGGGGAGGGGCTAATGTCCGACCACGCAATAGAACATGATTATCACCTAGTAGAGCCAAGTCCGTGGCCATTCCTGTCCGGTGTTGCCGCGCTTGTATGGGGGCTGGGCATGGTGGTGTTTTTCGCTGGCCTGCACCCGCGGTCCGCAGAAAATCCTAACGGCATGATGGAGTTTTTCTTCTCGCGCGGTATGGATATGTACGGTGCCGACAAAGTGTCGAATGGTGGCTGGTTCTTTTTGATCCTCGGTTTGCTTTTGGCTGCGGGCGTCATGATAGGCTGGTGGCGTGATGTCATCAAAGAGGGCGATTCTGGCGACCATACGCCTGTTGTTCAAATTGGTTTGCGTTACGGCATGATCATGTTTTTGATGCAAGAAGTGATGTTCTTTGTGGCTTGGTTCTGGATGTTTTTTGAGTTTGGCTTGTTCCATGAGGTGCGCGCATCGTGGAATCCGGACGTGTTAGAAAGTGCTGCGGCCTATGCTGATGGCTTTGGCGTGAATGCAGGTGGGCACGCGATTACGACTATCAATGCTTGGGATCTGCCCCTTATCAACACACTCATTTTGTTGTTGTCGGGCACAACGCTGACATGGGCGCACCATGCTTTCGTAAAAAATGACCGCAAATCTGCTACATTTGCACTTGGTCTAACCGTTATGCTGGGCCTAGCCTTTATTTATGTGCAGGCGGTGGAATATATAGAAGCTTATGGGCACCGGATGACAGAAACAAACTGGCTCGACAGTAATATATATGGTTCTACTTTTTTCTTGGCGACCGGTTTTCACGGTTTCCATGTTATTATCGGCGTGATTTTTCTGTTTGTTATGTGGTTGCGCATGATGAGGGGCGGGATGACACAGGAGCGGCATTTTGGCCTAGAGGCTGCCGCTTGGTATTGGCATTTCGTTGATGTGATCTGGTTGTTCTTGTTTGTATTTGTATATATCGTCTTTGCCCTTAATTAGGTAGCGTGCCAGATAAAAGCAAAATAATGGGCGCTGGCCTTCGTGGTCGGTGCCCAACTTGCCTTGAGGGGCCATTGTTTGATGGCTATCTCCAATTCGCCAGCGCGTGCCCGGCTTGCGGCGAGAGCTTTGACATTGAAGACGCAGGCGATGGTCCTGCGGTTTTTGTCATTTTCTTAGCTTCGTTTCTTGTTGTACCTTTAGCGCTGGTGTTTCAAATGATGCTGGAGCCACCCGTCTGGCTGACTTTGTTGATTTGGATACCGATTATTACGGCCGCTTGTCTGGTGTTGCTCCGACCGTTTCGCGGCCTTATGTTTGCCGTGCAAGTAATGAATAAAGCCGAGCAAGGTCGACTTGACAATGAAAATTAAGTTGGGGCGTTTGGTGTTTAGGCCAATGCCGGGGCTAAGTATCGTTACGCTTATTTGTGTTGCTATCCTTATTTCGCTCGGGACATGGCAGTATAAAAGACTGCACTGGAAAACAGATCTTCTTGTGCAAATCGAACAAGCCGCCAATGCCGCGCCCTTAACCAATTTGGCGCAGGCAGATGCTATATTGAAATCTGGCAAACCACTGAACTTTCGCCGTATAGAATTGTCTGGTCGTTTTGTTATCCCTTCGGCCAATGGCGGCCAACCATTTCATTTGATGCGGTCAGACGGCAAGCGCTATTACTGGCGTCTCTATCAACCCTATCAGGTCGGCGCGGATATGGTTTATGTTGCGACATACGATTTTGATGATACCCGCAAAGCGTCACCGCCTGCTTTTATCGTCGGACAAAAACCAGTTATAGGCTATGTCCGTATGGTGCAACCTGGCAATAAATTCACACCGAAAAGTACAGCGGAAACGAACCGCTGGTTTACCTTTAATGGCGCCCCCGAGCAATTAGATTGGAGCAAGGCGGTCGCGGGGTCGAGCATAGGAACCACCTATTTCGTTGATCAGGTCGTGGCGGCAAAATCTGCCGAGAACTTACCCGTCCGCATTCCCGAAATTACCAATAACCATCTCGATTATATGCTAACCTGGTATAGCTTTGTGCTTATTTTGTTGATGATATATTTGCTCTTGCACAAGCGGTCTGGACGGCTCTACTTAGAAAGAAAATAGCATGTCAAAACGGGGTCACATACCAAAGCTTATCTTCGAACCATGTGCAGGCGGTGGCGTGCAACTGCGCGCGCCCAAATGGGCGGATTTTGAGGCATGGGTAGACCTGCGCCGTGCCAACCGTGACCATTTGCAGCCATGGGAACCCACATGGAAAGATGAGCATTTACGCCGCCAAAATTATAAGGCGCGTTTGGCACAGTTCAAAATGATGATTGCAGCCGATACGGGCTACCCGTTTCACGTATTTCGCGCTGATGACAACCGTTTGGTTGGCGCGTGTAATTTAACATATGTAAGACGCGGCTCATTGCAATGCGCTCATATCGGTTATTGGATCGGGCAAGAGTTTTCCCGCAATGGCTTTGCCCGGGCTTCTGTGCGGGCGGCCATGCGGTTTGCTTTTGATGATTTAGGTTTACATAGAATTAGCGCCGCAGTTCAGGTTGAAAATGAAGCCTCTATCAAGCTGTTGGAAAGCACAGGCTTTACTCAGGAGGGTGTGGCGAGGAGTTACCTAAAGGTTGATGGCCAATGGCAAGACCATGTGATCTATGCCCGCTTATCATCAGATTAGCTGCGACCTGTCTCAAGTCCGAATAAATTCATTAAATGTACGACCAGCATAAAACTGGTCGCCACACATGCCATAGTAATAATTATCCAAGGCACCATGCGAGGCTGCAGTTTATTATGCTCGCGCGTGTGCAAATGATAGCTTAAAGCACCAAGACCGATACAGGCAATTAGCCCCAGTGACGTATAGAGAAAATCCGGTGTCATAGAGCCTTATATAAGAGGGTCATTGGTCGGTTCAAGAGCCGGCGGCATTGCTGTTTGCTTTTTACTATCTTTACCGATATTTGTTGCCCCGATATGGGTGGTTTTCCGCCAATAAGCGGGTGCGAAGATGATCTCGAGCGTCGCCATCAAGGCAGGCCAAAAATATAACATCCAGTAGAACGGCATGAAGACGGCGTACTTAACAAGGTGCGGTTTTTTTGCCCGGATAGCGCCAATTACCCCTGTGAGAATTGCGGCGCTATATCCGAGAATAACTGTGTAGAGCAAGGCATTGGGCATATTTGTGCTCAATAGATCATCACGTGTGATTAGATAAATAATGCCGATGATGATTAAGCTCGGTAAATGCAAGAAGGCTGCAAGCAGTGTTGCGCCTACAGTTATTTGCAGGGATAGTAAGTTTTTAATGCGGGTTGAAAGGTATATTTTACCGCCGTCTGGCGCCCGTTTTTGAAACCGCATATGGACGCGCCAGGTCTGCATAAACCCCTTAAGCCACCTGGAGCGTTGGGAAGCCCAAGCATTGTAAGAATTGACAGCCTCTTCGCCTGTGGGCGGCGTGATTGTGCCTATTTTTAATCTCTGTTCCGGGCGGTTGAGCGCATGTATACGAAAGCTTAAATCCGCATCTTCGGTCACGTTGTAGGCGTCCCAGCCACCACACCGTTCCAAAACGTCGCGGCGTATGTGATTGCTGGTGCCGCCCAACGTAAAGGGTAGGCCAAGCCGCGCCAGAGCGGGGTTCCAAACGTGAAATAAAGCCGCGTATTCCAAGCCGAACAAAGCGGTTAGGATGTTTTCCCTATCGTTGAAATACCCTAGTGGCGCTTGCACTACAGCCAATTCTGGATTTGCCATAAATGCCAATGCGGCTTGTTTGATTTGATCCGAGTGTGGCCGATCTTCGGCATCGTATACAGTGATAATGTCGCTCTGTACCGATTTTGGAAGTGAGGCTAATGCCATATTCAAGGCCTTGGGTTTAGTGCGCGGTTGGCTCGGCAGCACTTCAAATAGCCTTAGCTGGGGGCGTAGATTGCGCTTGACGGCACGGCAGGTGGGCTGGTCATCTTGTTCTGCGACCAAAATGATATTTAATAGGTTTTCTGGGTAGTCAATGCGCGCCAAATATTTCACGAGATCTGCAACCATATGGGCTTCTTTGTATAGGGGCACTAAAACTGTAAAGCTGGGCCACGATGTCTCGGATGTAGCGCTGGATGTCGGCAGGACATGATGTTTCTTGATTGTTATTAGAACTGCCAATATCCTGAAACAAGCCATACAGACTATGAATATGCTAAAACTCCATAGTAATAATGCGCTCAGCATTGATTTAGGAACAAGAAATTCCATCAAGCCCATTAAGCTCAATAGGGATAGGATAATGAACCACACAAGGCGCTTGCTCTTGCAACCCTGCCATGCCCATTGCCGTCTTAGGTGGTGCGGCGGTAGGGTGGTTAACTCTACCGGTTTAGTTTTTGCATCTGCGCCCATAGCGTTTACTATAGGCGGATTGCTATACGGATTACCACAAGTTATTCGTGCTCGTCGGGTTTTTAGTGTGTGGCTATTAGGTCACACTTGCAAGTTTATTACAGCCAGTTAATTATCGCGCTTGCCATTGACGCAAGCCCTGACTACAACCCTTGATGAAGAAAAATAAAAATTTTTCGTAAGGTTAAACATAAATGAGGGTTAAAATGAAATCATTAGATTTGAAAACACTGTTGCTTGGCGGCAGTTTGCTAGCAGGCACATTCGCCTACAGCACAATGGGGTATGCACAAGAAACAACAGAAATAACAGACGATGTAATCGAACTGGTTGATGAAGAGGTTGAGGAAAAAGAAAGTGACAATATTATTGTTACGGGTTCGCGACTGAGTAGGGATTCTTTTACGAGTGTGTCGCCGTTGCAGGTTATTGACGCCGAATTGTCAAGGGACTTGGGGCTTGTTGAGGCGTCTCAAATCCTGCAAACTGCTACAGTTGCTGCTGGCACGCAAATTGACACGACTTTCGGTGGTTTTGTGCTGGACAATGGTCCGGGTGCGGAAACTGTTGATCTGCGTGGTCTGGGAGCAAATCGGAATTTGATTTTGTTGAATGGTCGGCGTGTTGCGCCAGCTGGTATTGAGGGTGCACCTTCTTCGCCAGATCTTTCATTGTTGCCATCTGGTTTGATTCAAAAGTATGATATTGTTCTTGATGGTGCGTCAGCCATTTATGGTTCTGATGCAATCGCAGGTGTGGTTAATGCTGTTTTGAAGACTGATGTTGAGGGTTTCGAGGTCACTGGTTCATACTCTTTGCCTGAACAAACTAACGGGCAGCAGTTTGCTGTAGATGCTACTTACGGTATCAATAGTGATCGTGGCTTTGTTATGGTTGGAGCTTCATATCGCAAAAGCGAAGAGGTGAAATATCGTGATCGTGATTTCCTGAATAATTGCAATACAAATTTAGAGGTTACAACAGAAGGTGAAATTCGCACGGTTGATGTGTCTAGCACAATAGGCCAGAGACCGGATGAATGTAAAATTCAAGGTCTTGCGGGGCGTATTTTGGCGCCACTCTTTGGTAGTATTTACAATCGTGGTGACGGCACTGGGAACTTGATCATCCCCGGCTTTTCGGAATCTAGCCAATTTGGTGTTGGGTTTGACCAGAATTTAGACGGTGTAGCTGATGTAACTTTTCAGGACTTCGCGATTAATGGGCGCGATTTGGATAGAAGTTTGTTTCCAGAGAATGAGCGCTATAATATTGCGGCCTTTGGGGAATACACTTTTGAAGGGGATTCTAATGTCACGCCGTTTTTTGAGCTTGTTTACTCAAAACGTAAGACAATTTCAGCTAACAGTGGGGATTTCCAACTTTTCCCTGTTGTTCCCGCGAATAACCCGTTTAACCCGTGTAATCCTGCTGCGGCAGGTGGTGTCGATTGTGGTTTAGCATATACTGCTATGCTGACGGATCCAATTTTTGTTAATCAATTCCAAGATTATTATTTTGGGGGCGCTGGTTCGCCGAATTGTTTTGGTTTGCCGCGCTCTATATGCACGCCAGCTACTTTCGGGTTGTTGTCTGGGCCGATTGGCGCACAGACGGTTCAGCCTGTTGTTAGTGTCGAGGGTGATCGTACGCGCGTAACCGCAGATATTGAGCAATTGCGCGGTGTCTTTGGTTTGCGAGCCGATCTTCCACAGATCAATTTTGGTGGATTTCAGAATTGGTCCGGAGAGGCTTATGTTTCGATTTCACGTTCCACAGGTAATGCTAGTCGCCCTGGTATTCGTGGGGATCGCTTGAATTACGCTCTGGGTGTGGGTTCAACCGCGCCTTGTGTGACAGCTGCAGGTGCCACGGTGTCCGCAGACGTTTCGAACGGTTGCGTCCCAGTTAATTTATTTGCTGATTCACTTTATGCTGGTGTTGTTGGCGATTTTGCCACACAGGCTGAACGTGATTATCTCTTTGATAGCCGCGATTTCCTGACAGAAGTTGATCAAACAATTTGGAATGTTTTTCTACAGGGTGACATTGCAGAAACTGCAGCTGGCACCGTGTCATTAGGCTTTGGCGGTGAGGTTCGTGTTGATGCTATTAATTCCGTACCAGATGATATAGCTAGGGATGGGCTTTTCTTTGGCTTTTTCTCTGATGAAGGTGCAAATGGCTCTAAAGTGACGAAGGAAGTGTTTGCGGAAATGTTTGTTCCATTGGTAGCAGACAAACCTTTCTTTAAGCGGTTAAATTTGGAATTGTCTGGTCGAGTTACCAAGGATGAGTTCTATCCAACTGCGTTTACATATAGTGCCAAGTCTGAATGGTCACCTTTTGATGCCTTAACACTTAAGGGCACTGTAGGTACGTCTTACCGCGCACCAAATGTGCGTGAGAACTTCTTGAACTCTCAAACTGGTTTTTCCAACTTTTCGGACCCATGTTTTGCGCCTGACCTAGCTGTTGACCCAATCACTGGCGCTGTCACAGGTATCGACGGGCGGACACAGCAGACCCTAGATAACTGTATCGCTGTTGGTATTGATCCAACTACATTTGGTTTAGGGCAGGTCGCTGTTAACGCAGAAATTGGTCGGGGTGGTGCAACAGATCTTAGTGAAGAGCAATCACAGTCATTTACTGCTGGCTTTGCATTTGAGCAACCATGGCTCGAAGATGTCGATGTAACTGTTGGGGCAACGTATTGGAATGTCAATATAGATAACACTATTATTGAGCCAAGTGGGCAATTCCTGATTAATGAATGCTATATCAACCAACCTCTACAATCTAGTCCGTTCTGCTCTCGCATTACACGTGATGCGACTCAAAACATTTCGTTCATTGATGGTGGGTTTATCAATCGAGATAATGAAACTGCAGAAGGTGTCGACGTAAATGTGCGCTATAGACAAGATGTTACAGTGTTTGAGCGTCCAATAACTTTGCGCGCTAATATTAATGCAACGCGTTTGATTGAACGTAATACGGTTCAGAGTATACCAGGACAGGCTGCGCTTGTAGAAACGTTTGTTGGTGAGCAGGCTTTCCCGAAATGGCAAGCACAAGGTATTGCCCGCCTTACTTACGACGACTTTACATTTGCATGGCAAACTCGTTTCTTGGGATCTATTGTCGCTGATCAAGACATCCTTGCTGCTGATATATTTGGATCCACGGCAGATGGTTTGGCGCAAACATGTTCTGGTGTGGCGGCAGGTGATGTGGATTGTCGTAATGTCAACACGATCGATAGTTATTTTGTTCACGGTGCATCTATTGTTTACCGTAAAGATGATTGGTCAATTGGCGGCGGAGTTCGCAATATCTTTGATAAGGCGCCACCACGAATTGATACTGCTTCTATCTTTGGCCGTAACAATACCCCGCTAGGATCAGGTTATGATCTAAATGGTCGTGTGTTTTTCGTAAACGCTAGGAAGTCATTCAGGTAGAAACGTGGTAATGTGAAAATATGACCCGCGGCATTGCCCGCGGGTTTTTTTTGGTATAGTATCTCCGTAGATTTGGAAAACTTTGAAGGTGAATTATGAAAATATATACTATTATGGTCGCTATGATATTTGGCATGTTGTCGATATTAGTGCCAATTATTGCACAGGCCGCAAAACCGAATCCCTTAAATGCAGAAACAAAACAGACTCCATTACCTATAGATTATTTCGCAGTTGGTAACTCTATGAGCAATGTATCCTTATCGCAAGATGGGAAATATCTGGCCTTTATGACGGTGCCCTCCAAGGGTGCGAAGCCTATTATTGAAGTTTACGAGACAAGTGATTTCACAAAGAAGCCTTATCGTGTTGGCGGTAAAACCATGAGAATTACCGGTTTCAGCTGGGTTGGTGATAAAGATATGGCCGTGTTTTTCCGTCAAAAAATTCGCAAAAAAGTTAAAGGCTTTAATGACGGGGTTTTTGGTTTTAAAATTGCAAAACTTGATGTAAAGAAAAAAAAGTTCAAAGCGTTTAACGAATTTGGTTTGCGTTTTGCAGGGCTTTTACCAGAAAAGCCGAATAAGATCTTAGTGTCATTCCGTGAAGGTGTGAAAGACGGTCGCGACATTGAAAATAAAGCTGTTCGGGAGACTAGTTATTACGAACTTGATTTAAATTCGGGTTCTAAAAAATTGGTTCTCAAGGGTAATAGCAAATACAGGAATGTAAGTTTCGATTATCTGGGCAACCCACGCACAGCAAGCAGTTTTGATACTGGAAGTCGTGAATTTATTACATATTACCGCAAGCCTGGTCAAAAATCATGGCAGGTAATCAATAAACGAAGTGAAGATGATTTTGAAACTTTCCGTTTTGCGGGGTTCATCAAGGATGATCCAAGCCGGATATATGTTATTGCTCATAATGGTAATGATAAACGGGGTTTATGGATATTTAATGTGGATACAAAAAAGTTTGAGGAACTGGTATACCGCAGGAAAGATGTTGATGTTGTAGGCGTGAGAGTACATTCAAATCAATTTAAGCATCCAAATGAAGTTGTCGGTGTCGCATATAATAAAGATAAGCTACACATTAAATATTTTGATAGTGTCGAGGCTGCTACATACAAACAATTGCAGGGGTTAATTCCAAATGCTTATAATTCAAGGATTATTAACCGTTCAAGGGACGGGAATACATTTGTTGTCATTAATTCCGGGCCGCGTGATCCAGGCTCATATTATTTGTATAACAATGGAAAATTTAGCCTCGTAGGCAAGCGCAAAGGAATATTAAAGGCGGAAGCTCTGGCGGATGTAAAATATATCGAATATAAGGCACGGGATGGTCGGAATATTCCCGGTTTTATTACAGTGCCAAATGGAGAAGGGCCTTTCCCACTTGTGATTATGCCCCACGGCGGCCCATTCATTGCTGAAACCGTCAGTTTTGTTGCTTGGGGGCAGCTTTTGGCAAATAATGGGTATATGGTGTTGCAACCACAATACCGTGGGTCACATGGTCACGGACTTGACCATTATAAATCTGCATTTATCAATGGCGGTCAAGGCGGATTTAAAATGCAGGACGATAAAGATGATGGTGCTAAATATTTAATATCCCAGGGCCTCGTTGATCCCGACCGAGTCGCTATGTTTGGCTGGTCATATGGTGGCTATGCGGCTTTGGTCGCGGCGGCACGCCCCAATAATATTTACCAATGTGTCATTGCAGGGGCAGCGGTAGCGGACAATTTGCAACAGGTTAATTATTATCGGTTTAGGTTGGAAGGGACGCAAAAACTAGAACAGCTTGGTATGTGGGATGACAGCATTAGCCCGATTAAAACGGCAGCAAATGTGAACGTACCAATGCTGATTATTCATGGTGATCAAGACCAACGTGTACCATTTAAGCACCATAAAAAATACACAAATGCTCTTGATAAACATAATATCAAATATGAAGAACTTGTTTTGGAGGGGGCGGATCATTTTTCCGATACTTTGACATATAATCACAAAGTTGCATTCTACACGAAAATGATCGACTTTCTCAAAAATGATTGCGGGCCAGGTGGTCTCTAGGAACTGCAAAATTTAATATGAAAATCCCGCCTTTGAGCGGGGTTTTTTATTTGTCGCTTTTAGGGATAGATATTCACAATTTCAAACAACAGTAATTAAGTTATGAGTGCGCAAAATTTTGCTCTACACATACATAGGTTTTGTTGATTATAGTGGTGAATTTTGGGGCAAGGATAAGTTTTTTTGCCTACGCTAAAAGACTTTGCGAGGTAGGCCGCCTTCTTTTACCCGTCGTCCATCTTAAGTGCCGCGATGAAGGCTTCTTGGGGGATGGTTACGCTGCCGAATTGGCGCATTTTCTTTTTGCCCTTTTTCTGCTTATCCAGCAGCTTGCGTTTGCGCGATGCGTCGCCGCCATAGCATTTTGCCGTCACGTCTTTCCGCATGGCTGCGATGGTTTCGCGGGCAATAACTTTGCCGCCAATGGCAGCTTGGATAGGGATTTTGAACATATGGCGCGGGATCAAATCCTTGAGCCGTTCGCACATCATCCGGCCTCGGGCCTCACTGCGGCTTCTGTGTACCAGCATAGACAAGGCGTCGACCGGGTCGCCGTTCACCAAGATGCTCATTCTGACCAGGTCGCCCTCGCGTACACCAATGGGCTGATAATCGAAACTGGCATAGCCCTTGGAGATGGATTTAAGCCGGTCATAGAAATCAAATACCACTTCGTTGAGCGGCAATTCATAGACAATCATGGCGCGGCTACCCACATAGGTCAGCTCTTTTTGTACGCCGCGCCTGTCTTGGCATAGCTTGATAATACCGCCGAGATATTCGTCCGGACTCATGATGGTGGCCGTAATCCACGGCTCGTGAATTTCTTCGATTTTCATGACATCTGGCATATCAGCCGGATTGTGTAATTGTTCTTCTGTGCCGTCCTTAAGTACCAAAGTATAGACAACCGACGGTGCCGTGGTGATTAGGTCGAGATCAAATTCCCGCTCTAGCCGCTCTTGGATTATCTCCATATGCAACAAGCCGAGAAACCCGCAGCGAAAGCCAAAGCCGAGCGCAGCACTGGTTTCCATCTCAAAGTTAAAGCTGGCATCATTGAGCCTCAGGCGGCCAACGGCGGCGCGCAGGTCTTCAAAATCAGCGGCGTCGACCGGGAAAATTCCGCAAAACACCACGGGTTGAACCGGCTTAAAGCCGGGGAGTTTTTCTTCGCATGGCCGTTTATCGTCGGTGATAGTATCGCCGACGGCGGCATCAGCGACTTCCTTGATGCTCGCCGTGAAGAACCCGACTTCGCCGGGGCCAAGCACGGCCACGTCGTCGGGTTTGGGTCTGAACACGCCGACTTTATCGACCGTATAAGTGGCGCCAAAATTCATCATACGAATGCGTTGACCCTTGCGGATTTGCCCATCGACAACCCGGAACAAGACAATGACCCCCATATAAGTGTCGTACCAAGCATCGACCAGCAAAGCCTTTAAGGGCGCATCAATATCGCCCTCGCTTGGTGCGGGCAGGCGGGTGACGATGGCTTCCAAGGTTTCTTTGATACCGATACCCGACTTGGCCGAGGCTTCGATAGCGTCCGATGCGTCAATGCCAATAACATTTTCTATCTGGTCGCGTACCCGTTCCACATCTGCGGCAGGCAAGTCGATTTTATTGAGCACAGGCACAATCTCGTGGTCATGTTCCATGGCCTGGTAAACATTGGCCAAGGTCTGCGCCTCAACGCCCTGGGACGCATCCACGACAAGGATAGAGCCTTCACAAGCCGATAGCGAGCGCGAAACCTCATAGGCAAAGTCTACGTGTCCGGGTGTGTCCATCAGGTTCAAGATATATGTCTCGTCGTCGTCTGCCTTGTATTCAAGGCGCACGGTTTGCGCCTTGATGGTGATACCGCGCTCTTTCTCAATATCCATATTATCCAACACCTGTTCGCTCATTTCGCGGTCGGTCAGCCCGCCCGTGAAATGGATTAACCTGTCGGCCAAGGTGGATTTACCGTGGTCAATATGGGCAACAATTGAAAAGTTGCGGATATGGGATAGGGGTGTGGTCATAATATAATCAGAAAAATGGTCATAAAGCTTTCATAAGAAAAGAACTGTCCCGCGATTTCTATAGACTTACGCAGAGGGCGCAAGTGTTGATGTGTTATTGATAACTTTGATGTCTTTGTGTGATACCAGCCGAGGGGCAGTCGTCATTTATTGTAACCGCCCAACAGCCCATTTCGCTGCATCTGATATTATTGGGTTGTTATCGCCCGTATGGGGTAGTGCGCTGGACATCAGACTCGCATCGCTGGAATTTCCGATAGCATAAAGCACATTGCGGATGAATTGATCGCGGCCTATGCGTTTTATGGGGGAACCTGCGAATAGGGTGCGGAATTGTTTGTCGTCCAGTGTGGCAAGCTTCGCCAGATCGGGCGCGTCCAAGTCCGGGCGAGCTTGTAATTTTATTTCGCTGGCCGTTCTTGCGAATTTATTCCACGGACACACGGCGAGGCAATCATCACAGCCGTAAATCCGGTTGCCAAGCTTTTCGCGCAAACCAAGCTCGACCTTGCCTTTAAACTCAATGGTCAAATAGGAAATGCATTTGCGCGCATCAATTTGGTAAGGGTTGGGGAAAGCGTCGGTCGGGCATATATCCAGACACGCACGGCACGTACCGCAGTCCCCCGTTTGGACAGGCGTCGGGGCGAACTTGGCGGCGCTAAGAATAACCCCCAAAAATAGCCAAGAGCCATAATCCCGACTGACTAGATTGGTGTGCTTGCCTTGCCAACCCAGCCCCGCCGCCGCCGCCAATGGTTTTTCCATCAAGGGCGCGGTATCGACAAATACTTTGACGTCTTGGCCTGTATCGCGCGCCAGAAGCCCGGCCAGTTCTTTGAGCCGGCCTTTGATAAGGCCGTGATAATCTTTGTTACGGGCATAGACGGATATGGTGGCTTTATCTTTTTGCAAGAGGGAAATAAGCGGGTCACTGTCCGGCCCGTAATTCATGCCCAACACCAGCGCCGACTTGGCCTGCGCCCACAAGTTTTGCGGGTGAGAGCGCCGCTGCGCAGTTTCCGGCATCCATGCCATAGTGCCGTGATGTTGGCGCTTGATATAACCCAATAGGCCGTCGCCGTGTTCCTCGTTAATACCCGCAATATCGACAATGCCATAAGCAGAAAAGCCCAAAGTTTCAATGCGGGCTTTTACGGATTTAGATAAGCCTGTCACGCTTTAAAAATCCAAATCCGCATAATGGCGCGGCGGGCGCAAGCCGGGTATTGTGTCTTTGAGTAGGGGACGAAATGATGGGCGGGATTTTAGTTTTTGATACCATTGCTTCAGCCCGTCCCATTTGTCCCATTTAATTTCGTCCAGATAATCCAGACAAGATATATGCGCCCCTGCGGCAAAATCTGCCAAACTCATTTGGTTGCACGCCAGCCAGTCGCGGCTTTCCAACAACCATTCCATATATTCCAAATGAAATTTCAAATGCTCGCGACCAATACGCAGTTCGGCTGGGTCGGGTGCGCCTGCTCCCGATAAATTCTTCTCTAACCGCTCAGACAATATATAGGCATTGACATCGCTGGCGAATTTCACATCGAACCAATGGCACAGCCGTCTCGCTTCGGCGCGCTCTTTGGCGGTGTGGGGCAAGAGCGGATTACGGCCACTGCCGTCGTCAGCCACATATTCGCAGATTGCCCTTGCGGTGCTGATGATGGACTTGCCGCCGTCAGTATCCTCAACCAAACAAGGCGGTATGCCTTCTACGCAGGTACGCAAGAAGGTCTCCGTCGGCGCCCACGGCACGGCGGTTTCCAGTTTAAATTTTAATTTTTTCTCGGCCAAAGCCAGCCGCGCTTGTCGCGAATTCGGATCCAGCGGCCAATGGTAAAGCGTTCTCATCCTTACAGGATATTAGGAAAGACTTAACTAATGATTATGGTCTTTACATTGATCTTGGCGAAACACTTCATTTCCGTGGATTGTGTGACAGCCGCTCGGGTGGGGGTGGATCATAATGTCGGCGGCAGGGTAAGCTTCCATCATGCGTCCCTCTGCGTTAATGACGATTTCGTGGGCTTCATGCAGGGATAAATCATCGTCGAGATCAAGCTGCATCTGGATATGCACATGCGGCCCACTGGCGCGGGTGCGCAGGTCGTGAACCCCGTTAATCCGCTTGTCCTTGAGGGCAAGTTCGCGGATAAGGGCGCGTTCTTTTTCGGGCAGTTCCGCGTCCATCAATTGGCTCCAAGCCAAACGCCCGACTTTATAAGCGGTGTAGAATAACCAAAGCGCAATCCCGAAGCCGACCAAAGCATCAGCGCGCAGAAAATCGGTCGTGCTAGCAAGAACAATGCCGAGTATCACCGCAACATTGGTAGACATATCGGCAATATAATGCGCCCGGTCGCCGCGCACTGCTAGCGAGCCTGTGGCGCGTATGGCCCAGCTCTGGGCTATCAACAGCCAGCTCGTCAGGGCTATGGCAAATACCATGACCGCAATAGCATAGCCTTCGTGGGTAATGGCTTGGGGGTCGCTAAGACGGGCAACGGCTTCCTCTAGCAGATGCACAGCGCCCAGAACAATAAGACAGACCTGTAGCAATGCCGAGAACCCTTCCGCCTTACCGCGCCCAAACCGGAATTTAGCGTCGGGTGGTCGCGCCGCATACCGCACGGCGATAAAGCTGGATAAGGCAGCGACAAAATCCAAGGCAGAATGGACGAGGGACGAGAGAATGCCGATAGAGCCGCTCTCGCGAAATACGATCAATTTGGCACTAATCAAGATTATCCCGACCGCAATGGAAAATGCGGTAATGCGCCGGGTAATGCGCGAGCTTTCGCGCGCAGGCAATCGCCCCGGTCGGCCTCTGCGGTTCGGGTCATCATCTATTTGAATAGTGTCTTGAACTGGGTCAGCCATATTGCCTAAGCGCTTCCTTGTGAATATGCGTTGTTATAGCATTACTTTGGGGGCGTCTAACGAAAATCAAGGGCGAAACCAAGCCTTATGGAGAGATATGTCCAACGACTTCACGTTGGTGGCTATGTGTGCGGTGTTCAAATAAATAGATGCCCTGCCAAGTGCCGAGCAATGGAACACCACCGCAAAGAGGAATGGAAAGCGAGACAGGCGTCAGTGCCGCCTTGATATGGGCTGGCATATCGTCCGGTCCTTCACAGGTATGGCGTAGCCAGTTCATACTCGCCGCGTTCGCATCGGGAACAAGCCGCGCGAAAAAATCGTTCATATCCAATATTACATCCGGATCGGCATTCTCGCTGATGAGTAAAGAACAAGATGTATGACGCACGAACAATGTCAGAAGCCCAGTTTCCACCCCTGCATCCGCAGCAAAACGAACGACCTCATCGGTAAATTCATAAAGCCCCGCACCGTCGGTTTTTATATTAAAAATACTCTGCACGGGTTATTCTTCTGCGCTTTTCTGGGAGAATAAAAGCTTCTGGTAAACTCTGCCGATGACGATTAAGACTAGGCCAAGCACGACAAATGACATGGCGCGCAGCACGCCTTCCAATGATGCCATATCTATCAAGAACGCCTTGAGAACGGTTAGGGTAATCACCAAGGCAGAGGCCGTGCGCATGTCTTTTTGTTTGAATTTAAGCCCGACAACTAAGAGGACAATGCCGAATACCAACCATACGGCGCTGATGGCATAAAGTTCTGCATCTTTGAACGATGTCGCCCAGATGGAAATTTTACTGCCGGCAAATAATATTCGTACCGAACTGGTCAGATACAGCATGAATGCTATGAGCGACAATGCGCCCGTGGCAAGTATATAGGCCTTGGGGCGGTGAGCGCGGGATAGCCAAGTGATGGCGGCAAGTGCTAAAGCGGGCAGTAAATATGCCAAGAGAAGACTGTTAATGATGATGCCGCCTTTGATAATAGTGTCGTTTGAAAGCAGTGGGTTATAGGCAAAGCAAATGCCGAGCGCGAATAATGCCAAAGTTACAAGGGATACTGCCGTCGCCAATCCGGGGATGAGGCGTTCATAAGGTTCGCGTTTCACATCTTTTGGTTTGTTCGTGCGCCCCAATAATGTGCCGCCGAGGGTGAAACTAAGCCCGACCATGACCTGTAGAGCCATCTCGTCAAACCCGAATTTGGTGGCAAGCACATTGCCGTCGTTCATGAAATGACGAATTTGGAACACGAAGAACAGAGCCGCAAATGTCAGCGTAAGCGCCTTCAAACTTTCCGACCATATATCGTCATATTTGCGCGATAATACCCAAGCCGCCGCAGCACACAGCAATGCGGGCAAAGCGAAGTAAACCCAAAGCTCATTAATGATGAGCCGTTCGCTCAACGTGCCGTTTTCTCCTATGCGGATAAATAAAGTATAGGCGGCGCTGAGGAGGGCAAATCCGGCAGACACCCAACGCAGGGCAGGAATGGCTGTCTGTCTATAAATACCTGCACTAATAAGGATACCCGCCATGAGTAAGATGGTCTCCACAAGGCCGGAAAAACCAATGAGGGTTGCGAAAGTATATGCTATTGCCGTAGCAATTGTGTAAATTTTTACGGCTTCATTTTCATTGCCAGATTTCGTGTGTAACCAGTAGGTAAGAAGGGCGTTGATGATCACAAAAGTAAATAGGACGGTGGATGTGAGTTTTGAGGAAAATCCGGTTAGTTCACTGTCAAAACCAAGGCAAAGCGCAATTGGCAATGCCGCTCCAAAGAAGCCCCATAATTGTTGGTAAGCCTTATCGGTTGATTGTTTTGCCTTAAGGAAGCCCCAACCCGTGACGGAGAGAGCGGTCACGGCACCAAATACAAGGCTTTGGGTAAAGCCTAAATCATTGCCAGCACCAAACCAAACGGCGAAAGCCGACAAAGCCCCACCAATGATAATATTGGCGCTTTGGCGGGGAATATACCAACCTACTACCATCAGCACAAAGCCAAACCCGATGGCCATATGTGCATGGGGAAAATGGAAACCGGGTTGGTTGCCCGCTATGCCGAGGAATAACAAGGCAGCGAATAATGACCATGTGCATGCAGCAACATTGTTATGCCGGATGCCTTTTTCCGGTTTTATATTGCTCTGTTCTTTATCATATATCCGCGCAATTAGCGTGCTGAGGGCGAACATGGTGCCTGTGAAGATTAACCACGCTCCGTAGGTGATATTTTTGTCTGCGGCATCAAAACTCATATAACTCCAGCCGAGCGCACCGAACAATGTCAACACATTCAGCCACGGCCAATCTCGCAGACGTGCCAGAGCCAAGGCGGCAATGGAAACAACGATTAGATAGGTATAAAGTACGAAAAAATTAGGCGTGCCCATATCAATCAGCAAGGGCGTAACCATGGAGGCTACCAAGCCCAGCGCCGCCATTTTCGGGCCGTGCAAGAGGGACAGGGCGAGAGCCGCCAGAGATATGACGGCGAGCATTGCGAATGTCACCAGCGGCCCGATAAAATTATACAGCTCATAGGCCGCATAGCTGGTGCCGAGTAATGTAAAAATGCCAACCGCCGTCAGCACACCGGGGATATAGGCGGTTTGTTTGAGGCCGGCTAGAGCTTCGGGAAGCTTGATGTTTTTGCCGTCGACCCGGCGCAAAAACTCGCCCACTACCAACAATACCGCACCCATAATCGCCGCCAGCCCGATGCGCATGGCGGGCGAAAATACGCCTGCCTCAATCGTGTAGCGTAGCATAAATATCGCTCCAAAGGCCAGCGCAATTCCCCCAACCCACACCGCCCAGCGCGCCCCGATTTCTTCTTCGAAAGAGCGTTTGGCGCGTTTGGGTTTAAGCGGCTTTGTGGGTTTGGCTTGTTTGAGGGCTGGTTGGTAAGATGTTTTCGCCGTCAGTACAGGTTCCCGGCTTGGCTTAGTAGCGGCTACGGGCTTGTGAGGAATTTCTGGCCGCATAGACGGAGCGGGTTTTATATTCGGCGTGCCCCGTAATTGATTTTGCAAGCGCTTAACTTGCTGCTCTAATTTACCGATACGGGCATTGGCCGTAATACCCATAATGCCGCCAATAAACATGACGCCAAAAACACCGAGACCAATTAAAGCTAAAAATTCCATATTGTGTTCCCAGCTTTTCAATAGGTGCAACATTATGCGCAGGCATTTTAGCAACAGCGAGCCTGCTCCTGTCTCAATCTTATATTATTTATGAGGAAAATGCTATGGTAGATGTAAATATGTGTAGCTAGCACTCTAATTGTCCGTTTTATGTAGCACTTCATTTGTCCGGTTTATGGATTTCTTCTTTTGGGAGTTTTTCATGGGCTGGGCGGAGTGTTTACAGGAACGAAGAATGAGTAAATTT
>JAKIUV010000042.1 GCA_021647375.1 Robiginitomaculum sp.
GAGTTGGCTCCGGGGGTGGAGATGGATGAGGTGAGAGCGAAGACGGAAGCGGATTTGGTTTGGGGGTAGGAGTAAATTAGAGGGATATATGAGTATTGATTATGATTGCTATTTAACAAGAAAACCATTTTTCAGGATTCGAAGTATTATCGGTGAGAATTGGCAAATTTCTGTTCATGGCCCGATGAAGGTTGAGCGAGAAGATTTGTCCAATGCTTTAATAGAGCATATTGGTAGGCGTTCTTGGTTATTTCAAATCCACATTGAAGGCGTTGCCGATGAAGAAACCTACCAAAAATTTGGGAAATTGCATGGGGATTTAATAAAAAAATACGATGCTTGTATTTTTGACCCACAACTAGATATCATTACAAACCGCGCGGGAGAAAAAGCTGTAATTGAAAAACAAGCTAAACGTAAAAAAGTTGAACCAATATCGTTGGCATTCTATTTTGATGATGGGTTAAATTTTGATTTAGCGAAGAAAACAGAACTTTACAAAATCATGGAAACATTTGCTCCCAAGTGCTTACCACGGCGTTATGGTTGTTATGAACCTATGCAGTACTCTTTAGAAGAGCATGGAAAAGATCATTTTTTAGACCTTTGGGAAAAGGATGATGGCCTTTTTTGGCGAGGATACGCACCATTCCAATGGGTGTTTAATTCGATCAATAAAAAACCCATTGCAGAACGAAGAGGGTATTTATGCTCTCAAATTGAGTTCCAAATTTCGGCTAAGATATTAAATACTAAGAAATCTCTGGGCAACTTGTTAAAATTTCAAATTGAGGCGAGTAAAGCATTGAATGTTTTTTATTCAGAAATAAAATACCATGAATACCCCGGCACCAGTTGGGGGTGGCGTGGGTTGCCAAATAAAATCCCCATGTCTGTATGTATTGGCCCTCCTTATTCTGAATTATGGTCTGAATTCCAAGACGGTGCTGAAAACTTAGGGAATGGAATTTTTTGGCGAAACTATATCGAGACTGGACTGGAAAAACTGCAATGTCCTCCAGAACTCGTAAAACCTGAAATTTCAGAGGAAAACCCTTATAATAGTGCACCATGTGATGCAGAAATATTTCCATTTAAAATTTATAAACGGCCTAAAGGAATCCCGTAGCGGTATAAGCATATGTACACTAGCAAATAATTGCTCAAATCATAGTTGCAAGCGAGGAGTAGGGATATGGTGTGCGGATACATAATGAGCAAGTGTCAACCATTGCCCTTTACCCATCCACTCTCTATAACCCCGTGAAACCACCACCCATAAGGAATCCCATGAAAATACTTGTTCGAAATTTGGCTCGGGCTACGACTGAAGAAAACCTGAGTGCGTTATTTGCAGCGTTTGGGGATGTGCAGTTTTGTAATTTGGTTTTGGATAAGGCTAGCGGTGCGTCCAAGGGGTTCGGGTTTGTGGAAATGCCCAAAGCCGGTGCTGCCAAAGCCGCGATTAAGGCGCTTAACGACACAATGGTAGACGGCGCAAAAATCCGCGTGAAACTGGCGCAGAGCAAAGCTGCGAGTGCGCCCATATCTCCGGATTCTCAAACCCCATCCTAACGTGTAGCAAATCATTGTATTTACCGCCCCAATTCATTATAACGCCGAAAAACCAAACCCAAAAGGATACCCTATGAATATCACCACTAAACCTATTGAATACAAAGACGGCAAGCAGACTTGCGTAGGTTATTTGGCTTGGGACGAGACATATTCTGATCCCAAACCTTGTGTGATGGTCGCTCATGCCTGGGGTGGGCGCAACGGGTTCTCTGAAAGCAAAGCCGTGCAGATGGCGGCGCAGGGATATGTCGGTTTTGCTATAGATGTGTACGGCGATGGCCAGCAGGGTAGTGACACAGCAGAGAACCAGGCTTTGATGATGCCATTTATCGATGACCGCAAAATGCTCCTGAAACGCCTCAAGGCGGCCATGAACGCTGCGCAGGGGCTGGAACAGGTCGATGCAGATAATATCGCCATGATGGGCTATTGCTTTGGTGGTTTATGTACGTTGGATTTGGCACGCTCCGGTGCGGATCTAAAAGCCGCGATTAGTTTTCACGGCCTGTTTAATGGCAATGGTTTACCCGCCAAAAAAATTAAAGCCAGTGTTCTCGCACTGCACGGCTGGGACGACCCCATGGTGCCGCCAGATGCTGTCACAGAATTGGGCGCAGAACTGACGGCAGCCAAATGCGATTGGCAAATCCATGCCTACGGCGGCACAAAACATGCCTTCATGGTCCCCGAAGCGAATGACCCCAAAAACGGTGTCCAATACAACGAAACAGCAGAAAAACGCGCATGGGCAGCGGCGCTAGACTTGCTCGCCGAGAAATTCGATATGCACGGGGTGGGCTAAGCAACATCAGGAGCACAATATGAAGAAAACCGGACTTATTCTTGCAATCATATTTGGCGTATTATTCGCGGCTACGTTCTTTTTCGCCAAAGATTTTGATGTACGAATTTCCGAAGCATCTGCGCAGGAACTTATTGATGAAAGCATGGTGAGTACGCCCGTTTCGTCGCTTGGGGTGACGCTCGACATAAAATCGGCGACAATTGACTTTAAGGAAAATAATACAGCGGTCGTGAATGTGGAGTTTAAGGCTGATGGGTTTGGCTATTCGGGCGAGGTCAAAGGCGATTTTGGCACCGGAATTGATTACCGCGAGCCTAAAATATATCTGGCCAATCTTGCGCCCGCCAGTATGACCTTGAACCTGGACGCAGAGTCTCAAGGCAAGGTCGATGATGTTAAGAATGTAGCCAAGGATTTTCTCAAACGGCAACGCGATAAAATGCTCAGTGATGAGGCCAAGAAGTCACTGGATAATATTGTGGGCCGTAATGAGGATAAAGTGAAAGAACTCGCGGTGGCGGCTACCTATAAATTCTTTGAAAATATGCCGATTTATGATTTAAATGATGCTGGTATGAAAGGTTCTATTGCTGCTTTGGCACTTAAAAAGGTCGAATTTACGGAAACCGAAGCTATAGTCACGTTAAGCCCCTCGCGGGTAATCGCTAGGGTGTTGAGTGCCTTCTTCGCCTTTTTAGCAATAATGATGTATTTATCAGGTGGAACATTGCTCTTGTTTATTTTCGAACTGTTTGGACGTGAAAAAGACCGCGACACCTAAAGCCAACTAGAGCCACAGATGTTTACTTAGAGCATTATGATGGGGTGTGGTTCGGTCGGATTTATCTTGTGATTATAAGAACAAGATATTGTTTAAATCACTGTAATTGTTAGCTAATCACAGAAAATTACTAAAAATGAAAAAAACATATCCATGGTTTTGCACATAGCGCTATTGTGATGACATGGAGATATTGACTTTGGATATGATTTTTATTTTACCTTTGATCTTTCTGCTGACCCTGGTGGCGGCGGGCGGGTATATGTGCGCTTTTTTATCAGTGCATCTGTTCCGTATATGTGTTTCCATTTTCTTGGTTCTGGCTTCGGGTTTTGTAAAAATGAAGAACATTGTGCTTCCTCAAGATAATAGTGACATACATGCTGGCGATTGCGGCATTGTCGTTCGGGTTTGTGGTTCCCCTGAACGTGGTTCACGCTTGGAAGCTTATATTATGCACAGACTATTGTGGCGACAAAGGCGCGATTTGGTGGCGGTAAAATCGTTCGGAATTGTCTATTTGCTCTGTGCGCAAACATATATTCGCGTGTGCGCGCGGTTATATCTACGGGGACGGTGTATTTAAGACGCTACGCCTCTGAATATCGAAGATTTCCCGCAGGTAAGGCAAGGCTTTACGGCGCATTTTGTGCTGGAGGGAGATCATTTTATAGATAGAGCGTTCCCTAAAACCGATTATAATCCGCCAATCGCTTGGAAAGCGGAAATTGTTGTTTCTAGCAGGGCGGCTTGGGTGCGGATTAGGGTGGCGTCTATGGAGTTGACGCGGGTTTGGACTTGTAACACATCTAGTAAAGAACTTTCGCCGAGGTCATATTGTATAGATTCGAGCCGTAAGGCTTCATTGGCTGCATCGGAGGCGGCTTGCAAATTGACCAATGTCCGGCGTAAATTATCCGCACGATCATAAAGGTCGGATATTTCGCCCATTGCCGTGCGCAAAGTCGCCTCGTAATTCAGTAAGCTCCCCTCCAAGGCGGCTCTCGCACCGGATATTGCGGCGTCTTGCGAGCCAGCGTCAAATAGATTTCCTGCCAAAGATGCGCTCAGCCGTGCGATATAATCCGCCGGGTTAAACAGGAGTTCAAAGCGGGACGAAGAGGCAAGCCCGCCGTTCAGGGACACATTCGGCCAATCGGCTAATTGCGTGCCGCGCAGTGCCGCTGCCCGGCTGACGAGCCTTGCTCTTGCTGCGAGAACATCGGGGCGGCGTTCTAAAACGCTGGCGGGTAGGGTGCGCGGCGGCAGGCTTTTAGGCAGTCCAATACTTTCGCTCAGTTCAAGGTTTTCGCTTGGATAATTACCGAGCAAAATGCTCAATGCCCGTTTGGCTGCGCGGGCGGATTGCTTGGTGTTTTCAAACCTGGCCAAGGCACTTTGGTAATTGGCCTCGGCAAAACTGAAATCACCCTTGGCTGTGTCCCCGACTCGGTAGCGGGCTTCGGATATGCGGCGGCTTTCGGTTAAGAAATCCAGATTGGTTTTAGCAAGGCGCACCTGTAAATCGCCCTCGACGGCGCGGATATAGGCTCGCGCCGTTTGCGCGAGAATGGATTGTCGCGTCCCTTCGGTGAGAGCTTTTTGTGCGGCTAAGTCGGCGCGGGATTGTTCTATACTTGCACGGGTTTGGCCGAAAATATCGGGGTTCCAACTCCCCGATAGGCCAATGCCGTAGCTATCCGTAATGTTGTCAATAGAGCCGATTAGTGCAACACCGCTCACGGATGTACTGGCATGTATGCGGGGGCGTAGGAGTGCGCCCGCACGGCGCAGAGACGCGGCAGATTGTGCCAGACGGGTTTGGGCAATCCGTAGGTCATAATTTTGGCTCAAGGCAATGTTCAAATACCCGTTGAGCAATGGGTCGTCGTAAATTTGTTGCCAGGTCGAAATTTGGGATAAATCATCGGGCAAGGGCAGGAGCCAGTTTTGGGGAGTGTTAGATTGCGCCAAATTGATTTTGTCGTGGGTGTCCGACATCGGGGTCACACTGGAGCAGGCTGAGAGTAAAAGTATAGCGGCCACAGAGCAATATTTATACATAGCGTATTTATTCATGACGCAGTGCCTCGATAGGGTTAAGTCGTGCCGCACGTCTAGCCGGGAGAAAGCCAAAGATCACACCGATTAACAAGGCCGACCCAAATGACAGCAGGGCTATTTTTGAGCTAAAAACCATTTTTATCTCCTCAGAGCCGAGGGATATTTGCGACAGGCCATACCCAGCCCCAAGGCCAATCAGGCCGCTTAGGACACATATCAAAAGCGCTTCGGCTAAAAACTGGCTCATAATGTCGGACTTTTGTGCGCCCATAGCCATACGCAGGCCGATTTCGCGGGTGCGCTCGGTTACGGATACTAACATGATATTCATGACACCAACTCCGCCGACCAATAAGGATATTGCGCCCATAGCGGCCAGTAAATAGCTGATGGTTTTTTGGCTTTTGGCGTTGCGCTCTTGCCAGCCACGACTGCTAAATATGCGGTAGTCTGGCGGCGCGCCGGTTTTGATGTCCCGTGATCGGCGCATGATGATGTTTATTTCTTGCTCAATTTGCGGGAAATTTGCCCCAATGTCGCCTATGACCCTGATGGATCTAATGTGGTTTCGGACATAGGGATTGCCGCCTATGATCCTGTTCCTTGCGCTTGATGTTGGCGCCCAGACAAACATGTCAGCATTGCCACCGAAAGATATATTGCTATCTGGTGCCGTGGTTACACCTTTGACGGTGAATGTGATATTGTTGACTTTTATGGGCAGACCAATGGGGTCTTGGTTTTTAAATAGCGTTTTTTGTATGCCGTCACTGATAACCACAACAGGGGCGCTTTGTTCTATATCCGTATAGCTAATGTTTTCCCCAGCCAACATTTCTTGACCACCTGATTTTAGATAGTCGGGATCCACGCCAAGAAAATTGGCCGTCGTGTCACCTATTTCGGTCGAAATCGTCGTGCTGTTTCTTTGTAGGCTCCCCGTGGCGGCGAATACCCCTGCAATATTGCGGATTTCTTCCACATCACTTTCTTTGAACGGAAAGCTAGGCTTGGATTGACTGGTACGACGTCGGTTCCAGTCCGGCCATATTGTGAAACTGCGTGAAGCCATAGAACTGAGCTGTTTTTCGACCTCGCGCTTGGTGCCTTCACCGATGGAGAGCATGGCATAGACCGCCGCAACGCCGATAATGATACCCAGAGAAGTGAGCAGTGTGCGAAGAGGGCGTTCGATGAGCGAGCTGGCGGCGAGGCCTAATGTTGTGAGAGGCGACATACTAGGCCGCCTTTTTTATGTGATCAGAGATGATTTCACCGTCTCTAAATTCTATCACCCGTTCGGCATAGGCGGCGACTTCGTCTTCATGGGTGATAACAATGATGGTGATACCTTGGCGGTTGAGGTCTTGCAGCAAAGTCATAATCGCTTCGGAGGTCTTGCTGTCGAGGGCGCCTGTTGGTTCATCCGCAAGCAGGACTTGCGGATTGCCGACCAAGGCGCGTGCTATGGCTACACGTTGTTGTTGTCCGCCTGATAGCTCTGTCGGGCGGTGCGCGGCGCGGTCAGCTAGCCCGACCATTTCAAGGCCTTTCTTAACACTGGCATCAATATTATCAGGCTTGGGGCGGCGGTATTGCAGGGGTAAGCTGACATTTTTATGGGCGGTTTTCTTGGGCAGTAATTGAAATTGCTGGAACACAAATCCAATCGTGACATTGCGAAACTGCGCCAGCTTTTTCCCTGACATAGTGCTGAGATTTTCGCCGTTTATACGGATTTCACCAGAACTTGGTTTGTCCAAGCCACCAAGCATATTCATAAGTGTGGATTTTCCTGAACCCGATGAGCCGATGATAGCAACAAATTCCCCTTTGGTGATTTCTAGGGAAACACCGTTCAGGGCATAGACTTCGCTTTGACCCATTTTGTAGACTTTCGTCAAATCGTTGCATTTTATCAGCGGGAGCTTCATAGCTTAACCTCGCCGCTTTCCTCTGGCGCCTTTGGGTGGTCCGCCAGAAAACCCGGTTACGACCTGTTCGCCTTCTTTGACGCCGGATAAGACCTCGACGAAAGACCCGTCTGATAGGCCTAGGCTAACAGTGGTTTTTCGGATTTTACCGTCGTTGATTAGCCAGACATCCGCTTCACGGGTCTGAGATTGGGATTGTTTAATTCGCTGGTAGGTTTGGTATTCGGTGGTTGATAAGGTGTCTTTGAGTACGGCCTGTGTCATTGCCGCCAAGCGCTTTAAATTTGGCGTCCGGCGAAACGATTTAAGCGGGTCTTCTATGTCTGCGCGGATTTGTTTGGTGTCTTTCTCCAAGCGCGCTAAAATTTTCTCTATCTTGCTGGCCGGAATACCAAGCTCTTGCAAGCGGCTACGGACTTTGGGGTTTGCAGGCGCATTGCCGTCAGCTTTGTCTGCGGCTTTCCATTCTTTGATTTGCGCCGCATTGGGGCGAAACCGTTCGGCGGCGGCAGGAATTCTGAGGATGTTTTGCTTTAAATCTGTGGTGATTTGTAAATTGGCTGTCATACCCGGTAAAAGTAGCCCATCCGTGTTATCGACATTTACGATAGCGGTATAGGTGACAATATTATTATTTTTTTGTGATTGTAGCCGGAGTTGTTCGACCGCGCCGTGGAATCTGCGAGTTGGATAGGCGTCAACATTGAAGCTGACCTTGTCGCCCGCATCTAGCCCAGAGACATCGCTTTCAACAATGGCGGCTTCGAGTTGTAGCTCGGATAAATCGTTGACGATTTTAAAAAGTTCTGGTGCAGATAGAGATGCGGCCACGGTTTGCCCAGGGTCGATTTTTCTCTCAATGACGATGCCGTCAATGGGCGCACGAATGACCGTGCGAGATAAATCAACCATAGCAGTGCGTAAATTGGCCTTGGCCTGGCGTAAGGACGAATGGGCGGCATCTAGCCGAGCTTGCGCCAGTTCTATATCCGCTTGCGCCAGCAACATGGCTCTTTCAGTTTCCTCCAATTGTGCCTGCGAAATTGCGTTTTCCGCGTAAAGTTGCTTGCGACGTTCATAGGAGCGTTTGGCTTGGGCGAGGTTGACATTGCTTCTTGTTAAGGAGGCTTGATTTACTTTTATTTGAGCATCGGAATTTTCGACTCTGGCTTGTTCTTGCGCTACCCGGTTGTTGAAATTGTCCGGGTCAATGATCGCTAATATGTCGCCCTTTTTGACGATGGAATTGAAATCAACATTGACTGCGATGACTTTCCCCGAGACTTCAGAGCCAACTTGAACCGTGATTTTGGGTTTAACATGGCCTGACGAATTGATAATTTTTGCGATTTGTCCGGTAGAGGCCGCCACAGCAATTGGCTTAACAGGCTCTGCAATCGTATCTGACTGCTTATCTTGGCACGCGGCCAAGCCCAATACTGCGATAGCCATTGTAATTGTAAAAACCCTCATATGACCGTCTTAAGTCGTAAACAAGCGGCGGCAATCAATATTTGCAAAGCCTACCAAGTTTTAATGTCGGCTATGGAGGTTTCAGATAGTGGCAAGTGTGTACCGCCAAGAAACCCCAATTTCTCCTTGACTTTTGCATTTGTCTTTGCGAAAGAACAAAAAGTGAACAAGAAAAGGGAGGTGTGTTATGAAACAGATTGTTATGGACATTGGGAGTGGTATGGTGCTTGGTGGATTCGTGATTGTGATGAGTATCTGGATGATGATTCTGGGTGGTTAAGTTGGGAAGTGGTTGTTGAAGATGGCGTCAAAGAACAAAAGAGGGGATCCGATATTCGTGCCTTTGCGGTGCCGCACGCCTTATTCTTTGCTGGAGGGGGCGCTTAAGATTGATGATCTGACTGCTCGTTTGCGCGAGTGGCGTATTCCGGCAGCGGCGCTCACTGATACCAATAATATTTGTGCGGCGCTTGAATATTCCGAGAAAATGGTTGGGGCAGGAATACAGCCGATTATTGGTTGTACGCTGAGTGTCTATCTCGGGGGTGAGGACAATACGCTCAATCCGCATGGGGGTAAGGAATTAGCGGGAACCATAGTCTTGCTGGCTCAGAACGAGCAGGGGTATACAAATTTACTCAAACTGTCTTCCACGGCGTTTTTAGACATTGAGGCAACCGATTTACCCCATGTGAAAATTGATAAATTACAAGATCTGAGCGCGGGCTTGATAATGTTAACTGGCGGTGGCGACGGGTTTATCAATCGGCTGATCTGTGCGGGGCAGGTAGAACAGGCGGGGGATTGGCTAAAGACGTTATCTGGTTGGTTTGAGGGACGGCTTTATGTTGAATTGCAACGCCACGGACTTGAGAATGAAAAGCAAGCCGAGCCACATCTCATAGACTTTGCCTATGATATGGATTTGCCGCTTGTAGCGACCAATGAACCCTATTTTCTCGACCCGGATATGCACAAAGCCCATGATGCGCTTCTGGCTATATCAGAGGGCAGTTATGTGTTGGAGCCTGACCGCCGTCATGTTTCCAAACAACATTATCTCAAAATGCCCGAAGTTATGGCGGAATTGTTTAAAGATATTCCCGAAGCCATTGAAAATACAATAGATATTTCCAAGCGTTGTGCCTTTCGTAGTCCGATGCGTGCCCCGATTTTGCCCGGCTTTGGTGATGGTACGCAAACTGAGACCGATATTCTAGCGACTATGGCGCGAGAGGGCTTGGAGATGCGGCTTAAGCAGGTCGAGCCAGCCGAGCCGCGCGACGTTTATTTCGACCGTATGGATTTCGAGTTAAATGTAATTAAAAAGATGGGCTTTCCCGGTTATTTCCTAATCGTTGCAGATTTTATCAAATGGGCCAAAGAACAAGGTATTCCTGTCGGGCCGGGGCGGGGTTCTGGTGCGGGTTCTGTGGTTGCGTGGGCGCTGACGATTACAGATCTGGATCCCTTGCGGTACGGTCTAATTTTCGAGCGGTTTTTGAACCCTGAACGTATATCCATGCCCGATTTCGATATTGACTTCTGCCAGGAGCGGCGCGGCGAAGTTATTCGCTATGTGCAGGAAAAATACGGCGAGGAGCAAGTGGCGCACATTATCACATTCGGAACCCTACAGGCCCGCGCCGTGGTACGGGATGTCGGGCGCGTCTTGCAAATGCCGCTGGGGCAGGTGGACAGGCTGGCTAAATTAGTGCCGTCAAATCCGGCTAATCCGGTGACCTTGGCCGAAGCCATTAAAATCGAACCAGCCTTACAGCGCGAACGGGACAGCGAACCCGCCGTGCAGGAGCTTCTGACTATGGCTCTGCAGTTAGAGGGCTTGTATCGCAATGCCTCGACCCATGCGGCAGGAGTTGTAATTGGCGATAGACCATTGGCGGAATTGGTGCCGCTTTACCGTGATGCCCGCTCAGAAATTCCGGCTACTCAATTCACCATGAAATGGGTCGAGAAAGCCGGACTGGTCAAATTCGACTTTCTGGGTTTAAAAACCCTGACGGTCATTGACCGCGCCCTCAAATACCTCAAGCAGCAAGATATTGATCTGGATTTGGACACGACGCCTGTTGATGACCCCGCGTCCTATAAATTGCTAGAGCAGGGGTTATCCCAAGGAATTTTCCAGTTGGAAAGCTCCGGCATGCGCGACACTTTGCGTAAGATGGCACCTAGTTCTATTGAAGAATTAACCGCCCTTATCTCGCTATATCGTCCGGGGCCGATGCGCAATATCCCCGAATATATTGAACGGAAATTTGGTCGCTCTCCCATCACCTATCCTCATGCCAGCCTTGAGGAAATACTCAAGGAAACCTACGGCATTATCATTTACCAAGAGCAAGTGATGCAAATCGCCCAAGTTCTGTCGGGCTATTCCCTCGGCGAAGCGGATGTTCTGCGCCGGGCTATGGGTAAAAAAGACAAAGAGGAAATGGCGCGCCAAGAATCACGCTTTGTCGACGGTGCAGCTGAAAATGGGGTTAAGAGCGCCCTCGCCAAGCAGATATTTAATCTGGTCAATGAATTTGCCGGTTACGGGTTTAACAAATCACACGCTGCCGCCTATGCCATGATTTCCTTTCGCACGGCTTATTTGAAGGCTCATCATCCTGTAGAGTTTCTGGCCGCTTCTATGAGCCTAGATATTAGCAATGTGGAAAAATTGGCGCTATTTGCCCGCGAAGCCAAACAGATGGATGTGGATGTCGCGCCGCCCTGCGTCAATCGCAGTTTCGCAGATTTCGAAGTTGCAGACGGGAAAATTCTCTATGCTCTCGGTGCCATTAAGAATGTGGGCATTGAGGCTATGCGCCATTTGGTCGTGGTGCGCGAAGAGGGTGGGCCGTTCCTTGATGTGTTCGATTTTGCACGGCGGGTCGATGCGCGTATCGTCAACAAACGTGCCTATGAAAATTTGGCCAAAGTGGGGGCGTTTGATAGCTTAGATGCTAACCGCGCACGGACATTTGCCTCAGCTGCGGTGTTGCTCTCCATAGGGGCGCGGGCAGCAGAGGAACGCAATTCTACGCAAGTCAATTTGTTCGGCGATACCGAGGAGACAATGGCCGAGCCGGAACTCCCTGTCGTAGAACCGTGGGGGTCGGTGGAAACTCTGGAGCAAGAATTGGCGGCGGCTGGTTATTATCTCAGCGGGCATCCTTTGGAAGAACAGGCTGAAGCCCTAAAGCGCCGTAAATTTGTGCAAATCGACGAAGCGGACGACGCTTTCGGGCGCGGTCAACGGGCTGTGCGTATGGCGGGCGTGCTGCATAAACGCCAAGAGCGGGTCTCACAGCGCACCAAAAAACGCTTTGCTTATCTAAACCTTTCTGACCCGAGCGGCGAATATGAAGTGTTTGTCGGCGAGGAAATATTGGTGCGGCACCGTGATATATTGCAAGCAGGCAATTTGTTGGAATTGCAAGTCAAGCTGGATATGCGCGAGGGCGAGTTGAGTATGACCGTCAATTCTGTCAAGCCTTTATCGGGCGGCGGCGCAGCGCAGACGCCACAAATACGCGGCCTCGATATATATATTCGAAATGCCGAAACCCTAGAGGCGCTCAAACGCTGCATTGCGGGTCTGGAATCTGCACCTATGAAAGCAAAGGGCAAAATGAACGTCATTGTCCCCATAGAGGACGCCCGCGAAATTGCCTTAAAACTGCCAGGGCAATACGGCCTAGATGACACATTCCAAGCCGCCCTAAAAGCCGTCCCCGGCGTAGAGAAAATCAGCGAATTTTAGCCAAGATCTATCCTTAGTGCCTCCCCCATTAGCGCAGTGTAAGCGAATGCTTTATCCCGCAAACTCATAAATGTGTTGGCAGGATAAAGCGTTGTTCAATTAAGCTACATTACTAAACTGGTTCATAGTGTTTTTGTGACCACCAGCTTTTAGGGCGCGGTCTCCGGCGACCATTTCTTTGAAGCTATCTCCAATATCAGAGCCAACTTCGTGTTGGTGTTTGACAGCAGAGACATTGCGGCGGATTTCTTCGCGCTGAATTGTGTTGACATAGGCCATCATTTTGTCTTCGCCGAAATAACCGCGCGACAAATCATCCATGAATTTTGCCGTCATATGGAATGTCGGAAGGGTAATCAGATTGTGGAACACACCAGCTTTGGCAGCAATATCTCCCTGGAAGCTTCGTAGACGGTTGTTGGTTTCAAGACCAAGCTCCGTTTCGTCATATTTGGCAGACATCAATTGCAGACCCTCAGGATATTCGTCCTCGGTAATTTTTCCAGAGGCAATCCAATCGGCGCGTACTTGCCCGCGCAAATTCAAAGTCCAGTTAAAGGACGGAGAATTATTATAGGTCAATTTGGCATACGGCACGACTTCGCGGATGGCATCAACCATGCCGCCAATGACCGACACATCTGGTGTGGCAGTTTCGATCCACAGCAAGTCGGCACCGCCGTCAACAATGCTTGATATACAATCTTCGATCACACGTTCACGACCTGTATTTGCTTTGAACTTATAAAGGCCATTTGGCAAGCGCACAGGCTTGACCAATTTGCCGCCCAGTTGAATGGCAACATCACCATCGCCGAGCGGATTGTTGGCAGTGACTTCGCTGGTCTCCAGCCATTTTGTGTATTCGGCTGCACTGTCTCCGGCTTTGGTGGAGACTGGAATTTTTTGTGTCAGACCAGCGCCCAGGCTATCGGTACGGGCAACAATCACTCCGTCGTTCACACCCATTTCCTCAAAAGCCATACGCACGGCGCGTAGTTTTTCGATGAAGTCTTCACGCGGTACAGTAACCTTGCCGTCTTGGTGGCCGCATTGTTTGGCGTCCGAGACCTGGTTCTCGATCTGGATGCAACATGCGCCCGCTTCGATCATTTTTTTGGACAGCAAATATGTGGCGTGGGAGTTACCAAAGCCCGCATCAATATCGGCGATAATCGGCACAACATTGCTCTCGAAATTGTCGATTGCTTTGATGGCTTTCTTGGTGGCAAGTTCGTCACCGGATGCTTTTGCAGTTTTTAAGTCTTTGAATAAATCGTTAAGTTCGACCTCATCTGCTTGGCGTAAGCTGGCGTAAATTTCGCTAATTAATTCTGGTACGGCGGTTTTCTCGTGCATGCTTTGGTCTGGCAAATGACCAAATTGGTTGCGAACGCCCGCGACCATCCACCCGGATAAATATACATATGTGCCTTTTACGGTACCCTTCATCCGCTTAACGGATTTGATCATTTGCTGGGCGTGAAATCCAGACCAACACCCCAGACTTTGGGTGAATTTGGCGACGTCTTTATCATAGGCCTTCATGTCTTTGCGCATTACGGTCGCCATATTTTTGGCGATGTCCAAATGGGTTTTATAAGTGTTTTGGATTTTCACTTGCACAATATCATCGATGCTGATGCCGCCCGGCGCAATGCCGTCCGGATAACGTTTCAGAAGTTTTTTTTCAATTTTTGCGTAGGGTTTACGTTTAGTCATTTGGGTCTCCAATCTATAAAGTCAAGAATATTTCAAAAGTTGTTGGTAGGCGGGCAGGGTAAGGAAATCGACGAAGTCTACGCTGGTGGCGCATTTTTTGAAAATCTCTGCGGCTTCGGTATAATGACCTTTGCGGAACTCGGAGACGCTCATAGCGTCTTCCAATTTACCCATTTCCTCTTTGAAGATGCGGTCAAATAATCCTGAGTTCATTTTGGCTGATTTGCCATCAGTTAGATTTACAAAAACACTGTGGCGTAACCATTGCCAAATCTGCGAACGGGAAATTTCTGCAGTTGCAGCATCTTCCATAAGATTGTGGATCGGTACCGCGCCGCGCCCGGAAAGCCAGGCTGCAATATAAATAATGCCCACAGAGATATTGGTGCGAATGCCGTCTTCAGTTACGCTGCCCACATGTGGAGCGAGCATTGACTGTTCGCTGACTTTAGGAGCCAGACCTTTGCGCAGGATTTGGTGCGGGCCGGGCATGTGCTCGTTGAAAACTTCCATTGCTACAGGTACAAGGCCGGGATGCGCTACCCATGTGCCGTCGTGTCCAGCCATAACTTCGCGCTCTTTGTCGAGCCTGACTTTGTTAAAGGCAACTTCATTGGCCATTTCGTCGCCTTTGATCGGAATTTGCGCAGCCATCCCCCCCATAGCATGGGCGCGGCGGCGGTGGCAGGTCTCGATAAGCTTGAGAGAATAAGCCCGTAAGAAAGCTTTATCCATACCAACCTCAGCGCGATCCGGCAGGACGAAGCCCTTGTGATTACGCAGACATTTAATGTAAGAGAAAATATAATCCCAACGCCCGCAATTAAGCCCTGTGATATGGGATTTAAGTTCATAGAGAATTTCGTCCATCTCAAAGGCTGCGGGCAATGTTTCGATTAGAACTGTAGATTTAATAGTGCCGTGCGGGATGCCGACAAATGTCTGGGCGAAGTTGAAAACATCATTCCACAGGCGGGCTTCTTTATGGCTTTCGAGTTTTGGCAAATAATAGAATGGCCCCATACCCTTTTCTGCGAGGAGCTTGCCGTTATGGAAAATGTGCAAGCCAAAATCACACAGGCTAGCCGACATTGGGCGTCCGTCTACGGTGATATTGGCTTCTTCGAGGTGCCAACCGCGCGGACGTACTAACATGGTGGCGACATCGTCATTGAGCTTGTAATCTTTATCTTTGGCGCGGTCTGTATAGGTCAGGTTGCCACGGGCGAAATCATACATGTTAATCTGGCCGTCTATGACATTATCGAATGTCGGTGCAGATGCGTCTTCGAAGTCGGCCATGAACATTTTAGCACCACAGTTTAGGGCGTTGATCATCATTTTGCGGTCGACAGGGCCAGTGATTTCCACACGGCGGTCGCGAAGGGCAGGGGGGATGGGGTCAACTTCCCACATGCCTGCGCGAATATGCGCAGTTTCCGGGAGGAAGGCCGGGAACTCACCATAATCAAACCGTTCTTGACGGTCTTGGCGATATTCCAACATATTGCGCCGGGCGCGCCCAAATCGTCGCTCCAAGTCAGCAAGAAAGAGAAGCGCGTCCGGGGTGAGAATTGTCTCAAACCCCGGCCGTTGTTGCCCCACGACTTTAGCCAATACCCGGTGGCGGGGAATATCGTGACTAGGTGAAATTGCTGTCATTGCTGGTTCTCCCAAAGAAAAGTGTTTCTGTTTCATGGAGTGCTTATGAGAAAATATTAGCGTTTACCAGAAAATGCAGGTGCAAAAGAATTGAATGTAAATATAAAACTTGTAAATATGTAAATATTGTGTATAACAAGGTATGAAGCAGCAAAAGCTCATGATTGGGTCAAGGGTAAGGCAGTTGCGGCAGTCATTTGGACTGACGCAGGCGGCCATGGCCGCCGACCTCGGTATTTCTACCAGTTATATGAATTTGATTGAGCGCAATCAACGGCCTATGAGCGCCAAGATTTTACTGCGTCTTGCCGAGGTTTACGATATTGATATTGCCAAATTGTCACCAAAATCCGATGCTAAAATGGTACAAGACCTGGCACGGATATTGAAAAACCCGGCCTATGGTTCCTACAATATTTCTAATGCGGAACTTCGGGACAGTGTCGGCGTCAGTCCAGATTTTGCCCGTGCCTTTATTGCGCTCCATAGCCGCGCCGAGGAATTGACTTTAAGGGCATCTATGCGCGATGACCCTTTGGCAGACCGGGGCAAAGTGGAACTTTTAGAAGAGAGTGCGGGTGCAGTTGAAAATGTGCGACGGTTTATTCATGACAGCCAAAATTATTTTGGGGCTATTGACAGGGCTGCAGAAACTCTGGCTAAGGAGTTGGGACTTAACAAGCGCCAACCTCACACGGCTTTAACTGTAAGGTTGCTCGACAGTCACGAAATAAAAGTGCGTATTGTGCCTGCGGGAATAATTCCTGGTCGGCTCAGTCAATTTGACCCCCATGGTCGCCGCCTCAATCTTTCGGAACTGTTGCCGCAATCTGGGAGAAGATTCCGTATAGCCTATCAATTGGGTCTTCTAGAGCACCGCGAACTGATTGAGGCAACTATCACCAAAGCTATATTGCCGAGCAAAGAAGCCGATGATTTAGCGCGGCTTAGCTTGGCCAATTATTTTGCTGCCGCTGTTTTGATGCCTTACGGAAAGTTCCTCAAGACGGCGCAGGATAACCAGTATGATGTTGAGCTTCTGACGCGGCGTTTTGATACCAGCTATGAACAAACTGCCCACAGGCTCACGACCTTACAGCGTAAAGGCGCGCGAGGTGTGCCATTCTTTTTTGTGCGGGTTGATATGGCGGGCAATATTTCCAAGCGCTTTAGCGCAGGCAAATTTCACTTCTCGCGCTACGGGGGTGCTTGTCCCTTGTGGAATATCCATGCTTGCTTCCAGACGCCAGGGGAAACTGTACCGCAGGTTATTGAAATGCCTGACGGCACAAAGTATTTCAGTGTGGCGCGAGCCGTCCTGCGCCCCGAAAGCGCCCACGGTCAACATGCGCAAATGGTCGCGATTGGTTTGGGCTGTGATCTCAAACATGCGGGCAAATTGGTCTATGCCAAAGGCAGGGCGGATATACCGCCGACCCCCATTGGCGTTAATTGTTATCTGTGCGAACGCCCCGCCTGCCGCTCCCGCGCCCATGCACCGATCAATAAAAAACTCCGTTTTGACGAACGTACCCGTGATCAATCAATCTTTAGATTTGAAGGGTAAAGCGACAACCGTATAAAGCATTTCTTAACGTCGTTTACGCAACAATCACAAAATTGCCATATTCGTGCTACAATGTGGATATGTTGATTCTTAGACGGATGTGATTGTCATTTGCGTTGAAGATATATTGGGCAGAGTAGGCCTGGATGTTAGGGAGGTTGTTTTGTCAATTTTGGGTGAGGTTTCAGAGATACGCCGCCGCGCATCGATGTTGGGTTTGGTTTTACTGGCACCTCTTGTCTTGGCGGCTTGTGGAGGTGGAGGTTCTTCACCTGAACCAACCCAGCCACCGCCACCACCACCAGTTGGACAAGTTTCCAAAGAGTTTAAAACGGAAAGCTCCACCGCGCAATTTCTTGCCCGTGCCACTTTCGGGGTCACGAAAGCGCAAATTGATGCGCTGACCGGTACGGAAGTTTCCGACTGGATAAAGGCGCAATTTGACAAGCAACCCATATTATATCGTACCCGCATTACGGATAGGCTGGCGGCCTTGCCAGGAAACGAAACTTTGCGGGATTACCATCTTACCAATATGTTTTTGGACGATGTGATTGCTGGCGATGACCAACTTCGGCAGCGAATGGTCTTGGCACTATCGGAAATAATTGTTGTATCAAGTGATGGGGCGTTGACGTCTTTCCCAGAAACCATGGCATATTATGTGGACATATTATCCGAAAATGCCTTTGGTAATTACCGTGATTTGCTGGAGGAAATTACATATTCTCCGGGAATGGCAATGTATCTGTCCTATTTGCGTAATGAAAAGGGTGATATGGCGAGCGGGCGGGTACCAGACGAAAATTATGCTCGTGAAATCCTGCAATTGTTTTCCATCGGCTTGGTAGAGTTGGAAATGGACGGCACGCCCAAAACAGATGGTCAGGGTCAGCAAATTGATACCTATGACAATAGCGATATTACCGGTCTCGCCAAAGTTTTCACGGGGTTGAGCTTGGAGGGCACTAATTTTCACCAGCTTTACAGGGACTGCCCATCACTGAGAAAAAATTGCCCGCGTGTTTATCAGCCTTTAGAAATGTATGAAACTCATCATTCTGAATTGGAAAAAACGTTTTTGGGGTTAAGCATTCCTGCCAATACCAATGGCACCGAGAGTGTACAAATGGCCTTGGACGAAATTTTCAATCATCCCAATGTCGCGCCTTTCGTATCGCGTCAATTGATTCAAAGATTTGTCACCTCCCATCCTAAACCGCAATATGTACGCCGGGTCGCAACCGCTTTTGAGAGCGGCAGATTTACCCTGCCCGACGGAACGGTGGTTGGTGCTGGGCAAAGGGGGGATTTGAAAGCGACTTTGGCAGCGGTGTTGTTGGACGATAATGCTACTCGCCTGCCGTCCCAGACACCGAGTGATTTTGGCAAAATCCGTGAACCCATGCTAAGGTTTATAAACTTGGCGCGAACGTTCGGTGAGACCACGCCCGATAGCGCGGACGAACGGCGGCTTAGAAACATGACCCAGTATTTGGGGCAGCATCCGTTCAAAGCTAAACATGTATTCAATTTTTTTGAACCAGAGCATGTGGCACCAGGTACCCAAACCGGCGCGGCAGGGCTGACCATACCTGAGCTTCAGATCGTTAATGAAAGTAGTGTCATAGGCTATATCAACTTTATCAACCAGTTTATTTATGACACTTCGCCCACCAGATCAGGAGATCCGGACGGCGGTGTCAATGTGGATTACACAGCGCAGCTTGCTCTTGCTGATGATGCGCAGGCGTTAGTCGATAATCTGGATTTGCTGCTAACTGGTCAGCAACTGAGCAATGTTACCAAAGACCGCATTGTAGAACTGTTGGCCGAAATACCTGTGGAGGCAGGTAGTGAGGATGAAGATCGGATTTCGCGCGTTAGGGTGGCCGTTTCAATGGTGATGACATCGCCAGGTTATTTGGTTCAGAGGTAGAGGGTATTATGACACATAGACGTTATTTGAACGATAGAAGATCATTTCTAAAAGGGATGTCCGGTGCGGGTGCTTTGTCCTTCCTTGGCGGGACGGGTATATTGTCGGCCATGGCAAGTTCGACGACTGCCCATGCAGCAGAAGTTTCTGGCTATAAAGCCATTGTTTGCCTGTTCTTGCACGGCGGACAGGACTGCAATGACACGGTACTGCCATATGATCAGGCTTCCTATGACGACTATGCACAATTGCGCCCCGGTCTTTTGGCTGATTATGCGGCCAAAACGGGTGGCTCAAACCGAACACTTGATCGTTTGTTGCCGCTTAATCCGCAAAATGCTGCCGATTTTGGCACCCGTCAATTTGCACTACCGGACGAGCTAGAGCCGATAAAGAACCTGTTTGACAGCGGCAATGCGGCTATATTGGGCAATGTAGGGCCGCTTCTTCAACCTATGACCCGGAGCGAGTATCAGAGCGGGGCACTGCCGCGCCCCAAAAAGCTATATTCCCATAATGACCAGCAATCCACTTGGAAAAGTAACGCGCCAGAGGGCACAATTGTCGGCTGGGGCGGAAAATTCGCCGATGCGGTCGTGGCCTCCGGTGCCAATAGCGAAGATAAATTTACCGCCATAACCACAGATGGGAACACGGTGTTCTTGTCAGGGGATGACGTGCAACAATTTGCACTAGACTCCAATGGTCCGCCACGTGTTAGCGGACTTAGAAATTTCCGAAGCCCGTTATTGGGTACGGGCGGCAGATCGGAATTGGCCAAGCAATTATTAGAAGAAAGTTACCGTAATGCTGGCCTGAACAGCAATAATTTACTGAAGCGGGACGTATCCACCATTAATAACCGGGCTTTTGACCTGAATGCAACTTTTGCAAATGCGCTGGAAAATGCTCCAGCATTAAGTACGGTATTTCCAAGGAACAGTACTGCCAGGCAGCTCGAATCGGTTGCCAATACAATCAATATTCGCAGTGCGCTCGGTGTAGGGCGGCAGGTGTTTTTTGTTGGCATGGGCGGATTTGACACCCATGACAACCAAGCCACACAGCTTGCGGACAGACACACAAGATACGCCAATGCCATTGCCTCTTTTTATCAGGCGACCGTGGAAATGGGCGCGGAAAACGATGTGACATTGTTCACGGCGTCCGATTTCGGCAGAGCTTTGCTGGAAAACGGCGACGGCACCGACCACGGTTGGGGGGGGCACCATTTTATTGTCGGCGGTGCCGTCAATGGCAACCAAATATACGGTGATATTCCACCCTATATTACTGGCCACGACCAAGACGCCGGCAATGGTCGTCTGATCCCCCAAATTTCGGTGGAGCAATATGCAGCCACGCTCGGCAAATGGTTTGGTCTCAACGAAGCTGAACTCGGCACAGCCTTACCTAATCTGGCTAATTTTAGTGTAAAAGACCTTGGGTTTATGGCTAGTGGCACAGCGTAAAGAAAAACTGAAATAGCGCATAAAAGCCGTTGACGATGCAATTAAGGCGGGCTAGTAAACGCGCCTTGTTAAGACGCTAGTTTATAGCAAGCGGGTGTAGCTCAGTTGGTTAGAGCGCTGGCCTGTCACGCCAGAGGCCGCGGGTTCGAGTCCCGTCACTCGCGCCATTTCATATTTTATTTATGAAGCCGTGCGGTAGCTATCTGCAGTCTCCATATAACCATGAATTTTTGTGGGTGGGTTAGTTCAATCACCTATAAGGGTCAAACCGCAACAACCTTAGCGCATTGAGCGTCACAATTACCGTTGCACCTGTGTCTGCCAATATAGCCATCCAAAGCGATGTTGCGCCCATCATGGTGGTGATTAAAAACACGACTTTCAAAATTAGCGAGAAGGCTATGTTTTGGTGGATATTGCGCATGGTGGCTTTGGAGAGGTTGACCAGAGCCGGGATACCGCTGACCTTTCCGCGTAGCAGGGCTGCATCTGCGGTTTCTAGGGCTACGTCTGTGCCGCCGCCCATGGCTATACCTACGTCTGCGCGGGCGAGTGCTGGGGCGTCGTTTATGCCGTCACCGACCATGGCGACGCTACCGTTTGCTTTCAGACTTTCGATGGTTGCTAGCTTGTCGTCCGGCATCAGTTCGGCCTGAACCTCCATACCAAGTTGCGCGGCGATGGCTTTACCGGTGCGGGCATTGTCGCCTGTGAGCATGATGGTTTTGATGCTCATAGCGCCGAGCTTGTCCATGGCGGCTCTCGCGTCTTCGCGCAATTCGTCGCGCATAGCGATCACGCCGAGCAGAGTTTTGCCCTGGATCACCACGCCGAGTGTTTTGCCTTGTTCTTCAAAGTCTAAAAAGATTTTGCGAGCAGTATCATCAATTTTGGAAATCTCCTCGGCGTAGCGCGGCGAGGCGATGGTGACCAGCGTCTTGCCGACCATGCCTGCAACCCCGCGACCAGAGAGCGCTTTGGCATTTTTGGCGCGGGAAAATTTAACGCCTTGCTCTTCGGCTTTGGCGACAATGGCTTCGGCCAGCGGGTGGGAGGAAGTGACTTCGACCGCCGCCGCTAATGACATCATGTCGGTTTCGGTTCCTTTGAACACATGTATATCCGTGACTTTAGGCGTGCCAGCGGTCAGAGTTCCGGTCTTATCAAAGGCGATGGTTTTGACCTTGCCAATGGCTTCCAATACCACCCCGCCTTTCATGAGCAGGCCTTTACGTGCGCCCGCCGCAATCCCTGATGTAATTGCTGCCGGGGTCGAGAGGACAAGCGCGCACGGACAGCCAATGAGCCAAATGGCCAGGCCTTTATATATCCACGCCATCCAGTCGCCACCAAAAAACAAAGGGGCAATTGTACCGACCAGAATACCCGCAAGCAATACGCCCGGCGTATAATATTTACTAAAATTATCAATGAAACGCGCTGTGGGGGACTTCCCGGCTTCGGCTTCCTCGACCAAATTCATGATGCGGGCGATCATATTATCTTCGGAGGTTTTATCAACGCGCAGACGGATAACCCCATCGGCATTTATCGCGCCGGCAAACACCGCGTCATCAATACCCCGGCGCACGGGGATGCTCTCGCCCGTAATAGAGCTTTCGTCGAGAGAGGTGGAACCGGACACAATCACCCCGTCCGCAGGCACCCGCCCACCTGGCTGGATTTCAACAACATCACCACTCGCCAGAGTGTCCGCCGCCACTTCGGTAACATCTTCGCCCTTAACGAGAAATGCCATTTTGGGCGCAAGGTCAGCAAGCGCCTGTACGCTTTTACGCGCCTTGGCCGTGGCCATGCTTTCGAGCATTTCGCCGAGCGCGAACAGGAATACGACGACCGCCGCTTCGACTGAAGCCTGGATAGCAATAGCCCCGACAACGGCAAATGTCACCAATGTATCTATTGTAAATGGACTACCGGCCCGCGCCGAAGCGAAAGCTTTTTTTGCCATGGGCATAAGCGCCACCAGAGCAGCTACGGCATATCCAAGCTCGTAAATCTCAATTTCAAAACCGCCAAGGCTGACAACCGCATGTTTGGCGAATATGAAAACCAAAGTAGCCAGCACCAGCATGACGCCAGTGAAAACTACCAGCTTGCCCTTTTTGGTTTTGTACCAGACTTCAAGTCCGCCAGATGCATGACCAGACGCATGTCCGGTTTCATTTTTAGCGATTTTGTAGCCCAACTTGTTGATGGTCTTTTTAACCGCCTCTATATCCCCGCCACCCTCTTCAAAGTTCAGCCTGATCTTGCCATTGCCGTAATTGACGCTGGCGTCCTTGACGCCTGGCAAGGCGCAGACCGCCTTTTCAATCGGTCCCACGCAAGACGGGCAATCGATGCCCTCGATTTTCATTGTCAATTCATTACTCATAGTTTTCCCCTTTTCAAAATTTGACTTCACCGTAAAACCTCTAGTGGCTTAAGGTTCAAGTGAAATTTGCTAATAGTTTAAAATTGATGATAGGCCGTTATATCGCTGATATAAATAGCGCCGGATCTTTCGCGCCCAGTTTTTGCGTTTTCTTTTATCAAGGCGATTACTTCGTCCACTTGCTCGTCTTGGCAAACCAATTCTAGTTTAATCTCCGTGATAACACGCGCGCCAAGTTCTGTCGAATATTCCTGCTCTTGCGCGTCAAGGGCTGCAAATGTACCCTTGACTTCAGCCAGCATTAACGAGGTAAACTCGGCTTTCCTAAGCATCCGGACGACATCTGCCGCCCGGTTCATGTGAATATATGCTTTGACTTCTTTCATGATAATACCTCCTGTTTTATGAGTAATTTCTGCTCTAATTTTCTTTCTCTGCGGGTTTCCACAAATTCGTAAATCAAGGGCAATAATATGAGTGTCAGTAGAGTTGACGTAATCAAACCACCCACCACTACCGCCGCCAATGGACGCTGGGTTTCGGCCCCGACACCGCTGGATAGTAGCATGGGGATTAGCCCCAATATGGTCGAGCTGGCCGTCATCATAACGGGTCGTAAGCGTAGCTCTGCCCCTTGGCGCACAGCTTCGCTAACGCTTAACCCTTTATCGCGTAACTCGTTAATAAAGCTAAGCAGGATAATACCATTGAGCATGGCCACACCGAACACGGCGATAAACCCGATAGCTGACGGCACTGACAAATATTGCCCCGAGATATAGAGCGCAA
>JAKIUV010000043.1 GCA_021647375.1 Robiginitomaculum sp.
ACACGAAATACATGCCTTCATTGGCAAATTTTATCACATGGGTGATAGCACCCGTGACTTTGTTGAGGATGGTGGTACCAAACGGAATAGCCAAGGCGAACAAGGCTATGGTGAACTGCAAACCCAATGTCCGACCTGCATTTTTGTAATTAATCTTGCCCCGCGCTTCGGAAAGCCATACGGCAATCCCCACGAATACGATAACCCCTAATATATTGGCAATTGGCATATTATCCCCAGTTTGTTTCAAATTATTATTTTAAAAATTATTGGGAAACATTAAGCGCGGGGCAGGGCGTTTGTAAAGTCGGATAAATATAAAAGTGAGGGTTTCTGTTGCCAGCTACCCCCGAAGCCCGCCTAACCGTCTGAAGGGCTAGGAGTTAAAGTCGAGAATGCTCGAACTGCTTACGCAGCCAAAGCGAACTCTTCAGAGTTGTTATCATTAGCAACTACTGTAATTGGGCATTTATCGGTACCCATCCGGACGAAAGCTAACATTTTTACACGTCTGTCGATACTATTTCGGCCCCATCAGAAACGGCTCCGTACCCTATAATGGATAGTGGAGAGCCGCTTGTGGTGGAGCCGCCGGGTACCGCCCCCGGGTCCAGCCCGCTTATTACATGCGCGTTTATCGTCATAGTCGAACAAGTCGACACGCTTAATATAGGCATGAAATGTAAACATTCAATCACTGTTTCGCAAAAACGGGTATTTTCAATTTTTTACTGTTTTCACCCCCAAGGGTGAATGTCGAGTAGATCGATCAAATAATTGAGTGCCATAAAAGCCCGCTTTGCAATCGCAATGCAGGCTTACCTATTGGAAATATGTGTTTGAAAGTAAGGGGCTGAGCTTAAAGTCAGGTGATCTGAGTCTAAGCTGTATCCATGTGCTCTGCTAGCCATTCGGATAACTTTGACTTGGTCATAGCGCCGTTTTGGGCGGCTACAACCTCGCCTTTTTTGAAGATCATTAGGGCAGGGACACCACGCACATTATAGTTCAGAGCCGTATCCATAGCGTCGTCTATGTTGATTTTTGCTATGACAGCCTTGCCTTCGGTTTCATTTGCCAGTTCTTCAAGAGCTGGCCCCATGGCTTTGCAAGGGCCGCACCATTCGGCCCAAAAATCGACTAAAACAGGTTTGTCACTGTTAAGGACATCGGTTTGGAAATTGATATCGGTTACATTCACAGTTGGCATAGTGGCTCCTTAAAAAAAATCATTGCTATGTAAATCGCGACGATTCGTCAAGCAGGCAAAACATCGCGCCAGTTCACTTTATTGAGAAGTGCGTCTGAAAGTACCATCATATGCGGCCCGTCTGTCCATAGCAAAGCTGTACGGATTGTTTTGTCCGGATACAGTTCACGGGCGAGGGCGCGGTAGGCCGCCATTTGGCGCACATATAAAGGGGCGACATCGGCTTCGTCCTTAGGTGGCGGTCTATTGGACTTATAATCAACAATCCACACACTGTCATCGGTGATACACAGGCGGTCGATTTGTCCGGACAGGCGGATATTATCCGGCAGCTCCGCCGCACCGCCCGCCAAGGAGACTTCCGCCTTGGAGTCGGGCGCAAAGACGAGCGCAAAATCAGGGTTGTCGATGACGGCAAAAACCTCTGCACACAGTGCTTCTGCATCAGGTGTGTCTAACCCTTGTTTGCGCAAATAGGCGAGGGCGCTAGTGCGCCGTTTGTCGTTTGGCAATTGCGGTAATATTTCCAATAATTTGTGGATAAGATTACCGCGCGCAAACCGCAGATTATCATCCGCTTTGCTCAGAGGGGAGCGCACGGGCTGGTTTGATTTATCTGCATCATCGGGCTTGACCAATTGAGACGGCGACAAAAAGCGCACAGACGGCGGCGGTGGCACGACGATCGTGCGTACCCAATCCGGTAAGTCTATGTTTTGTTGAGGTGCTTCTGTAGTTTTCACTGCGGGTTTTGCAGGCAGGCCGTAGCGCAAACCGTCCCCGAACGGGGTTTCTATGGTGGAGACACCAATCATGCCCCTTAAAGCCGTTTCAATGCGGCGGTGCCATGATGTATCGTCAACCTTGCCATTGCTCTCGAAACCACAGATTAGCAATCTGCTTTCTGCTCGTGTCAAAGCCACATAGAGTAAGCGCATGGCTTCGCGTTCTGCGACGGCTTTAAGTTCGTCTTCAAGTTTTGTAAGGGCTTCGGGCGCTGCATTGCCGCTCATCCGTAAGGCAAACCCATCATCCATTTTGAAAAATATGTTTTTGGATTTACCCACGGCCTGGGTGGTGTCAGGCAGAATAACCACGGGCGCTTCCAGGCCTTTGGCACCGTGGACGGTCATGACACGGACTTCGTTTTGACCCGCGTCCATTTCGCGTTTTATGGTGGCTTCGCTGGCTTCAATATCGGCGATAAAACGTTGTAGAGACGGCGCGCCGTGTCGTTGGTGAGTTAGCGCACGCGAAAGGAATGCATCGAGCACATCTGCTGCTTCCGGACCAAGGCGTGCATAGATCTTTTGGAGCATGCTCGGCTCGCCATCTTCCGGTACAAGTGCCAAAATCCGCGCGAAAAACTCATAGGGTGCAAATTTTGCGGCCATGGATTTTATGCGAGCAAGGGTTTTGCGTTCCGGCCCGTCTGGAAGTGTTGCCCAAAGCGAACCCTTGCGCCCGTAAGCGACATCAAATAACCGCGCATCATCCCAACCAAATAACGGGCTTTTCAACACTTCAGCCAAGGATAAATCATCACTGGGGAGTAATGTGAATTTTGCCAGTGATAGCATATCTTGTACGGCTATTGAATCCGTAAGCTTTAAGCGGTCAGCCCCTGCAACAGGTACGCCTGCATCTTTCAAATTGCGAATGAGTGCGCCAAAAAACGCGGAGCGCTTTTGCACGAGAATGAGAATGTCAGACGGGCGTATGGGGCGGGTGGCTTCTAGTTTACGGTCAAAGATCGGTTCTGCGGTATCGAGCCAGTCTTTGGCTTGCATAGCGATGCCGTGGGCTAGCTTTTCACGGGATGAACGTGCATCCAATTTATCGACCGGGATTGGCGCCCACGAAGTTTCTAGTTCGCCGTCTTCCGGTTTTTGTGATGCCGGCCAGAACTCAATAATGCCGTCATCGCCCCGGTGCGCTTCGTGCTGGCCTTTATCGGACGCAGGCGGGAAAAATGATGCATCAAATGTTTCTAATATGCCTTTGTTTTCATAGTATATTTGATCAACTAGCGCCAAGACTTGTTTGGTCGATCGGAACGACATGGACATTTTTACGTCTTGTGTATTTGGTTGTTTCTTGGTCAATTCTTGAATTTTATCTAAAAACAACTCCGGTTCCGCGCCTTGAAAACCATAGATAGATTGTTTCTCGTCGCCGACAGCGAATACGGTGCGGGTCTTGGTGCCTGCACCCGTTTGGAAGAACTCGTCGCTCAGGGCATCGACAATATCCCATTGGGTGCGCGAGGTATCTTGAGCTTCATCCACAAGGATATGCTCAACCCCTTCGTCCAGCTTAAAGCGTACCCATTCACGGGCTTGGCTATTTATGAGCAAATTACGCGCGAGATAGATCATATCGCTAAAATCTATCACCCGGCGCCGGGCTTTAAGAGCGCGATATTTCGCGGCTGCCAAGACGCAAAGCCGGTAAGCCGCCTTGGTCAATTGCAATACATTTACGCCGCGTAATTTGTCCCGCGTGGCAACAAGGCGGTTGGCTTCATAACTTGGATTATCTTTGTCATTGCCAAAGAATTGTTTGGCATAGTCAGACGCTTTATTTGAAGCCACTGGCTTGAAAACAGTTTTTTCACCCTTGCCAGAGCAAAACACTTGTAAGTAAGTGTTAAAAGCCATGACAGGGTCTGGCTCTTCAAGGGCTTTTAATGCAAGTGATCCACGTCCTAAATCGCGCGGGCCGCTGTCCATCATACCGGTAGCGGCGGCGCGAATATTATCCAAATCAGAATGCGCCCAAAAACCCGCTATGATCGTTTCGGGTGTAGCTTTTGCATCCAAACCAAGTAGGTCGGCCAGTTTATCAACACCGCCTGTCTCTTGCCAAGATTCGACCTTGTAAATATTATCCATAGCCCAGCCGTAGATTTTATCCATAGCTTCGTCGTTTTTTATGACAGAGAGCAAAGTTATGGCTTGGGCTAATTCGCCGTCAGGGTCACCCACGGCTTCGGTCTCAATCTCTGTCCAGACTTGTTCTTGCAATTTGCGGGCGTCGCGTTCGTCTACGGCATCTGTACCGGGCGAAATCCCCGCTTCTAGGGGGAAACGCTTGAGGAGGCGCTCACAAAAAGCGTGGATAGTTTGCACCTTAAGGCCGCCGGGCGTTTCGAGTGCGCGGGCGAACAAGGAGCGGGCGCGGTTCAGGCTTTTTTGGCTGCGCGGGCCAGATTTGTTCTCTAAGGTATTGAGCTTTTCGGTAAGCTTGGCTTCACTCATAATTGCCCAGTCACCGAGGGCTGCGAACAGCCTTGTCTGCATTTCGGAGGCCGCCGCCTTGGTATAGGTCAGGCACATGATTTTATCAGGATTGGTGCCCGTGAGTAAGATGCGCGATACCCGCTCAACCAATACCCGCGTTTTACCGGAACCCGCATTGGCCGAGACAAATACGGATGTGTCCGGCCTTGCCGCCTTGCTTTGCATTTGGAGGGCGTTTTTGTAAGCGTCGTTCATGTTGCGCCTCCCTCATTATCGCCCAGCTTTGCCCATTCGGCACGGCGGGATAAATGGTCATAATCACCGTATTGGTTTTCAAATTTGACACGCGGCTGGGCGTGATAGAGGCTTTCTGGCTTGTCGAAATGCGCAATCAAATTTTGTAAAGCCTCGAACGCTTCGCTGGCATATTCGTCAGCATCTTTGGATCTGCATAAACTCCTGATCCGGTCGCTTTCTTTGGCCGCATTGGGTTTTACATAGATGTAATCCGTGGCGTGATCTGCTGCGCCCAATATCCCGTAACCCATCATCACGCCCAGCAAAGGCATTTGCGGGTCAAAACCGACCTGTACTTCGTCAATACCGGGCAAGGCACCGGTTTTATAATCAATAATCGCCGCCTCGTCGCCTTTACGCTCTATGCGGTCAACGATACCTGTTAAAATAAATGGCGCCCCGGATGTAGGAAATTCAAGCCGGGCTTTCTTTTCAATCTCGGTTGCTTGCCAGCCGTCTTGCTTGCGGCTGTCCGCCCAGCCCACTGCCCATTCGGCTAGGGCATTTATCCGTACATTCATACGGGCAAAGCTGTGGTTTTCATAACCGACATTGGCGAGTTCCTGCTTCAGCAGCTTGGCTAATTTTGGAGCATTGACGCTGTCGACACTCTCTAATGCCCCATGCACAGCCAGGCCAAACTCCCGCCCCCCCATGGTTTGATCGAGCGGGTCGAGGGCGCGCAGGCCCAATATATTACCTGCATAAATCGCATAGGGGTCGCGTATCCATGTTTTAATCTGTGTGACCGACAGGCCGCGTTTTTTTGGCCAGCGTTTGTCAAGTGGCGGGCAGGGCGCAGGACGCTTGGCCGGTGTTGGCGCAATACGGCTTGTGTCAAGCGCCCGCGCCCATTCCAGCCAAGGTGTTTTCGGTTTGAGAACATCTTTCGCAGCATCACCAAGTGCGCCCCGCACCAATGTTATCAGCCGCCACAGCCAGCGAGATTGTACAGTTGGACCGTCGTCATTGCGTTCCGAACGGGTCAATATCACATGCGGTTTTGCGGCTAAAGCTTCGAAATCATGGGCAGCGAGGCCAAACCTTCGCTCTGGAGCGGACAGGCCAATGGTTTTGCGCATACCGGGTGAAAGAACCGGGTGCGGTGCCGGATGGGCTGGCCAAACGCCCTCGTTCAGACCGCCGAGGATAATTGTATCCGCTTCCAGCATACGGGCTTCGAGTGGCCCTAAAATTTGGAGCCGCTCGACCGTGCCAAAACGCGGCCTTGCGACTCGCCCGCGCATGAGGTGGGAGAGTATCCGCGCATAGGTCTCGCCGCTAACAGGAGCAAGCAGGCTACCATATTCAATTAATTCTTCGATCAATTGGGCGGATTTCTCGCCGGATTCTCCGCGCCATAAATTCGTAGCCCCTCCGGCCAGAGTTTCCAATAATTCCGTATGGGTTTTTGCCAGTATTGTCGCATCCGCTTTCGTGTGTAGTAATTTGTTCAAAGGCGAAAGGGTAGTGTGAAGTGTTTTATAAAACTCAAATTCGTCTCGTAAATAGCTGCCCTTTTCAAGTTTTCTACGCTTGGCTATAGTGTCCAATCGTTCGGCGATCGCATCGAATGATTTTGGCCGTGTGCCGCGCAAGGCAGCGGCTTCTAGCCTGTCCCAAGCCTTGCGGTTATTGCCCCCCATATTGAACAGCTTGTGCTTGACCAAAGCCGACAGAGCTATGGGGTCGAACGGGTCGTGGGCGGATTCCAAGGACAGCGATAAAAACGCGCCGTGTCCGGTTTCTTCAAGTGGTTCCCCGGCGGTGCTATCCACTTCGACATTCCAGCGCGACAGCTTGGCGCGAACGCGCCTGGCCAATGACGGATCAGGGGTAACGAGGGCGCACGTCTTGTCTTTATGCTCTAAAGTTTCTCTCATGATAAGCGAAATAACCGTGGCCTCTTCTTCGCTTGTGCGGGCTTCTATGAGGGAAAGCCCGGCTAAACCATCACTTATTGCGCTGTTTTCCCCAGTACTTTTGGCAATACGGGCAATACGGGCGGGCCAATCATAGGTCGAGTTGGCGGGAATGAGGGCATGGGATAAAATGCGGGCGCGCATAGCGGCCAAACCCTCGGTTTTGAGGCCGGGCCACACGGGGACATCGGCGCGGTCAACCTCCAACCTATCCAACAAGTTTTTCAAGGAGGCTTGCGGGTGTTGGTCGTCGATTTTATCCCACACATCAATTTCGTCGATATGGGTATCGAGACCGGGGAGAACTATCAAGCCTTGGGGCAGGGCGGCTACGGTTTTTATCAGGCCTGAGGTGGCTTTTAACGTACCGGTAGAACCTGCAATAATCACCGGGTGGTCTGGCGGGTTTGCTTGCCAAAGCTCGGAGGCTTTCTTGAGAAGTGTCACCCGCCTTGCCATAGGCTCGGTCAGGCCATTATCGCGCAAATATTGTGGCCAATATTTCGTCACAATTTTCGCAAATTCGGAAGCTGATTGAAAATGCCGCGCCAGAGTATCAAGCTTTTCGTCCAGCTTTGAGAAAGCATTTACGTCCAATTCTTCCATGGCTAAATCGGCCAAAAGTCGTGCCAGAGGTTCGGCCATTGCCAAGGCGCTGGCCGCGTCTGGTTTAGCGCCTTCATGTTTCATTTTCGCAGCCACCAATTTGGCTAACTCAAAGCGGTGGCGGACAGAATCGATAGCTGGCGGGATTTCAAAATCTATAGTGCCTGTGGTGAACGGTGGTTCATTTTCGTCCATATCAGCCAAGGGACGCATGAGCGGTAACAGGGTTGCACGACCATCCGAAAGATTGACAAATTCATCGGCCAAAGCGCGCACGGCGCGGCGGGTCGGGAGCAAAATAAGTGCTGTGGGTAAGGTGACGCCGAGTGACGACTTCAAACCTTTGGCAAGATTGCGCAAAAAAGGTGCGCCGGACGGCATTGTGTAGATACAAAGATTGTTTGGTGCAAATAAGTCGTTGTATTTACTCATGATTGTTCCATTTTGTCTTTCTGAACAAGAACGGCTTCTGCGGCTTGGTGGGCTTTGGGGTCACCCACATGCATCCAAAACCCAGATAATATATGCCCATAGGCTTTCCGGCGTTTCAAAGTATTGTCCCAAACCTTATTGCGGGAAAATTTCTCAACTTTGAACGGTTTAGCCAGTTGAGGCTTAAATATCTCAACTCCTGAATAAAACCAGTCTGAGCCATCTGCGCCCGCGCGGCTAATGCGACCGTCTTTGGCAAGTTTGAAATCCCCGCGCCCATCAAGCCCTAGTGTGGCAGAGCGGGGGGCTAGTAAAAATAACTCGTCCATTGTGTCTGGGTTCCATTTGCGGATCATACCACCAAGCACATCTTCGAACCCAATCCACATAGCATCTATATTACAAATGAAAACGGGCGCATCGCCGAGTAGTGGCAAAGCTTTGACCACGCCGCCGCCCGTTTCCAAAAGCTCTTCGCGTTCATTAGAAATGATGATTTCCGGGCCAATTGTGCGTTTGCGCAGGTGCGTTTCAAGATCGTCTGCAAAGGTATGGACATTGACGACTGCCCGCTTAACGCCCACTTGCTGCAATCTATCCAATGTATGATCGACCAACATTTTCCCGCCGACTTTAACCATGGCTTTACAGGTGGCGTCGGTCAGCGGGCGCAAGCGCGTACCGTGCCCGGCGGCCATCACCATGGCCGTCGTTATCGGCGAGTTTTTTATTGGGGTAACTTTAATCATGCAGTGGTTTCTAACACATTGGGCGCAAATTCGCTCACCCAATCATGCATGTTGGCCAATGCAGGGTGGGATATATCCCGGCTAAAGTGTTGCGCAACGCGCGGAATCATATCCAAATAACGCTGTTTGCCATCACGCCGTGCCAAACGCACAAAAATCCCGAGAATTTTAGCATTACGTTGTGCGGCTTGTACGGCATAGGCGGCACTAAATTTTTCGTCGTCCGGAATGCCTGCTTGCTGGCAGAACCGTGAAATTAACCCGCCAACCATATCAATATCAACATCGCGCCTAGCGTCCTCTAACAAGGATACTAGGTCATAGCTTGGGTGGGCGATGAGAGCATCTTGGAAATCTATTAGGCCAATTTTTGCAATTGCCTCACGCTCGGGAAGCCAGAACACATTGTCCGCATGAAAATCCCGAAGAGCAATACCGTGAGCGTGGGCATTTAAATGGGTGAAAGCATCAGCCCATATTTCGTACCACGCGGCTTTTGCAGTTTCGTCGACGGCACTGCCAAATTCCGGGACATACCATTCCAAAAACAAATCAGCTTCGGTCTGTAATGCCTGGGCATCATATTTACGCACAAGCCACTGCGCCCCGCGTGCGCTCAGTTGATCCGAAAAACTACTGCGGTAGATAGCGGCGAGGCAATCTATGGCACAGCTATATAATTCTTGTTCTTTGCCGGGGTCATCTGTCAGAACTTGGGAAAACAAATCGGCTCCCAAGTCTTCGAGCAACATGAAGCCGTTATCCCGGTCTGTGGCGAAAATACGCGGCGCAGAAAATCCGCGTCTGGTCAATGCTGTGGCAAGACATATAAAAGCGTCGGGGTCAGAGCCTGCCAGTTTGGCGGCGGTGCTATAGGGATCTTTGTGGGGCATAAAGGGCGCGTTCATAAGGACGAGCTGTTCTTCCCCAATTTCTTCATGAGAGCGGGTTAGTCGCTCATAGGAACGTGAAGACGCATCGCCCGGGAAGGGGGTGCGCTTGGCATCACCCCAACCATTATTTTGCAAAAACTGTACAATTAACTGCTCACGCGTCATTTAGCCGGGCTTTCCAATCATTATTACCTGTAAGGACAGCAACCCGCCTATCATCTTTTTTGTTTAACGCAACCGTCAATTCACTGCCGTTCAGTAATCCGTCAATACGTTCTGGCCATTCTATCAAGCAAACCCCGTCGTCCAGTGCTTCTTCTATACCCAATTCCCAAACGTCGATTTCGTTCTTTAAGCGGTAAAGATCAAAGTGCCAGACCTCGAATTTTGGCGCAGTATAGGTTTGAACCAATGTGTAGGTCGGGCTAGGAACCTCGGTGTCTCCGAGGAGCGAGCAAATCAACCCGCGCGCCAAACAGGTCTTGCCGGCGCCCAAATCACCTTTTAACAATATAATATCTCCGGCGCGCAAAAAAGGGGCGATCCAGGCACCCAGAGCTTGTGTTGCCGTCTCATCGGCTAGAACTACGGTTTTAATGATTCTATTCATACACCTTGATAGGATAGTGCGGCTATGTGTTGCAAGTGCCGCAAAGCGCTTGCAATTTGATTTTCCCTGATTACATACAGTTTGAAATTAATACCATTCGGAGACATCATGGCTAAAATTACTTTTATCGACCAAGCAGGCACTAAACGAGAGGTTGAAGCCAAGGCAGGACAATCTATCATGGAAGTGGCCGTTGCCAATATGATCCCCGGCATTGATGCGGACTGCGGCGGGGCTTGTGCCTGTGCCACCTGTCATGTTTATGTAGACGACGCATGGGCGGGCAAACTCAAACCTAAAGACGATATGGAAGAAAGCATGCTCGACTTCGCCGAAGAGGTGCAGGAACATTCGCGGTTATGTTGCCAAATTCTGGTGACGGACGATATTGACGGCATTGTTGTGACGACGCCAGAGAGCCAGTAAATTTTGAATTTAAAGTCAGGCTACAATCTTGTCTTACGGGTCAGAAGCCTGTTTTTTTTCTAGGCTAGCAGTTTTGGTTTTTTGACGCCGCCATTGCCAAGGAGCGATAGCGTTGCCATCTTGCCATAATCCTAAATTATTCGACCGGGCATTGTTTTCCGCTTGCGCATATCTTTCTCGGCCCGCTGGCGATTGCTGGTTTTGATATTTTTTGTAATGCCAGGCAAGACCATTTTCGTCCAAATCGAGATTAACCTCTATTTGCTCGACATAGACCGTGCCAATAATGCGTCCATATCTGCCGCGTTTTTCCCAAGCGACACAGACGGTTTTGTTTTTCACCAAGCCCGCTAGATGTTTTTTAGCAATATTGCCAAAAGCTTGCCGTTTTTCCGGCGCATCTATCGCGGCTAGTCGTACTTTGTGTTGGTAATTTTGAGCATCCAGAACGTTTAGCGTATCACCGTCAGATATATTGATAACTTTCCCCGTTAACGCGCATGCGATGTTTTTTGTTGCCGCATTTGCCAGATTTATTTTTCTCTTACTGAAAGCAGAATGCAACAATAACGCAGTAACTAAAACTAAGCTAAGCACAAAGTTGTATATATTTAACTGTCTTGTCATGATTACTGCAAGGCGATAAACAATATATTGCAACCCACAATTGACTAATAGATTTATCAATTGATATTATTAACAGTCCCCGTTATGCAAACTCATCAAGAAACTCATAGAGGCAATATGCAAAAACCACAGATTTTATTTATTCACGGTATGTGGGGTACATCTAAAGTATGGGAGAATTATGCGCCCCGTTTTGAAACAGCAGGATATGAAACCAGTGCGGTGACTTTGCGGCTTCATGATTCGCCCATTGCGGAGCCTGCACCTGAGGGTCTGGGCACGACTAGCTTGCTGGATTATGTGGACGATGTAGTAAAAACGGTCGATGCTATGGTCGAAAAGGGGGCAAGCGCCCCTGTGCTTGTTGGTCATTCAATGGGCGGGTTGATTGCGCAATTGGTCGCCGCCCGTACCGATAATGTTAAAGCGGTAATTGCTCTAACCCCTGCACCGCCTGCAGGTGTGTTTGCACTCAAGCTTTCAACCATAAAGATTTTTAAGAAAATCCTGTTAACGCCCAGGTTTTGGAAAAAGCCTACTCGCCTGACATGGGAGGCCGCCTATCAGGGCGTTTACAACGGATTGCCAGAAGCTGAGGCCAAACAGCATTTTGCCGATAATGTCTGGGATTCCGGGCGCGCTACATTCGAAATCGCATTTTGGACGATGGATAGAACCAAGGCCGCCAAACTCGACCGGGACAATATTAATTGTCCGGTGCTGATTTTATCCGGTGCGGATGACCTTACAGTAAATGCGAGCGTAGTGCGGGCATCCGCCAAGAAGTACAAAGGTGCCAATGCTGCCAAGCTGACCTATGAAAATTTACCTGGATATTCCCATTGGGTTTTAGGGGGCGCAGGCTGGGAAAAAATTGCGGACCGGTGTTTGGATTGGCTGAAGCTCAAAGCAAATAGCTAGCATACAAATTTGTAGCTTTGAAAAGTGCCGATTTTCTGCTATCATCGCCCTATAAACAAAACTAGGGGATTATCCCTATAAACAAAACTAGGGGATTATTATGAATGCTTTATCATCAACACATATGGCTTTACTCGGCTTTATAGGGTTATTTTTGGCACTTTTACTGATTTTGGCGGGGCTTCGCACGACGCTGACGCTTAAGGGTACAAAAAAGGCCAATGATTTCGCGCCTACGGGAGAAGATGTTGGCGATTTTTCGCGCAGGCTGGTGCGGGCGCATGCCAATATGTATGAATTTTTCCCAGTTTACGGCGGTGTTTTACTGTATGCGATAGCGACCGGGCAAACCGGGGTGACCAATGGTCTGGCGGTAATTTTTCTGGGCGCGCGTCTGTTACAGACGATCGTTCACGTGCTTTCCACAAGTATTATTGCCGTGCAGGTACGGTTCTTCTTTTTCTTGGTGCAGTTCTTTATTGCGGCTTATTGGGTGCTTAAATTTTGCGGCATACTTGGGTAAGGAGAGACCTAGGGGCTGTGTAGAAATTAGGTTTTCAGAATTACGTTAATCCGCTGCTTAATTTCGCCGCGTATTTTTCCGGTCGCTTTTTTGTCTTCCAATTTTGTTGTCCACTCTGGCAATCTGTCTTCCTCATCTATCAAGTCGCTGTCAAAACGGGCGAGTATTGCTTGCGCAGCTTCTGGCAATATTTCTGGAAGCCGATTACCACCTAGCAAGCCCCATAACCCGACCCAAGTGCGCACGGTTGTCCACGGATTATAACCGCCGCCGCCAAGCACGACGAGATGGGGTGTTTGCTGTTGCATATCCAAGACAGATTGCCAAAGCGCCCCATTGCTCAGCGCCATTTTTGAGAGCGGGTCGGCCTCCAAGGCATCGGCGCCGCAGGTGACAACGATGGCTTGGGGTTTTACACTTTCGCAGGTCGGGCGAATCAAATTGTTATTAATATAGAGAAATTCACTATCATTGAGACCTTGAGGGACGGGCAAGTTGATGCAGCCCGGCGTGTTGTTCTCCATTTTACCGGAATATGGCCAACGGTTTTCTTCGTGTACGGATAGGGTGGTGACGCGTTTGTCGTCCAAAAATGCAGCCTCAACGCCGTCGCCGTGGTGGGCATCTATGTCCACATATAATATGCGTTCTAACCCGGCGTCTAGCAATGTTAAAATCGCATAGACCGGGTCGTTGAAATAGCAAAACCCGTGGGCGCGATCTTTCAAACCGTGGTGGGTGCCACCAGAGGGATGGAAGGCGGTTTCGCCAGCCAGGGCTTGCTTGGCAGCTTCTATTGACCCACCAATCGTTGTGGCTGCACGCGCAAAAACGCCCTTGAACAAGGGGTTTTCCATAGTGCCAAAATTATATCTCTTGCGCACATCGACACTGACCGATCCGAGCGCGTCGGCGGATTTTAGCGCTTCCACATAGTCCGCATCATGAAAACGGGTGAGGGTGCTTTGGTCTGCCGTTGGACTGATGATGAAATTACGATCGTCTAGCCAACCAAGAATGCGGCACATGTCAAGCACAGATTCTTGCCGCGCATAGGAGAGCGGGTGGTTATGGCCAAAAGCTGATCGCCGGTATATTTCCGAACCGATATATACGGCCATATTTCATTCCTGATTTACTGTCACAGTAACGTGATAATTGAACATAGACAAACCATTATCTATGCTTTATATGCGTGATTACTAATGTAGCAAATGCTAATGCAAATACGAAATAATTAGGGGATAGTCCTAACATAAAGGAGACGACCATGGCTGACGTGGATATTGGCAATGCCAAAAAAATGACAATAATCTGTACCAAAGGTACACTGGACTGGGCTTACCCGCCGTTTATTCTGGCTACAACCGCCGCTGCCATGGATGTAGAGGTGACTATGTTTTTCACATTCTACGGGCTGGGTTTGTTGGATAAAAAATTAAATCTTGGCGTGACCACACTCGGTAATGCGTCCATGCGTATGCCCATGGGCGGCATGCAGATGGCTATGCCGAACATGATCAGCATGATACCGGGCGCAACTGCTGGTACGTCGATTATGATGAAAAACTTGATCAAGAAAAAAGGCGTTGCTTCTATTGAAGAATTGCGTGAAGCGGCGGTTCTGTCCGATATACGCATGATTGCTTGTCAAATGACGATTGATCTGTTTGAGAAGAAAACTGAGAACATGATCGACGAAATTGAACTGGGCGGCGCGGCCACCTGGATGGAAAGCGCTTTAGCTTCCGATATTAATCTTTATATGTAACCCAGACTAATTATAGGAGTTTCTATGTCTGATATTACCCCCGATGTTGTCCTTGATACCAAAGGACTAAATTGCCCACTCCCAATCCTGAAAGCCAAGAAGGCGCTTAAAGGCATGGAAAATGGTCAAAACCTTGAACTAGCTTCTACCGATCCGGGTGCTGTTAAAGATTTTGAAGCTTTTTGTAAAGCCACAGGAAACAAGCTGGTTTCTCATTGGATGGACGGCGATGTTTTCATGTTCATGATCGAGCGTGTGGTTTAATCCAGTGCATATTTGCAACTACAAAAAACCAAATACCTAAATCCGCAAAGGCGGCCTTGCTTGCAGGGTCGCCTTTGCACTAAACAATAATACAACACTCAATATATGTCATAACAAAGGGGAGACATTACAATGAACGGACAGATGAAAAAAATCACTTTGGGACTATTGCTTGCAAGCGGTACGTCCCTAATGGCCATGGACGCATTCGCGACCGAAGGTTATTTCACACATGGTGCAGGCGCACGTAACAAAGCTATGGGCGGCGCAGGCGTTGCTGATGGCCGCGATGCGACGGCATTGATCGTAAACCCGGCCAGTATGGTCGGTAATGGGACAGAACTGGCTGTAGCCGTGTCTTTGTTTAGTCCGAAGCGTAAATTTACAGGCGTCTTTGACGGGGCAGGCGCCCCTCCAGGCGTTGGGCCATTTACACCCGTCGGAGAAGTGAAGTCTTCCGAAAACCTGTTTGGTATTCCAAACATTGCTTTTGTTAAGGCAATTGATGACACGTCGTCATGGGGTATTTCCATGGCAGCGAACGGCGGTATGAATACCGATTACAGAAATGTTCCTAATGGAACGTGCCAATTCTTGTTTGGGCAAACACCACCTCAAGTGCCGGCACCCAATGGCGTGTTTTGCGGCGGCGATACGGGGATTAATTTGAGCCAAGCATTGATTTCTGTTGGCTACGCCAAGCAAATGGGTAATTTCAAGATTGGACTTTCGCCAATTTTTGCTTTTCAAATGTTTGAAGCAAAAGGCCTGGCCGTATTTGGTGGTGCCACTTCAAACCCCGCTGCCTTGACTAATAATGGTTCAAGTCAATCTACTGGTTTTGGCGGTAAAATTGGTGTTGAATTTGCCTTAACCGAAAATATCCGTATAGGCGGTATGTATCAAACTAAAATTGATATGAGCGAATTTGACGAGTATGCAGGCTTGTTTGCCGACGGTGGAGATTTTGATATTCCGTCAAATTATCAAATTGGCATCTCAGCAGACGTTAGCCCCGATTTGACAATTAATGTTGATTATAAACGCATCAATTATTCTGATTCTGGCTCTGTTTCAAATCCGTCAAACGTGTTGTTGCCATTTGGCTCAGCGGGCGGCCCGGGATTTGGTTGGGACGATATTAACATTTTTAAAGTCGGTGTTGAATGGCGTGCCAACGATCAATGGTCATTGCGTGCGGGTTATGCGACTAACGACCAGCCTATAAGTGGCTCTGACATCACTTTGAATATATTGGCGCCTGGCGTCGTTACATCTCATATAACGGCTGGCGGCGAATTTAAATTCAATGACCGTCATTCCTTCGAACTGGCGCTTATGTATGCACCTAATACAGCAATTACCGGTAATGAAGTTACGCCGCTTGGGCCTAATCCGTTCCACTCGCTCACAGCTGAAATGAAACAGTACGAAGCTACATTTGGCTGGAAAATGAAATTCGGCAAATAGCTTCACGCACTGCCTCTAATTTATTACCCGCCGGAGTTTCTTCGGCGGGTTATTTTATATTTTTATGTCGTCTACACTTGATGTTTTATACGTAAGCGCCTAACTGCCTCGACCAATTTTGTTTTAACACTCTGCCATCTAAGGGCATAAATCCTTAAGAGACCATCATGGCTTTATTTACGACCAGACGTTCACGTCGCTTTCGTTTACGCGGCACCCGCAACCTGCGCAGCATGGGCTATTTTCTTCGAGAAAAACGCTGGCTGATATTCGCATTTGTTGTCGGGATTTTACTTCACTTAGCCCCAGTCCCAGACGGCCTGACTTATGCGGGGAAAACCGTATTGGTGATTTCCGTGGTCGCGGTGATTTTGTTTGTGACCGAGCCTGTACCGCTTCCCGCCGTGGCTTTCATGATTGTCATAGCACAGATATTGATGCTAAAAGGCGTCGATTCCAAGCAAGTCGCTCAATCCCTCATGAGCGATTCCGTCTTGTTCATTATGGGATCATTGATGCTGGCAGTGGCTATTGTTAAACAGAAACTAGACAAGCGACTAGCCTACTTAATCGTGCGTATGACAGGGACGAGAACCCTGAACGTAGCCGTAGGCATAGCGCTGGTCTCCGGCCTTATGGCCTCGGTGATCGGTGAGCATACTGTGGCGGCCATGATGTTGCCTGTCGCAATTATCCTGATTACATTAACGTCTGACGATCCCAAGAAAGTACGCGGGCTTGCCGCCGTACTCTTGTTTTCCATTGCCTACGGTTGCTCTATTGCGGGCATTGGAACCCCGTCTGGCGGCGCCAGAAACGCCATTATGATTGGTTATTGGAAAGAGTTCTTCTACAATGGCGACGAGGCGACTAAACAATATTTAGTCAGCTATGTGGATTGGATAAAAGTTTGCTATCCGGTGTTTTTGGCGCAATTGCCGTTCGTTATCGGTATTTTGTTTTTCACCTTTAAGCCAGAACACAAACACTTAACCCGCGCCGTGGTAAAATTACGCACGATTGTGGAAAAAGAAGGCGCGATGAAATCCAGTGACTGGATTGCCATTATGGTATTTTTCGCCACGCTTTTGGGCTGGATATTCTTCTCAAGCGAAATCGGTCTGGGGACAATCGCGCTTCTTGGTGCTGTCACCTATATGGTGCTGGGGCTTGTGCGTTGGGAAGATTTGAACACTGGGGTTAACTGGGGCGTGGTTTGGCTGTATGCGGCTGCGATCTCTCTAGGTATCCAGATGAAAGACACGGGGGCGGCCCTGTGGGTTGCGGATAATTTTATTGGCCACCTTCCGGGCGGTATGGATAGCGGTATTGGCCTCTATGCGTCCGTGTCGGTTCTCACGACCCTTGTGACTAATACTATGTCGAACGGAGCCGCAGTGGCGGTTCTTGGCCCTATCTCACTCAATATGGCGACAACCGCCGGGGAAAGCCCGCTTATCCTTGGCTATATCACGGCTATTTCGTCGGCATTTGCCTATCTTACGGTTATCGGCACCCCCGCCTGTACCATTGTTTATGCGTCGGGATATTTAAAAACCACAGACTTCTTGAAAGTTGGGTGGAAAATGGTGATTATGTCGACAATTATCTTGCTGGCCTTTGCGATGTTCTACTGGCCTGCTATAGGATTATAGAGCTAAAGGAGTTTGCCATGCGCGAGGCATTATTTACTGACGACCCAGATGCGGTTCTTGAAGAGGGGCCGGATCGCTTTAACATTCTAATCTGTATTGACGGATCCGAAGAATCCAAGCGCGGCTTGAAATATGCCGTTAAAATAGGGCAGGGCAATGACGCCGATATTACGCTACTCTATGTGCGTCCCCTTGATAAAGGCATGAAGTCTGGCGTTGGTCTGGCACGGCAAAACATGGTCGAATGGGGGATTGAACTGCCCGGTATGCGCGCCCTTAAAATAGCCCGTGACCAGTTGATTGAACTTGGCTTTCTAGGCGGCGACTGGAAAGAAGAAGACACGCGCAAGCGCGCTTACGGTGACCCTGTCGGCGATACAATGAAAACCTATACCGATAAAAACGGTACACATATTGCCCTAAAATTGATGATGGCGCCCAATACGGCGGCAGGTATCCTGGATGAATGCGAACTGAACTATTATGATTTGACTATTCTTGCCATGCATGGTCGCGGCGCTAAAAATGTGCGCGGCAAAATTAAATGGAGTACCACCCGCACCGTAGTTACCGAACATCACGGCACGGTATTATTGGCGCGCGAAATCGAAGAAAACCATGGACATCTCATCTGCGTCAACGATGAAAAATCCATCGAAGCCGCCCGCCAAGACGCTATCCTGGCCTCGCGTTGCCAATGCCCGGTATCACTTTTATCGGTTGCCGAGACAGAAGAACAACTTCCCGAGGCCGAAGAGGCCATAGCCAAAGCCCGTGCTGCCATAGAGGGTGCAGGCGTTGAGGTGGTGGATGCCTGGACAGAAGTCGGCAACCCCGAAGAAATCATTATAGAACGCGGCAAAGACTTTTCAGTCATCGTAATGGCCGACAGTTCCGTAAAAGGCTTCAGAAGGTTTTTCCAATCCAGTGTCGCATATTATGTACTACAACACGCATTTAACTCGGTAATGATTATTCGTTAAATGCTATAATTGAAAATAAATGGCGGAGAGGGAGGGATTCGAACCCCCGTTTGCGGATGCAAACAAAACATAATTCCGGGGCAAATATGCCAAAAATTATACTCGAGCAGTAATTCTTAAGAAAATAAATGGCGGAGAGGGAGGGATTCGAACCCCCGGTACGCTTCCACGCACGCCGGTTTTCAAGACCGGTGCATTCAACCACTCTGCCACCTCTCCGCAGAAATACAATGTTGTGATTGTGCAAGGCGGGTTAGCAAGGCTCACGCCCTTACGCAAGCCCATTGATACAGTTTTTACAAACTATTTCATAAGGAAAGGAGCCGTGAGGGTAGGGGGCAAGTTTGCCCCCTCCATGGCGTTAACGATTGGCAAACCCTCTTTGCCAAGATGGGGTTAAGCTAGAAAATCAAACACTTTTTAAGCGTAACTTATAACGCGGATTTAAAGTTACTGAATTATGTTCACACTTAATCGAGGAAGAACGGGTGCCAAAGCCCGCGTTTTTTTAATTCAGGCCAATAGAAATTCTCTTGGTCTATTTGATAAGTGGGAAGACAATGACGGATTTGAAATTAAACAGATTGGTAAAACTGGGCGCTACAGTAATAATCGGGTTGACCACATTTGGGTTAGGTGCCTGTAGTACAACCTCCGGCACAATGATGGCACAGGGTGCGCCGATTACCTATAAAATTGACCAAGGCATTCACCAGCAAGCCACGATAACGACGCCATATGCAAGTGCATCACCTAAAGCAATGATGCCGCGCGCAGTGACACCGGCACCTGTGCGACCTCTTGAAAGCCCTGTAAGCCAAGCCCTACCAATGCTGCCTAATTATTCTGCGCCAAAATTTGATATGAGAAGTGTCGATGCGGAATTATATGCCCACCAGAGGGTTGGCAAACCTTACACCATTTTCGGAAAACGTTATACGCCCAAGCACCAGCCTCACTATGACAAAGTCGGAACTGCATCATGGTACGGGCCAAAGTTTCACGGAAAATTGACGGCTAATGGCGAAACCTATGATATGGACGGCATCACCGCCGCCCATAAAACACTGCCACTTAATTCTATGGTCATGGTCACCAATGTGGAAACTGGGAAGTCTATGAAAGTCCGTGTTAATGATCGCGGCCCTTTTGTTGGCGACCGGATAATTGATCTAAGTCGTGCCGTTGCAAACCAACTTGGTTTGTTCGAATCGGGTCTCGGGCAGGTGCGGGTTCAATATGCCGGGCCAGCCGATCCAAATGCGACGGATAGCAAACCTGTTAGATTGCCTAAATCCGTTAATAGCCCACGGTTAAAACCAGCACCAGCTCCAGAAATTGTTGCGGATCTACCAAAATACCGCCCTTTACGTGACTTGGGTACAAAGCGCGGTTTGGGTGCAAAACCAGCCCCAGTTGCCTTGCCACTGGTGCAACAACCGCAAACTCAAACACAGCCGCATTTTCAAGCGCCACCACAAGCGAATTTGCCTAAACCGCAAGCGCTGATACCTCAACCAACACAGCCGCACGCACTGCCTCAAAATGCTGAAAACCCAGCACGACCAACCGGAAATATTGAAGATGGGCCGATAACATTGACCATCAAAGGCCCAATACATATGGCTTCTGATAAAAATGACGGCACATATGCCAAGGCCAAATTTATCCCTGCTGTTAATTATACAAGCATTGCAGCAGGCAAGTAATCCAAAAGTGGCTTATTAATAATCTATCTGGACGAATCTATCTGACTATGAGAGTTAAGGCGTACTTTTAGTGCGCCTTTCTTTTTGGGCTAAATACAGTTATGGATAGAGAATGATAAAATACTTTTTTTATATAATGTTTTTGGCACTGCAGGTAAGTGTCGCGCCTATTGCTTACGGTCAAGCGGGTAGTGAGTTTCAAACCCCTGCTACCCATCTGATTATTCTCGACTATGAAAGCGGTGAAGTCTTGTTTGAGAAAAATGCCCGCGAACCTATGTTCCCGGCCTCCATGACCAAAATTATGACAGCGACGATTGTATTTGACCGGATTAAGTCCGGCGCGCTCTCCCTGGACGATGAATTAACCGTCAGTGTAGACGCCTGGACACGCGGCGGCACAAAGTCCGGCTCCTCAACCATGTTCCTCAAGCCTAATTCCATGGTGAAAGTTCGGGATTTACTGCGCGGTGTGATCGTGCAGTCCGGCAATGATGCCTGTATTGTTCTGGCGCAGGGCATTGCGGGAAGCGAGGCCGCATTTGCCGATCTTATGAACGCCAAAGCCAAAGAGCTTGGACTAGACAGCGCACATTTCGTCAACTCGACAGGCTGGCCGGATCCTGAGCATAAAATCAGTGCTTATGATTTGGTGCGGCTCGCAAAGCACACCATAGAAGCCTATCCCGAAATGTATAAATTATACGGAGAAAAACAATTTACTTGGAACGGCATCACCCAGCCAAACCGCAACCCGCTCTTTGGTTCGGGCATTGCGGGCGTTGACGGGCTGAAAACCGGCCATACCAAAGTTTCAAAATTTGGTTTTGTCGGCTCTGGCATACAAAATGGTCAGCGCAGAATATTTGTGATTAACGGGCTAGAGACCAATTCTGCGCGCCGTTCAGAATCGCGTCGTATCATGCGCAGCGCCTTTCGCGAGTTTAAAACGTATTCATTATTTCAGGCAGGAGAAAAAGCTGGTTCCGCACCAGTCTTTATGGGGAAAAGCGAAACGGTTAGCTTGGTCGCCAGCGACGATATTGTTGTTGGTTTACACAAGCCTTTACGAGCCAATATGAAAGTCAAAATCAAATACAAAAGCCCCATTCCAGCACCAATTTCAAAAGATTCCCACATTGCTGATATGATTATTACGGCTCCCGGACATCCGGACAAAACTGTGGCCTTGCTGGCGGGAGAGGATGTTGCGCGCAAATCTATATTCGGACGCATGACGGCATCATTGCTCCGAAAAATACGTGGAGAATAGATATGGAAACCGGAAAATTTATCACACTAGAGGGCGGCGAAGGCGCGGGCAAAACCACCCAAGCGGCGAGGATAAAATCTGCCCTGGAAGATGCTGGCATAGAAGTGGTCATCACCCGTGAGCCAGGCGGAACATTCGGTGCCGAAGCTATCCGGGATTTGGTGCTTAGCGGCTCCCACGAGCGCTGGTCTGGCTTGACCGAATTATTGCTCATGTATGCGGCAAGGCTCGACCATGTGGAGAAATTGATTAAGCCTGCTTTGGCGCGGGGTGTCTGGGTTCTCTGCGACAGGTTCAGCGATTCCTCAATGGCCTATCAAGGCTATGCGCGAGGGTTAGGCCGTGAGCAAGTTGCGGCTATAGACGCAGTGGTTATGCAGGGTTTCAAGCCGGACGTGACCATCTTGTTTGACATTGACCCTATCCTTGCCCAGCGACGGGTGAAATCACGCGGTGAAGATTTATCGCGTTTTGACACCGAAGACTTGGCATTTCACAAAGTTTTGCAAAAGGCTTTTTTAGATATAGCCAAGCACAATCCGGATCGCTTTCGTACTGTCGATGCGGCTGCATCGAGAGACGGTATTGAAACCCAGATCAAGCATATTTTGATGCAGCGTTTTGCGGGGTTACGCCTTGGCTAAAGCAAGTTCAGACATGCTACCCGAAGCCGACCGGGCAGATGGATGCCCGCGCCCAAGGGATGTGTATTCCCTAGTTGGACATGCGCAAGAGGAGGCTAAATTTGCTTCTATGTTCGCAAATAATACCTTGCACCATGCTTGGCTACTGAACGGCTCCACAGGTATTGGTAAGGCCACATTGGCTTACCGCATGATCCGTAGAGTGTTGGGCGGCACCCCGGAAACGGACGGCACTTTGGATATACCGCAATCCGACCCGGTTGCACAGCGGGTGCAGTCGCTCGGGCACGGAGACTTTTTGCTGATCCGCCGCCCCTATGACCAAAAGACTAAAAAATTACGTGCCGAAATACCAATCACCGAGGCGCGTAAAATCAGTGACTTTTTCTCGCGCAAAGCGTCTGAGGGGGGCTGGCGGGTCTGTCTCATCGATAGTATCGACGAGATGAACCGTAACGCCACCAATGCGGTTTTAAAGACCCTAGAAGAACCACCAGAGAAAGCGCTGCTTATCTTGCTCTCAAATGCGCCAGGGCGGTTATTGCCAACCATCCGTTCGCGCTGTTTGAACCTACCGCTCAGGCCGGTACACGATACGGAACTACGCTCATGGCTTGCCCGGCGTACCAATGCGGACGCTGGTGATGTAGAAGCTGCCGTGCATCTTGCCAACGGTGCGCCCGGAAAAGCATTCTCCTATGTCCAGAATGCTAATGATGTTCTTAAACCACTTGAGCGGTTTTTGCGCGGTTTTCCCCGGCAAAACCCTCAATTGCTACACTCAATATCGGACACATTGGCGCTTGCGAAGAATAAAATCAGCCATGATTTATTTTGGGACGGACTGGAATCTACTTTGCACGCACAGGCTATTTACGCGGCAACAGGGGAGTGGAGCGGCGCGTTTGAACCTATAGCACTCGATCGTTCTCCAGATCAATGGGCCGACATCCGCAAACAGTTAGACAATATGCGCCTAGCAGGAGCTGGGCTGAACATGAATAAGAAAAATGTATTGCTGCAAGGCATGATGCAAATTGGAGCGCCCATATAATGTTAGTAGCCAAATGTTAGTCGATAGCCATGTAAATTTGCACGGTGAGCAATTCACCGATGACTTGGACGAGGTTGTTGCGCGTGCCCATGCGGCCAACGTCACGACTATGTTAAATATATGTTGCAAGGTTTCGGACTTCGCTGATGTGCTTTCTGTCGCCAAACGCTATGATAATATGTACGCGTCCGTCGGTACACACCCCCATGAAGCGCGTGAAAACCCAGATATAAAAGCTAGTGAAATCATTGACTTAAGTAAGCACAATAAAGTTATCGGCATTGGTGAAACCGGTCTTGATTTTCACTATAATTACTCGGACAGCGACGACCAATACGCCAATTTCCGCGCGCATATTGACGCGGCACGCGAAACACAATTGCCCTTGATTATCCATAGCAGGAATGCCGATACACAAATGGCAGACTTGCTGGAATCCGAAATGCAAAAAGGCGCGTTGCCGGCACTGTTGCATTGCTATACGGGCGGGGTAGAACTTGCCGCACGGGCGGCTGATTTGGGGTTGTATTTCTCCATATCCGGGATTTTGAC
>JAKIUV010000044.1 GCA_021647375.1 Robiginitomaculum sp.
TCGATCTCGACGATATTCCGCGCTATAAAGAACTGGGCGTTATAGCCTCTATGCAGCCGTCCCACGCTATTGGTGATCTCTATTTCGCCAATAAACGCATCGGCAAAGACCGCCTTGCGGGCGGCTATGCCTGGCGCAGCCTGATCGACAGCGGCGCAATCATAGCAGGCGGCTCCGACGCCCCCGTAGAACGCGGCGACCCCAGGATCGAATTCTACGCAGCCTCCGCCCGCAAAAGCCTGGACGGCTATAGCGGTGAAAACTGGTTCCCAGAGGAGAAAATCACCCGCACCGAGGCTCTAAAAATGTTCACAGAGTGGGCCGCTTATGCCGCATTTGAAGAAGATGTTGTAGGAAAGATTGCGGCAGGTATGCGCGCAGATTTTACAGTGTTCGACAAGGATATAATGGTGATACCCGAAGCAGAGATATTAAAGGTAGAAACCGTAATGACGATTGTTGATGGGGAAATTATTTATAAGAGATAGATGAAACGCCCCAACACCACTGGACAATTGCATCTAAACAAAACGTCCACGTCCATATGACATAGGCAAGCCTGCCATTCACGCACGCCTAGCCACTCCTGCCCCCTAAAGCACATCCGTCCTGAACAAATTCACCTTCAAGCCACCATGCGCAATCGGTTCGCCTACTGGTAACCACGGTAGTTTTGTGGCTTGGGCTAAGGTTGGATCTGATGTCACCATGCCGACACGCCAGCCTATGAACCTCTCGCGCATGACCTCGCCAAAAGCAGTGTAGAGCGCGACAAGGTCTTTCTTTTTGCCGATACGTGCGCCGTAAGGTGGGTTGACCATCACTAAACCAGCTTGACCTTCCGGACGCTTAATTTCTGATAAGGGCGTCGGACTGAAACTACACAATTTATCTATGCCGGCGCGTTTGGCATTAGCCTTTGAAAACCCGATGACATTGACATTACGGTCAGAGCCGTAAAAATGCTGTGTGCTTTCACGAGTTTTCCAAGCGTCGCGTATTTTCTGTACCGCCCTCTCATCATAGCTCGCGAGTTTTTGAAAAGCAAATGTGCGCCCCCGCCCTGCCATGAAATTGCGGGCTATCTCCGCCGCCTCGATGATAAAAGTTCCCGAACCGCACATGGGGTCCAACACGGTCTCATGCCCGTCATAACCACAAGCCCGCAAGAACATCGCCGCCATGGTTTCGCGCATGGGAGCTTTGCCCATGGCTTGCTTATGCCCGCGTTTGTGTAGGCCCTCCCCCGAGCTATCCACGGACAGAAGCACATTATTACTAACGATACGGGTTTTGATAACAATATCAGCATCATCCATAGAGGCCGCAATACTGGCGTCATATTCCTCAGATATAGCTCGCTCTATCCGTTCAATCGCTGCACCCGCATGATAGATTTTATTGCGCCGATTGGTGATGACTTCGACCTTGACCTTTACGCCCTTGGTGAGAACATCACCCCACGGAAATTTCCGCGCACGTTTGTCGAGTTGCGCCAGATGAAAGGCTCGAAACTCACCAAAGCGTACCAGAACTTTGGACGCGCCGCGCAAGGTTAAATTGGCGCGCCAAACATCGGGCCAGCCGCCCCAAATCGTCACCCCACCCCGAATAATTTTCGCACGCTTAAACCCGGCCTCTTGCACTTCCTCCAACAACCAAACCTCAAGCCCCGGCGGCGTAGTCAGCAATATTTCAAACTCTGATGTAAATAGCATAAGGACACATTCTTCGTGGTTAATTGGCCACTTTGTGCCACAGCTATTACAAAGTATATAGAGGAAATGGAGAGGAGGTTAATCCTAGCCCTTATTCATATAAGGCTTCAATTCCGTTCTCGCCACTTGCATTCTGTGTACTGCGTCGGGGCCGTCGGCTAAGCGCAGGGTTCTTACGCCTGTCCACATATAGGCGAGCGGGGTGTCTTGGGAGACGCCTAGACCGCCGTGCATTTGTATGGCTTCGTCAATGACTTTTAGGGCGGTGCGCGGGGCAGCGACTTTTATCATGGAAATATAGGGCGCGGCGCTGGCATAATTGCCCTCATCCATCATCCATGCGGCTTTTAGGCATAGTAATCTGGTTTGTTCAATTTCAATACGTGCTTCGGCGATGATGTCATAATTGGCGCCCAGCTTGGCCAAAATCCGGCCAAAGGCGACACGCTCAACCGAGCGCTTACACAGCAGTTCCAAAGCCCGCTCGGCTTGACCAACCGCGCGCATACAGTGGTGAATACGGCCAGGGCCAAGACGACCTTGGGAAACTTCAAAACCGCGCCCTTCCCCGATCAGGAGTGCATCCGCCGGAATCCGGACATTGGTAAAGCGGATATGCATATGGCCGTGGGGCGCATCGTCATGGCCGAACACTTGCATCGGACGCAAGATTTCCACACCGGGCAGACCTGCATCTAACACGAACATAGAGTGACGCCGATGGCGCGGCGCGCTATCATCCCCGGTTCTAGCCATCAGGATATAAACTGCACAGCGCGGATCACCCGCACCGCTTGCCCAATGTTTCTCACCATTAAGAACCCACTCGTCTCCGTCCTTAACGGCGCTGAACATGATGTTTGTTGCATCTGAGGACGCCACGCCGGGGTCGGTCATCAAATAGGCAGAGCGGATTTCCCCGTCTAGCAGTGGTCGTAACCATTTGGCTTTTTGCTCTGCATTGCCGTAGCGTTCCAGAACTTCCATATTGCCCGTATCTGGCGCGGAACAATTGAACACTTCCGGCCCCAAAGTACACCAGCCCATTTCTTCGGCCAGATAAGCATATTCAACCGTGGTCAGGCCGTAGCCTTCATCCGAATCCGTTAGCCAAAAATTCCACAGCCCGGCGTCTTTGGCTTTTTGCTTCAGCCCTTCACGGATTTCGTTTTGGCGGTCGGTAAATTCAAACCGTTTGCCGGTTTTACCGACCTCTGCATGATATTCCGCATCCAGAGGGATAATTTCCTCGCGCATCATTTTACGTACTTCTGCGATCAGCGGTCTAACTTTATCTGTGACACCTAAATCCATGATTTATTTCCTTAATTTGTTATTTTTGTTATGTGGTAATCAGCATCACCCAGTAATTCCTGCGCGACGCGAATGCGTTTCAGATACAGCCCTATATCCAATTCATCAGTCATACCCATACCGCCGTGAAGTTGCACGGCTTCAAGGGCGGCGAGTTTGGCTACACTGCCCAGCTTGGCCTTGGCCATAGAGACAAAGGGCGCGGCGCTTTTCGGATTATCATCCAGCACCGTCAGGGCTGCATAAACCGCCGTGCGGGCTAATTCCAATTCACAATATAAATGTGCCATACGGTGTTGCAGAGCCTGAAATTCGCCGATGATTTTGCCGAATTGTTTGCGCTCTTTCAGATACTCATTTGTAGCTTCAAACACTTGCGCAGATGCGCCGAGCATTTCTGCGGCCAGAACCGCCCTGCCCGCATTCAGAACCGTGTTCAACACTTCGTCGCCTTTGCCAACTTCACCGAGAACGTGTTCGCCCGTAACTTCCACATCTTCAAAAACCATGCGCGCTGCATTGCGGCTATCGACCATGATAGTGCGTTCGGCGTTCAATCCCTGTGCGTCCGCAGGCACAACAAATAAAGTCAACCCGTCTTCGGTCTGTGCGGCGACGATAATCTGGTCGGCCATATGACCGTCCACCACCATGGCTTTCTTACCGTTCAGCTTAAACCCGTTACCAGACGGACTAGCCGTCATTTCTATGGCGTCTGGATTATGTTTGCGCCCCTCGTCCACCGCCAACGCCATAACCGTTTTCCCGCTAACAAGTTCGGGGAGTAGCTTGCCCGCTTTTTCGTCGCCTGCCGATTTCAGGGCCGTCGCAGCCAATACGGATGTGGACAAGAACGGAGATGCCGTTAAATTTCGCCCCATTTGTTCGGCGATCAATCCTGCGGCCATAAAGCCCATGTCAAAACCACCTTGTTCCTCGCTGACTAAAACACCCGCAAAACCCATTTCGGCCATGTCCGCCCAAAGCTGTTTTGAATAGCCCGTCGCGTCTCTATCATCACGTAACGCCCGCAATTGCGACACAGGCGCTTTGTCGGCGAAAAAGCCTTCAGCGCTTTCCTTGAGCATTTTTTCGTCGTCTGTAAGTAAAAGTCCCATTTTACGTCCCCGGTAATTCTAAGATATGTTTAGCAATAATATTGAGCTGCACTTCGGAGGTGCCGCCCTCAATGGAATTACCTTTGGTGCGGAGCCAAAGCCGCGCCAAATCGCCATCATTAGAGCGCTCGCTTTCCCACTCAAGACCGTCATAGCCTGCCGCATCCATCATCACTTCATAGCGCCGCTTGTTCAGCTCAGTGCCGTAATATTTCAACATGGAGGACTTTGCGCCTAGGCTAGCGCCGGCCTTGGCTTCGGCCAGCATCCGGCTCATGGTTTGCGAAAACGCCCATTCGTCTATGGTTAATTGGGTGATTTTGGCTTGCAAAGTCGCGTCCGGGGTTACACCCATTTCAGCCACCATCTGGGCGACAGGCTTTAAATTACCGCTATCGCCTATCATTTCGCGCTCATGTGTCAGGAGGTATTTGGCGATAGACCAGCCTTTATCTCGCTCTCCAACCAGGTTTTCTTTGGGCACTTTTACGTCTTTAAAAAACGTCTCGCAAAACGGCGAGCGCCCAGAGATGAGTTTGATCGGTTTGGTGCTAACGCCGGGCGTTTCCATATCAAACAATATGAAGCTAATCCCATGATGTTTCTTGCCCGAATTATCCGTGCGTACCAAACAAAATATCCAATCGGCTTCATCGGCGTAACTTGTCCAGATTTTGGAGCCATTGACGAGAAAATACTTACCCTTATCCTCACATTTAGTGGCAAGTGACGCCAGATCAGAACCCGCATTCGGCTCGCTATAGCCTTGGCACCAGCGGATTTCGCCCCGACATATCTCGGGCAGATAGCGCATTTTTTGTTCTTCTGAACCAAATTTCAAAAGTGCAGGCCCCAGCATCCAGATACCAAAACTCAGAAGCGGAGGCCGTGCGTTAATGCGCTTCATCTCTTGCTTTAATATTTTATCTTCAGCGCGGCTCAGCCCTGCCCCACCATATTGTTTCGGCCAGCTTGGTGCCGTCCAGCCTTTGGCGGCCATGCGCTCTAGCCATAGTTTTTGGGCTTCGCTTTTAAATACCCAATTACGCCCGCCCCAACATCCGTCGGTTTCGCGTTTCATTGGTGTGCGCATTTCTGGTGGGCAATTAGCCTCTAACCATGCGCGGGTTTCCGCCCGAAACTGTTCTAAATCTGACATTTTCTCTCCTAAATTTTCCCGTCGCGAATACGGTCGCGGGCGACCCCACCCAAGACATTGACCATGGGTGCATACATTTTAAACCGCTCGTCTTTGGTTTGGCCGTGATAATAGCGGTAGTAAATTTGTTGCAGAATTACCGCGAGCCGAAAAATGCCGTAGACATAATAGAAGTGAAAATTGCTGACATCCGCGCCAGTTTTTTTGGCGTAATAGTCCAGTATGTCTTGGCGGCTTAACATGCCGGGTGCGGCGCTTGGTTGGCGCGACAAGGCATGCATAGGCGCAGGGTCACCAGCCTCAATCCAGTAGGCAAGCGTGTTACCCAAATCCATCAGCGGATCCCCAAGCGCCGATATTTCCCAGTCGAGGATTGCATTGATAATTGTCGGGTCATGCGTGTCTAATATCAGATTATCAATGCGGAAGTCGCCGTGCAATATCGCCGCACCTTTTTCGGCTCTCGGACGGTTGGCATCGAGCCATTCGCGCACATCTTCAAACGCATCCACATCCGGGGTCAACGCCTTCTCGTAGCGTTTATTCCAGCCCAGTATTTGCCGCTCTACATAGCCAATAGGGCGGCCAAAATCTTCCAGACCAATTGATTTATAATCGACCTGATGCAGTTCTATAAGTTTATCAAAGAACGAATGGCAGAGCTGGCGGGTTTCGACTTCGCTCCAATTCCACTCGGCAGGGATTTTCGTGTGAATTAAATGACCTTCGACCCGTTCCATCACGTAAAATTCGGCACCGATAATATCGGTATCGTCTGTATAATACAGGGTTTGCGGCACGGCGGGGAAAACAGGTTTTAGCGCGGTCATCACTTTGTATTCCCGGTGCATATCATGGCCGGATTTTGGCTTGGTGCCAAAGGGCGGTCGGCGCATGACGAGACGCCTACCTGGATAATCTAGAGCATAGGTGAGATTTGATGCACCGCTGGCATATTGCTTTACGGTTGGCGTCCCGGTTAAGTCCGGCACGGCAGATTTTAGAACCGCATCCACGGCGGCAATGTCCAGTTCTTCTCCGGCACGTACATCTATGGTGGGGTTGGTATCCATTAAATCGTCATACCGCCGTCAACCACAATACTCTCGCCCGTCATATAGGAGCCTTCATCCGAGACCATCAGAAGAACTGCGCCAACCATTTCTTCGGGTTGTGCCATACGCGATATGGCGAGATTTTCTTCCATAAACCGTTCCATGCCTGGCATTTCTTTGAGCGCACTGGCGAGTTTCGTATCGGTAAAACCGGGCAAGAGTGCATTGACGCGAATGTTTTTGCGGCCATATTCCTTGGCATAGCCTTTGGTCATATTGATCACTGCCGCCTTGGTCATACCGTAAACCGTGCGGAGCAATCCGGGGTTCAGCCCGTCAATACTGGCCACATTAACCACCGCACCACCGCCGCCTTTAATCATCAAAGGAATAGCCTTTGCGGTCAGGAAATACGGCCCTTTGACATTGACCTCCATAGTCTTGTCATAGGCGCTTTCCGGGCATTTATGGGCAGGGCCGTAAAATACATTGGTGGCACCATTATTTATGAGAATATCCAAGCGCCCATGCGCCGCCGCTATGCTGGCTATGGCATCATCAATATTATCCATTTTACCAAGGTGCAAAGTCATGGCACTGGCCTGGCCGCCGTTTGCAATAATTTCGTCCGCTACCGACTGACATGCCTCTATTTTGCGCGATGCGCAAATAACATGTGCGCCCTGCTCTGCCATAGCATGGGCGATGGCTGCACCAATGCCACGGCTTGCGCCCGCGACCAAGGCTACCTTGCCTGTTAAATCAAATCTCGCCATAATTCTCTCCTCGTACTTTCTGGCCTATAAATTGGGGATATGTCCCTTGTCCATAAATTTCATTTGCTTGTTCATACCGCCGATATATCTGTCGTGATTAGCTGCCTTGGCGGTAAAATATTCTTTGACGATCGGATGCGGCAAAACCAGAAATTCATCATTGCCCATGGCCGCAAATAAACTATCGGCAACATCAGACGCCTCTAAATGCTTAGTCGGACCATCTTCCACAACAGTCATGCCTTTAGTCATGTTGGTCTTGACATATTGCGGACAAACGCAGTGGACTTTGATGCCGTCGCCCTTATGCATAATCGCCATATATTCGGCGAACCCGACCGCCGCGTGTTTGGTGGTCGTGTAGGAACCAGAATATACTTGCGCCAAAAGCCCCGCCGCAGACGCAACAATAACAAACCGACCCTGCCCCCGTTTTTTCCACGCAGGTATCAATGCACGGCCAGCATAGACACTGGACATGACATTGATTTGCCAGCTTAATTCCCAGCTTTCATTTGAACCGCCAGCAGCATGACGCCCCGGCTCGTCAGGAAAGCCTACGCCCGCATTAGATACAAACACATCTATGGGGCCATTTGCGGCCTCTGCGCCTTTGATGAAGGCGGCAATCGCGTCTTCGCTGGATACATCACAAGTGAACGGCGTAGCGCCAATTTCTGCGGCAGTCTTCTTGACCAATTCCGTATTAATATCCGAAATCGCCACTTTGGCGCCAGCGGCAATAAACTTTTCTGCGAATGCCCGACCAATACCGCCCGCCGCGCCAGTGATGGCAATACTTAGTCCTGAATACATTGTGCAATCCTTTGTTTCGGTTATGATAGAACATAGGTGAATATTACACAATGCTTTTTATATGCAATTAGTTGAATATAAACTATTATAATGGGGGAAAGGTATGAGTACTGATATAGGGGAAAACGAAGAGGGCATAGCCTTGGCTTTGGCTGAGGCTGGCGATAAAAAACCTACACCCGGCAACAATACTGCTGTCGACTGCAAATCTTGCGGCGCGGCCATCGAGAAAACTTACTGTGGTAATTGCGGCCAGAAGAACGATGATCTACGTCGATCCTTATGGCGACTAATCGGCGAAAGCCTTGGCGGTTTGTTTTCATTCGAAGGGCGGATGTGGCGAACTTGGGCAGCACTTTTGTTCAAACCTGGCAAAGTTGCCTACGCCTATGCCAATGGTGCCCGCAGCCGCTATTCCCCTCCCATCCGGGTTTATCTGGTGGTTAGTTTTATGTTCTTTGGTTTTCTCGCACTAACCCAGACCAATTTATTTGCGGTGTCGGTTCAGCCTAAAACAAATATAGAGGCAGTTAAGCAACAGGCCTCCGAACCAGTGGACAAAGAAAAAACAGGATTGGAACTCACGGATTATAATTATCAACTATTATTTTTCCAGACACAGAAAGAATTTGAGAGCATAGCTGACAATACGCTAACCGATGGCATATTAAAAACCATGCAAGGCTATATTGCTGCAGACACTACAAATGCGGAAAATTCGCTCGATGCCGAATCTATTAAAGCAATCAAAACCTTTCTACAAAACCCGGATAAATTTAACGCTGCTTTCAACACATGGTTGCCGCGCGTAATGTTCTTCATGGTGCCCTTTGCTATGCTCTTGGGCGCTATTTTTATTCGCGGCCCGACGGCTCTGCTCTATGACCACCTCATCCACGCCATGTATATCCATGCCGTATTTTTCATGACTTTATTGCTAGCGGTATTGTTGGCCAAAGTTTTACCGGGCAGCATGGTCGCCAAAGTCTTGGTGGTCATGTTTATGATATACCTGCCCATATCCTTGAAACGAATGTTCAAACGCGGCTGGTTCAAAACCATATTGACAACTCTCGTCGTTAGTATGGTTTACGGGCTATTCTTGTTTTCGGCAATTATATTGATCAGTGTTTACTCAATCGCAAATCTCTCAACTTAAATAACCGGGTTTTGGTTTCGGAGCACGGTCACCAAACCACCATAGGGTTGCCGCCGTTGCCGCAAACACGGCTGCATTGGCTATGTCGCCGTCTTGGGTGCGGGCGAATATCCATGCAGTAATGAGCCAAAGTAGCAATGTCAGAGATGGTCTTACGAGGCGCAATATGTTGATCACCCACTGGGCGGCCATACCAATATTGGCGTCCGCATCTATAGATGCTCTCAATCCGTCCCAAGACCCTTTTTGCGCCGCTATAGCCAATTCCATCTCGGTTTCTTGTTTATTGGCACGCATTTGCAACTCGTGTAGTTTTAGCTCGTGCCCCCAGCGTTTTTCTTCTTGGAGAAAAGTTTGCTTGCGCTCGAAAAACGAGGCGACCCGGCCAAATGCCGTACCGATAATACCGAATACGCCGCCTGCAATTGCATCCGCGCCGAAGCTTAGTAGATTTGCCATAATTGTTTTGCCTTTGTGTTGCCGTACCATGACCGCCTAGGGCCGAGGTCGATGTGGAGGAATGTTTGATAGAAGCCAAAGCCCGTGAAACCTGCATCTCTACATGCTTGGTAAAGTGCGCGCGGTTCATGGCCTTTTAGACCTATATCCGCTGCGAGCTTTAAATGTTGCGATAAGGGTGCGCCGCCAACACGAGCATTGTGTAAAGAGCATCTATGGGCGGAATGAATGCGAAAGGGCCGCGCCGCTAACGTCCGCGCCTTTTGCAGGCGGTTCATGAATTCTGGCCAATGATAGGACACGCCGCAATGACGGCATGCCATCTCGGCCTGAGTGAAATTTGGCCAGCGAAAATTATCCCAGTTACTTATTAGGGAATAAGGGCTGTCTTGGATATGTGCGTTAGCTTCCATATCACCATATTACCCCAGCCCTAAATACCAAGGATAAGATTTCTGAAATCTCAGAAATGCGCATATTTACCAACAAAAAAGCCCACCAAAACGGCGGGCTTTTCTAAACTTTGTGCTTTGTAAGACTTAATCTATTTAAAGACTTTCATCTTACGAGCTTTTTTGGCCATCAGATAATAGAAAGTTACACGGTTTTTGAAGCGCGTACCTTTCATCTCTTCGCATGTCGCTTTAACCACATCAATTTGCCCTTTAGTCAGGCCAAGCTTCTTGGTAGCGAAGCCTTTGGCTATCGTATCCAATTCGTGTTCTTGCGAACAAGCAACCAAAGACCCGTCACGGGAGCGCAGCGCAATACCACAATATTTGACGATATTATCAATCACAGCAGAATTGGCTTTTGGATCAAATTTACGAACATCTGCTAGGTATTTAGCATTTGGCGATACTGCTTTAGCCGCTTTCTTGGCTGGCGCTTTTTTAGCGGCAACTTTTTTGGCGGGTTTTGCTTTGCTTGCTTTCCCAGCAGAACCGCCTTTAGCTAGACCTTTGGCTTGACGCACCCATTCGTCCCGCTCAATACGCCCCGGGAATGCACCCAGCTTGTCATTGACCATCTTGACGTCGGCTTTCTTCCAATTTGCTATTTGAGGGAAATAATAAACGCCAGTTTTGTTCAACATTTTCTCAAGTTTCGGGCCAACACCACTGATCAATTTCAGATCGTCTGGTTTGCCGTCAGTTGGCTTATCATAAAGAACCTTTGGCTTAGCCGCTGTTTTAGGCGTTGCCTTCTTAACCACTTTCTTCTTAACAACTTTTTTCGCAGTTTGCTTTTTTGGAGCTGCTTTTTTCGGTGCAGCTTTTTTCGGTGCAGCTTTTTTCGGTGCTGCTTTTTTCTGTGTAGCTTTTTTGACGATACGCTTTTTCGGAGCTGCCTTCTTTTTAGCTTTTGGTTTGGCTTTGGGCGTATCAGAGATACGGCCCTCTAAATATTTAACCCGTGCGGCTAAATAACGGTTCCGCCATTCAAGCGCATATGTCTCGTCGTCGTCCCCTCCACTCGTTGCTACGGCGGCGGCAGTCGCCGCGCCAGCAGCCGTGGCACCAGCAACAGCTGCTGCCAATTTTCCTTTTAAATCTCCAGACTCGCCTTCAAGCTCGTTTACGCGAGCGCGCAAAGCATCAGATTCGGCGCGGAGTTGACCTTCGCCTTCAATGGTAAGATCACCATCTTGTTTTTTACCTCTAAACAAAAGCCAACCGAGCAAAAGCCCAAGAAGGCCACCTATAAGCCATGGCCAGATGCCAAAACAAAAAACGTAAGATAAGATATTAGACATAAAATTTCCCCTATTTGGAACGTGTTACTGTGAATTCGATACGGCGATTGGCCGCCATACCTTGTCTTGTGTCGTTACTGGCTATTGGTTTTGTCTCGCCGTATCCAACCGCCGTAACATTTGCTGGATTAACATTGTTATCAATCAAATAAGTCATCACCGCTTCGGCGCGTTGCTGACTTAGATTTTGATTATAATCATCTGCACCGTCTGCGTCCGTATGACCTTCAACAGTTACATGGAAAGATGAACACTGTTTAACTGCCGAAGCCATAGCATCAAGGAGGGCAATACTAGGCGCACCCTCAATAGCAGAGCCGCCATAAGCAAAATTAATCTTGTTATCGCCCTTAAGTTCCACAAACAAATTTTGGCAAACCGTTTCATCTTTTAGTTGCCCAAGAACAACTGGTGCTGCATTCAAAACATCAATTTTCGAAGAACCGTTAAATCCAGGCGGAAGTCCGGCAAGCCTTGCATTAATTGCCGCCCGTGTATCAATAGAACTAGCCTCTCCCGACAAGAACGAATCCGTGTCCGTAATCATGAACTTCCCATTTTTCATCTGTGACAAACCACTCAGATGTGCCGCTCCGATTGCATACCAATTCATGTTTGGCGCACCGTTGGCGACTTTCAATTTACTGTCTGTAACTTTGCCTGGATACAAGCGCTCTGCCTCTGCCAACACACGGACACGCTCATCTTCACTTCGGACATAACCATTTAACAGTAAACCACCGTCTTTGGACAAAACACCACTGAATGTATAGGGAATCTGTGTAGCGACAACTTTCCTTACTGTCACATCTTCGCCGTCCACAACATGCCAACGCTTGCCATTTTTACGGTCGGCGCACTTTTCGCACCGGGCGTTTTGCGCAGTAGCGATAGCCCCTGCTTTAGCTTCGGAACTTGGTGCCACACCCATAAGCTTGGCAATATTTCCCGACATCTCGGATTTGGCCCAACCAAACCCATTATCGGTCAAAGCTGCCTGTACAGACTTGCCCATATTGACAGAATTTGCTTTTGCACCCCACGGCGCTGGCGCAAACCAATTAATCAGTAAAGCGACAATCGTGAGGATAACTACCCCCCACAGCCACTTACCAATATTTCCCATAATGTCCTCCCTCAAGGTCATTCAATTAAATTACAAATGATTAATAACATTAAGCGCAATAAAAACGCAATGGTCAAAGCAGTGAAAAATTGAAATCACTGAGCGAAGCAAACTTAACAAGTCGCCAAAAACCTGCTAATATCAGCCAATTAATCACATTTAAATTTTCATATTTGCTTTAGCGATATGCGATCTTAGTTTTTAGATGTTCAATCTCGACTTAGCAGAATCATATTCCGCTTTTAACGCGGCAACAATATCCGCAACACTTGGCGCAGAATGAATACTACCGACACCCTGCCCGGACCCCCAAATATCTTTCCAGGCTTTGGCCTCAGAACCACCCGAACCAAAGTTCATAGCGGACTTATCTGCGGACGGTAAATTGTCTGGATCAAGACCAGCAGCACGAATGGATCCTTTCAGATAATTACCGTGAATACCCGTAAACAAAGATGAATAAACAACATCCTGCCCAGCCGAATCTATAATCATTTGTTTATAAGCGTCAGGCGCATTGGCTTCTTTGGCGGCAATAAACCGTGTGCCCATATAGGCTAAATCCGCACCAATCGCTTGTGCGCCTAATATACTGTCGCCCGTAGATATAGACCCTGAACACATCAAAGGCCCGTCGTGGAAGGCGCGAATTTCCGGAACCAACGCAAAGGGGGACAACAAGCCTGCATGTCCGCCCGCGCCCGCACATACTGCGATTATACCATCCGCACCTTCGGACAATGCTTTTTTGGTGTGACGGATATTAATCACATCATGCAAAACGATACCGCCGTAGGAATGTACCGCGTCAATAATCATCTTAGGCGGGCGCAGGGACGTTATTATGATGGGCACTTGTTCGCGCACACAGGTTTCCATATCTTCTTGCAGGCGCGTATTGGACATGTGGCAAATTTGGTTAACCGCGAACGGTGCAACTTTTTTGTCCGGATTGTCTTTTTGGTATTCCGCAAGTTCGGCTTTTATGCGCCTTATCCACACACCAAGCTGGTCAGCAGGGCGCGCATTAAGTGCCGGAAATGACCCGACAATCCCGGCCTTACACTGGGCAATCACCAATTCGGGGCCAGAGACGATAAACATTGGCGCGCCGATAATCGGCAGCTCCAAATTTTGCAGTATTTTTGGTAAAGCCATCTATTCAGTTTTCTCGTTTTTCTTTTCAGGGTTTTGCAGTAAATCAAGCGCGGCAGCAGTCATTGCCTTTACACCAGTGTTTATTGTCGGCTCTGCATCAGGTGCGAAAAACGGAGAATGCAAAGACGGTAAAATTTTGCCGTTCTCTTTGGCCTTTGCGATTTTTTCGGGATTAACTGCGCCTAGCCAGAATAACATGCTTGGAATTTTAGGCTCTACACGCCCAAAAGCTCCGAAATCCTCGCCACCCATAACCGGATCCATAGCTTTTACATTATCTGCACCAAGCTTGGTGCCAATAGAACGGGTTAGACGCTCCGCCAGTTCCGGGTTGTTATAGGTGGCTGGTGTAAATTCTTTGTCGCGTACAGCTACGATCGGCAATTTATCATCTGGCAATCCGGCTGCACGGCCAAGGCCGTCTGCAATACGTTTGATGGAATTGATCGTATTCATGCGGACTTCGTCCTTATAGGAACGTAAAGTAAGCTGAAGCTTCACCTCATCAGAGATAATATTGTGTTTGGTGCCGCCGTGGATGGAACCGACCGTGAGCACAGCCGATTCGAGCGGCGAGGTTTCGCGAGAAATAATTGTCTGAAACGCCACGACCATTTGCGAAGCCAGCACAATCGGATCTTTGGTGGTGTGGGGATACGCCCCGTGGCCACCAATGCCGCGCACTGTAATATCCACACTATCCACATTGGCCAATGCATAGCCAGGCACAATACCGACCTTACCCGCCGCCAAGGCTGGGTTATCGTGCAGTGCCAAATTATAGTCCGGCCTTGGGAAGCGCGTGAACAGTCCGTCTTTCAGCATCATCGTGGCTCCAAGTCCCAATTCTTCGGCGGGCTGCAAAATCATAACCAGAGTGCCCGACCAATTGGCTTTTTGCGCAACCAACTCTTTAGCGGTTCCGATAAGCACCGTCATATGAATATCATGGCCACAAGCGTGCATGGCTGGCTTTTCTATACCGTCGCGGTTTTTGGTTATTACCGTGCTGGCATAATCAACCCCGGTTTGCTCTTTCACCGGAAGCGCGTCCATATCGGCACGTATCATAACCGTTGGGCCGTCGCCGTTTTTCATAACAGCAACCACCCCCGTACCACCTACTTTTTCGGTGACGTCAAAGCCCAAATCCTTTAGCTTACCTGCTAATAATGCAGCCGTTTTGGTTTCCATCAAAGAAAGTTCTGGGTTTGCATGTAAGTATCTGTATAATTTATTTAAATCTTCTGCATGAGCTGCGGTAGATAGCAATGTTGTCCCTACCAATATTGCCGCAAGTTTTTTTGCAAAACCCATGGTATTCTCCTTTATTTTTCATCCCTGAAATTACTGTCTGATTCCGAAGCTAGCCATATCAAAGTGGCATAGGCAGCAACGTTTTGTTGCATAGCTTTGGGATCAATTTTATCGAACGTATCATCTGGCGTATGGTGTAAATCAAAATAATCAGTACCGTCCTGGTTAAGGCGCACGGTCGGTACACCGGCTGCGTCGAGCGGTATTATATCAGGTCCGCCGTTCGTGTCGCCGTCTTTGGGGAGAATGCCCAGATATTTAAACTCGGCGGACATCGCCGCTATACCCGCTTTATTTGCAGGCATCTTCCCAGCCTGAATACCGTAGATTTTGCCTGCGCCAAAATCTGATTCTGTTGCTAAAACATGCTGCGCCAATTCGTCCTTATGTGCCTCGGCATAGGCCCATGCACCAACAAGCCCGACTTCTTCAGCACCGAACAACACCACACGAATAGTCCGCTTTGGCTTCAAACCTGATTCCATCAACACTTGCGCCGCCCCCATGACAATACCGACCCCGGCACCATCATCGACAGCGCCCGTGCCCATATCCCAGCTATCCAAATGCGCGCCGATTAGGATGATTTCATCCGGTTTCTCAGTACCGCGAATTTCTGCCATTACATTGCCAGAAATTTTTTCACCGAGATCACGCGTGTTTAAACGAAGCTTAATCTCTACATCTTTGTCCATTGCAAAAATCCGGTCAAGCTGATCCGCATCGGGGCTGGACAAGGCACCAATCGGGATTTTCTTGACATCCTCTGCATAGCGCATTTGCCCCGTGTGGGGGAAGCGGTGAGAATCCGTCCCAACAGAGCGAATAAGCACTGCCACAGCACCGCGTTTGGCGGCCTCGGTAGCACCGCTCCTGCGTTTTTGATTGGCCGGGCCGTAACCCGCGCCGTCGCGGTGTTTCTCCATCCGTCCAGATATATAGGCGATTTTGCCGTCAAGACTGCCCATAGGCGCGGCTAAAAGCGCTTCATAATCTGCGAAATAAGCCACAGGCGCCTTGGTGCCAGCTTTGGGGGTTGCTACAGAACCACCAAGTGCCGTGACAACCAATCTTTGCGGATAAGGCTTGGTGATATGTGCCGTTTCAAGACCGCGTAACCAGCCCTTGACCGGAAATGGCTCTGTGCGAATGCGGGTAAAACCCAATTCCTTGAATTTATTGCGCGCCCATCGCCGCGCTTTTGCCTCTTGCGGCGTGCCAGCGAGACGCGGGCCAATTTCCGTGGTCAGAGAACGGGTAATGTCGTACCCATAGCTACCATTAAGGGCTAAATCTGCCAAGATTTTAATTTCCGGATTGGCGGATACGCCAGTCGTCACAGCTGGTTTGAGGACGACCTCTGAGTTTTTGCCAGCGTCCTTGGCATCACAGCCCGCCAGCATTAGTGCCATTATTGAGGTTGTCATTAATATTCGTTTTGAGACTAGAAACATGTTTTGCCCTTTTGGATTTATATTGTGGTTACCAGCACCATAGCCATGAGTGCCTTTGCCGCAAGAAATAATTTAAAAATAGCAATTCTTCGCATATGCTCAAATATCCCTATTGCCAAATGCGCCAAACAAAGGCAGTTTGCCGCAGGTTTAACAATTATATCCGGGGGATTAAATGACCATTTCAAAAACACTCTGCCTAGTAACCGCTGCTTTGGTGATAACCAATTGCGCACCATCAAAACCAGAAATGAAAACGCCGGAAAAACCGTCTATCTCTGCGGCAGACATTGGCAGACGTATTGAAACCTTGGCCGATGACCGCTTTGAAGGCCGCGCCCCCGGCACAAATGGCGGCCTGATGGCTTCTCAATATATCGCCGATGAAATGAAAGCCGCTGACATTGCGCCAATGGGTATAGAGGGCACTTATTTCCAACCAATAACACTAACCGAAACAACGGTTAGTGTTGGCTCGTATATGAAAATCGGCGCCACAAACTATACTGCGGGAAAAGATGCCGTGTATTGGACAAAGCATTACCAAGACACCGTCACCGTATCGGATAGCGACCTAGTATTTGTTGGCTACGGCGTTGTTGCGCCAGAATACGGTTGGAACGATTATGCGGGTGTTGATGTTAAGGGCAAAACCGTCGTTATGCTGGTCAACGACCCTGGCTTTGCGACTAAAGACGAAAATTTGTTCAAGGGTAATGCCATGACCTATTATGGTCGCTGGACATATAAATTTGAAGAAGCAGGCCGCCAAGGCGCAGCAGGTGTATTGGTTATCCACGAAACCGAGCCAGCCAGCTATGGCTGGAATGTGGTATCTGGGGGCTGGACTGGCCCACAAATTGACTTGATACGTCCTGACAAAGGCGCGACCCGGTCAACACTCGAAGGCTGGTTGACCATAGATTCGGCCAAGGACTTGTTCAAAACCGCAAATCTGAATTTCACCGCCTTGAAAACCGCTGCATCGCAAAAAGGCTTTAAACCTGTTCCCATGGACGGACTGAAATTAAATGCCCAGATTAACAACACTATTTCTACGGTAAAAAGCCGCAATGTGGTCGGCGTGGTCAAGGGTACAAAATACCCCGACGAATATGTGCTATATATGGCCCATTGGGATCATAAAGCCATGAAAACCGTAGCAGAGGGCGAAGACGGCATTTATAACGGCGCCGTTGATAATGCCACTGGCACATCGGCCATATTGGAAATCGGTGAAGCATTCGCCGTAGCCCCAGCTGAACGCTCGGTGCTTATTGTCGCTGTGACCGCCGAAGAATCCGGCTTGCTCGGATCCGCATATTACGGCGAAGACCCGATTGTGCCCCTTAACAAAACTGTGGCTGGCATTAATGTAGACGGCATGTTGCCCCTTGGTCGCACCAAAGATGTCGTGGTGGTTGGCTACGGCGCATCGGAACTAGACGGGTTACTGGAAGCCGTGGTTAAACCGCGCGGCATGTATCTCATCCCTGACCCAAAACCGGAAGCCGGGTATTATTACCGTTCCGACCATATTAGTTTGGCGAAAAAAGGCGTGCCATTCCTATACGCAGATGCGGGTATTGACCACGAAACCAAAGGTAAGGAATACGGCACATGGTTCGGAGATGACTATACGGCCAACCGCTACCACGCCCCATCTGATGAATATGATAATAGCTGGGATTTGTCCGGCATTGAGCAAATGACGGAAATTTTCTATGAGCTTGGCAACGGCATAGCCAACAGCCGCGACTGGCCAAATTGGAATAAAACCGCAGAATTCCGCTCCTTGCGTGATGAAATGATGAAAACTAAGGATTAGGTATTGGGAACAAATCAAGCGTGGGTATAGCCCATGCTAACGCCTTAAAGCCGCTCATACCTGCGTATGCAGGTATCCACCTCAGGGCGCGAGTTTGCCCGGGAACCCAAAGATAGACCCCTGTATGCACAGGGGTGAGCGGGGTTTTTGAGGTGTTATTTAGGACTTTTTTCACCAGGGAGTATGTGGTGCAAACAATAATTTGTATGAAATGGGGGACGCGCTATGGCTCTGAATATGTCAACCGTTTGTGGGAGGCTATCCAGAGACAGACCGAGCGCCCTACCCGGCTGGTGTGCTTCACCGATGACACCACTGGAATTGATAAGGCCGTGCAGTGCGAGGACATTCCGGATATTAATCTACCGCCAGATTTGATTAATCTGCCGTGGCGAAAATTGGTGGTGTGGAAATACCCCCTCGCCGACCTTGAGGGCGATGTGCTTTTCCTTGATCTGGACTTGGTGGTCACTAATAATTTAGACGCCATGTTTGATTATGAGCCGGGTCGGTTTTGTGTTATCGAGAACTGGACGCAGATGGGGCAAAAAATTGGCAATACATCTGCCTTTCGCTTCCCGGTCGGCAAATACACCCATATTTTTGATAAACTCCAAAGCGACCCTGCCAGTGTTTTGGACAAATACCGCATAGAGCAACTTTATATCTCCCGCGAGATTGAAGACATGGTGTTTTGGCCTGCGGATTGGTGTGTCAGTTTCAAGCATAATTTGATGCCACCTTGGCCGCTCAATTTCTTCAAAGCCCCCAAACTGCCCTCTGATACCCGTATTGTAGCCTTTACCGGCAAACCGGATCAGGACGAAGCGGCGCGCGGCGAATGGCCAGTGACTAAATGGTATAAAAAAACCTACAAACATGTTCGCCCAACCGCTTGGATAGAGGAACATTGGTAATGGCATCGCCGACAGTAGGACTGGGCATATTAAGTTGGCGCGGGCACCGTTCTCTAGACGCCGCAATGTCCACTTACCAAGAATCCGATTTTTTCAGCTTGTTTGATGAGGCTATGATTTTTCTGCCTGATCCGGACGAAGCAGTCCTTGATATTGCCAACAAATATCCCCTGCGCATAGAAACCGACCCGAACAATGCAGGGATTTTGGCCGGTATGGAGGAAATTGCCAAACGCCTGAAAACCGATTATATTTTCTTTACCGAAAATGATTGCCCCTTGCTGGAACCGCGTGATGAAGCCGAACGACAAATCAACAAAGCAAGAAACCTCCTCATGTCAGGCCAAGCCAAAATGGCGCGTATGCGTCACGTCAAAAACTATGGCGAAACCTTTAATATTATTGATAAATATTATCGCTACTATCCAAAACAAGATACATTCATTGCTAAAATACGTCGACTATTGCGCCCCGAAAAGGCGCGGCGGTTGAGCGGTGCCGCCATATATGGCTCTGATACTCCAGCCCAAAAATTTCCCAAGGACATAACGGACGCAGACGACGGGTTTTATTTGGTGGACGCCGCCGTTATGGCGTGGACAAACCAGTCCATACTCATTGAACGGGATTTCTTCTTAAACACCATTATCCCCTATTGTAAATCAATCCCCTTAGGGCGAAACATCAATGGTTTCCGCTCAATAGAAATCGAACTTAACCGCTCGAAATTCTGGACTAAATCAGGTTGGAAAATCGCTTGCGGTCCCGGCCTGCTCACACACCAAAGAGCCAATGACAGAGGGTACTAACAGGGGATATAAAACTTATTCCCCTGTTACGGGAAATTAATAAACCCGCCATAAAATATGCTCTAACATAGCCACTTATACGCGGACAATTTACCTAGGAAAAACGACATGGGGAAAAACGACATGGGAACTACTTTTAAAGCAATTCGGTACGGCGCATATTCAACCATCGCCGCTACACTTGTACTCTCAATGGGGTCGCAAGCCTTTGCCGACGGCCCAGCGGGCAGTAAACATGATAGTGCCGCCAAATTTCGCCAGCTAGGCCAAGAATTGCCAACCCCCAATGTCTACCGCAACGCATCCGGTGCGCCGGGCGTCGCCTATTGGCAACAGCAAGCCGATTACAACATTGATGTCGCCATAGATGAAGACAAACGGCAGTTGATTGCTTCATCGGATATTACCTATCACAATAATTCTCCAGACACGCTGAAATATCTGTGGGTGCAGCTCGACCAAAACCGTTTCAAAGACGGCAGCATCGCACGCATGAGCGAAACGGCGGCCAATTCCGGTAGCCGCCGCGATAAAGCTGGCGCAGGCGATTCCCTTAGCTATAATGCCATGCGCCGCATTCAAGCCCTTGAAGACACTGAATACGGGTTTGTCATCAAAGACGTCTCGGGAGCCGACGGCAAGCCCCTACCCTATATTATCAATGATACTATGATGCGCATTGATTTGCCCGTGCCATTAGCCCCGGGCGAGCAGGTAGAGTTCTCAATTGACTGGCAACAAAATATTCTCGACGAAGCTGCTGTCGGCGGGCGCGGCGGATATGAATATTTCCCCAAAACCGACACTTATCTATATTTTCTCGCCCAGTGGTTTCCCCGTATGGCCACCTATAGTGACTATGACGGCTGGCACAACAAGCAGTTTTTAGGTCGCGGTGAATTTACGCTGGAGTTTGGTGATTACGAAGTTAACATCACTGTGCCTTCCGACCACATTGTTACCGCTACGGGCGTCTTGCAAAACCCAACCAAGGTTCTAACCAAAACACAGCGCAAGCGGCTGGATCAAGCTTCCGCCACAAAGCAAGTTTTCATAGTCACGCCAGAAGAAGCCCTAGAAAACGAAAAAAGCCGCGCCAAAGGCACTAAAACCTGGCGCTTTAAGGCAGAAAATGTCCGGGATTTTTCTTTCGCCAGCTCCCGCAAATTTATCTGGGACGCAAAGCTACACGAACAAGACAGCGAAACCATGCCTGTGGTTACGGCAATGTCTTTCTATCCTAATGAAGCCGAGCCGATTTGGTCAAAATATTCAACCGCATCGGTCATTCACACCATGGATGTCTATAATCGTTTCACTTTCGCCTATCCTTATCCCGTTTCTATTTCCGTGAATACATGGGAACGGGGCGGCATGGAATACCCGATGATCACCTTTAATGGTTACCGCCCGACCAAGGACGAAAAAACTGGCGAAATCACTTATTCGCGTAATATCAAACATGCGATGATCGGCGTAATTATTCACGAAGTTGGCCACAATTATTTCCCAATGATCGTAAACTCAGATGAACGCGAATGGACATGGATGGACGAAGGCCTGAATACATTTCTCGAATATCTGACGGAATATGAATGGGATAAAAACTTTAATATCCTTGGCGGGCAAACCAATCCTCTGGACGTCATTCCCAATTACATGAAAAGTTCAGGCCAAGTGCCGATTATGACCCAATCAGATTCGATTTTGCAGTTTGGCCCCAATGCCTACTCTAAACCCGCCTCCTCACTAATTGTTTTGCGCGAGACCGTTATGGGGCGGGAATTGTTTGACCATGCCTTCAAAGAATACGCACAACGCTGGAAGTTCAAGCGGCCCACTCCGTCGGATTTCTTCCGTACAATGGAAGACGCCTCAGGGGTTGATCTCGACTGGTTCTGGCGCGGCTGGTATTTCGGTACGGATTATGTAGATGTCGGCATTACGGGTGTGCGCGAATATACCATTGCCGACCAAGACCCGGACGTGGAATCTAAAAAAGAGCGCAAAGATTATTGGCGCGATAATCCAAAACCAATTTCCGAAATTCGCAATGAAGCCGAAGGTATTGTTCCCTATGTGGAACGCAATAAAGACCTCAAGGATTTGTACTACGAAAAAGACAAATTTACAGTTACCAATAAAGACCGAAACAGTCATAAAAAATTCCTCAAAGGCCTAAAAGACTGGGAACGCGAAGTATATGAGCGCGCCGTGAAAGACGGGCAATATATCTATTTCGTAGATTTTGAAAATGTTGGCGGATTGGTTACGCCGCTCCCATTAACTATACACTACCGCAACGGTGAAACCGAAGAAATGATGATCCCTGCTGAAATTTGGCGGCGTAATTCCGAGAACATCACGAAGTTACTGGTGCGCTCTAAACGTATCGAATCCATTGACCTCGACAATGCCCACCAAACCGCAGACGCAGATTTTGCCAATAACTCATTCCCGGCGAAAATCACGCAATCTCGCTTGGAAATTTTTAAGGGCAAGCGCAAGGGTCGTAGTTTGATGGCTGATATGCTGGTTGAACTCGACGGGGAAAGCACAGATAAACCGTCTAATGTTGGCGAGAAAGATATGCCCCTCAACGCCAAAGACACACCTGACACGGATAAAAAACCAGACGATATTGACAATCTTACCGACGAAGAAAAAGGCCTGCTAAAGCGGCTGATGAAACGTCTGTCAAAATAGACCTATGATAAACAGGCGGACATTGGGGCAAATATTATTCGGCGGTGCGGCTTGCGCCGCCCTGCCTATACGCGCGTGGGCGCACCGCCAAAAACAGGCCATGAGCCATATTGAATGGAACGCCAGAACAAAAATGCTGGAGATTACTCATGATTTACATGCCCATGATGCGGCACTGGTTCTAGCCCGCCTTGGTCTTATCAGCACACCAGACATCACCAACCTGCGGGCGCGCGCCAGCCTGGCACTTTATGTTCAGAAAAACTTCAAGCTTACCACGCTGGACGGGCAAAACCTGGATCTCACAATTATTGGTGCAGAGGCGGGCGCAACCTATGCCCATGTCTATATGGAAGCCGAAATGGCCGAACCTCCATCCGGCCTATTGATTAAAAACACCATTCTGCAAGACGTTTTTATCGACCAAATCAATCAGGTCAACATGGCTTTCGGCGACAATATCAAGTCTGTGATATTCACCGCTGGTGACGGGCAAAAGAAAATACTTGCTTAAGCGACAAAACACGTCGATATTTAGCCTATGATTACGCTTCACCATTTGAATAATTCACGCTCCCAGCGTGTGCTCTGGTTGATGGAGGAGCTGGAGCTTGAATATAAAATCAAGCACTATTCCCGCGATCCAAAAACCAGGCGGGCACCGCCCTCGCTAAAAACTGTGCATCCTCTGGGCCGCGCTCCTGTGATAGAACACGGCGATAACATTATCGCAGAGACGGGCGCGATTATAGAATACATTATAGAAGCCCGGGGAAATGGTCGGTTCATTCCCAAGGCCGGAACCCAAGAAGATTATAATTACATCCACTTCCTGCATTACGGTGAAGGCTCGGCTATGTTTCCATTGCTGTTGTCTATGTATACTTCCTATCTCGGCGAAGCTGCTGCCCCTCTCGCACCCATTATCAGCGCCGAAATGAAAACCCATTTTGACTATATTGAATATCACCTAACCGCACACAAATATTTCGCAGGCAACGAAATGACGGGGGCAGACTTTCAAATGATATTTCCACTAGAAGCCGCCAAATCCCATGGTCGTCTACTCGGTTATACTGCTTGCATAGAATTCGTAGATAAAATGCAAGCGCGCCCCGGCTGGCCCGAGGCCGATTATGGCGACATCAATTGTCCCTTATGCCGCACAT
>JAKIUV010000045.1 GCA_021647375.1 Robiginitomaculum sp.
ATGATTTCACTACCCACCGCCGCACGAATATAACGGAACCGCTCACGCCTAAACCAATTTTACTGGTCGAGGGCATATTGATTTTAAGCCAAGACCGCCTGCGACCTGCATTTGATTATAGTTTCTTTGTTGCTTGTGACCACGATACCCGTATTGACCGCCGCATTCGCCGCGACGTGGAAGAACGCGGACGCACGATTTCTTGTATCCAGGAACAATTCGCCCGCGATGTTGCCCCCATGCATGATAAATTTGTCGATCCGTCACGGCACAATGCCGACATTATCATAACCCAAGATCAATGCGGGCTGGAAACCATTATGAGGGACGGGCCGCTGATTAGTCTGTGTAATAATTTACTCGACAACAAACCCCTCGCCAAAGACCTTTTGGGACGCGATATATTGGGGCAGTAAATTTTGACCCATTGAAACCTATTTTCTTGCTCCTATATTCAAAACGAACGGAGTACAAAATGTCTAATTCAAATCAAATCGTATGCCCCAATTGTGGCGCTACCAACAGGCTACCCATATCCAAACCAGCCGACGCAGCCAAATGCGGCAAATGCAAAGCCAAATTATTTACGGGCGCACCCATAGATTTAACCGATGCTAATTTCGCGAAATTTATCACCAAGACCAGTATTCCCGTGGTGGTGGATTTTTGGGCGCCGTGGTGCGGGCCGTGTAAAATGATGGGGCCGGAATTTGCCAAGGCCGCCGCTGATATGGAACCGGGCGTGCGTTTCGTCAAGCTGAACACCCAAGACCACCAAATGACAGCGGCTAAATATAAAATCCAAGGCATACCGGCCATGATATTGTTCAAGAACGGCCACCCGGTTGACCATATAGCGGGCGTGCGCAGGACGGACGAAATCAAGTCTTGGATTGCAGGCAATATCTAGCTAAACCCTGTTTATGAGCGAAAACAAAGCATGTATAATTATCGGCGCTAGCCACGGGGGCGGACAAGCCGCCGTGAGCCTACGCCAGTCCGGCTGGGACGGCGATATTGTTTTGGTCGGCGAAGAAAGCTACGCGCCTTATCACCGCCCACCTTTATCGAAGGAGTTTTTGTCCGGCGGCAAAGACATAGATGATATTCTCATCCGCCCAGACGCGACCTACGAAACCGCCAATATTTTGTGCGTGCGCGACAAGCGCGTCGATACCATTCACCCCAAAGATCGATTGGTGTTTTTAGACGGCGGCGATACTTTGCAATATGACAAATTGATTTTGGCGACAGGCGCAAGGCCAAGAGAACTCCCCATACCGGGTGCAGATTTACCAAATGTGTTTTACCTGCGCAGTGCGGATGATGTGTTGAAAATTAAAGCCGAAATAGACGCAGGCAAAAAAGCCGTGATTATCGGTGGGGGCTATATTGGTTTGGAGACCGCAGCCTCGCTGCGCAAGCAAGGCATGACCGTCACCGTTTTGGAAATGGAAGACCGGATTTTACAACGAGTGACCGCGCCCGTCATGTCGGAATTTTATCAGCGCATCCACACCGAAGAGGGTGTAAAAATTGTTCAAAATTGTGCCGCCACCGAAATTCAAGATGGATTAAAAGTTATCACAACCAACGGTGATTTTGATGCGGACATGGTCATTGTCGGCATTGGTGTTATCCCGAATATAGAACTGGCTGCAGACTGCGGGCTGGCGGTCGGCAACGGCATTATCGTCGACGAAAATTGCCGCACATCTGATGCCAATATCTATGCGGTCGGTGATGTAACCTGGCATCACAACCCGGCTTATGATAGGCATTTACGCCTAGAATCCGTACCCAATGCCACCGAGCAAGCCAAAACGGCGGCACTAGCTATATGCGGCAATCCCAAGCCCTATAATGCTCTGCCGTGGTTCTGGTCGGATCAATTTGATTTGAAATTACAAATCGCTGGCCTATCGGCTGGCTATGACGATATTGTCCTGCGCGGCAATCCAGACATTGGTCGCAGTTTCGCCGCGTTTTATTTCAAAGGCGACAAACTACTCGCCGTAGACGCGGTCAATAGACCGGGGGAATACATGGTCGGCAAGCGACTTATTCCGCAAACTATGGGCGCAGAAAAAATCATGGATAAAAAAGCATTGGCAGACGAGACCATTCCCCTTAAAACATTCTTGAAATAACAAAATGTTTGGAGAACACCGTGAAAAAAATATTAGCCGTACTAACAGGTTTTCTTCTTATCTCCTGTTCTCAAGCCTCCGCCCCCACGGGCGTATCGGCCAAGTTCGAAAGCATCAAAGATAACGACATTGCTCTGCGCGCATTCCTCCAGGACATGCCCAAGGGCGGTGATCTGCACAATCATTTGTTCGGCGCTGTATATGCGGAAAGCTGGATAAAATGGGCCGAGGAAGACGGCTTGTGCCTCGATAAGGCCGAGCTTGCCATACGGTTTCCGGGCAACGGTGGATGTGGCGATAACCCAACCATGAAAGACGCGCTGAACTTCAATCAAGACCTGCGCAATGAAGTGATTGAAAACTTCTCCCTGCGGGATTTTGTCCCCTATGCGGGCTGGTCTAGTCATGACCAATTTTTTGCCACCTTTATGGATATGGCCGCCCTGCCCTCGCGCTTTGGGGATATGGTTGCCGAAACCGCCAATCTGGCCGGAGAGCAAAACATTGCTTATCTGGAATTGATGCACACTATGGAATTGTTCGAGACAATCCTGCCCATGGTCGCCAGCGCCCCTATGACAGGCGATGCGGAGACGGACTATAAAACCCTTATGGCCGGAAAATTCGGCAGCGCCCTGCCCGATATTGTCGCCCGTGCGCGCAAAGATATTGATACGGCCATGGCGCGCAAAGACGCGCTTCTTAAATGCGGCACGAAAGACGCCATGCCGGGCTGTGCGGTCGAGGTTCGCTTCTTGAACCAACCCGTGCGCACCCTGCCCTCGTCCACCGTCTTCGCCCACACTATTTTCGGTTGGGAATTGATGAAGCAAGACGCGCGTTTTGTTGGCACCAATTTGGTTGCGCCCGAAGACGACTTTATCGCCCTACGGGATTATGACGACCATATGGAACAAATCGGTTATCTGTACGAGACCTTGGGGCCGCGCAATGTCTCCCTACACGCCGGAGAGCTTTGGCTTGGACTTGTTCACCCTGCCGAGCTACGTGATCATATCAATCAGGCCGTCCATATTGCCCGCGCCAAACGCATAGGCCACGGCACCGATATTGTGTTTGAAACCGGTTATAAAGACCTGCTGAAATATATGGCCGATAACAAAATCATGGTGGAGATAAACCTGACCTCATCCGATGCTTTGCTCGGCATTACAGGCGACCAACATCCGCTCCATGTTTACCGCGCGGCAGGCGTGCCTATGGCGCTATCCACAGACGACGAAGGCGTAGCCCGCATCGACCTAACCCACGAATATGTGCGCGGTACAAAAGAGTTCGACTTTAGCTATGACGAGTTAAAAGACATGACCTATAACAGTCTTAGATACGCTTTCCTCAGCGACGAGAAAAAGGCCGAAATGATCAAAGCCCTAGACGATAAATTCGCTGCATTTGAGAGCCAGTTTTAATACTTCAATACTTTTCACTCAAAATATTACGTTCAATTTGCATATATACCGTCTCGACCACGCCGTGAAAATCTGTGAGCAAACAACACCCAAGCCCATACCCCATCTTGCTTATTGGCTTGATCTGAGCCGCCCTGCCAATTTAATTGGTCAGATAAATTATCACCGAACGCGCCTTTGAATTTATTTTTTTTCTTGGCCATAATTTACTTCGCATTCAGCTCTTACCATAGCCGCCACCGGTCGGGGTTTCCACCATGAATATATCGCCGGGTTCCACTTGAATATTATCGCAGCCCTTTAGGGTATGCGAAAACCCATCTGCGCGGATGACCGTATTGCGCCCCAAGCGGCCTGCCCCGCCGCCATTGACACCAGCGCAGCGCACCTTGCGATTGCCGGACAAGATAGCGCATTCCATGGGCGCTAAAAACTCAATAGCGCGGCGCACCCCGTCGCCAGAGTTCCATTTCCCCTTGCCCCCAGAACCGCGCATAATTTCGAACGTGTTGAGGCGCACGGGATAGCGTAGTTCTAAAACCTCCGGGTCGGTGAGGTGCGAATTTGTCATATGGGTATGGATTGCCGCCGCACCATTGAAACCATCCCCCGCTGGTGCGCCGGAACAAATGGTTTCGTAATATTGATATTCATCATTACCAAATGTGAGATTATTCATCGTCCCTTGGCTAGACCCCAGCACGCCGAGCGCCCCGAACAGAGCATTGGTCACGGCTTGGGAAAGCTCCACATTACCCGCGACGATAGCCGCCGGGTGGCTTGGCGATAATAAACACCCCTTGGGAATGCGGATATTCAGTGGCCGCATACAGCCCGCATTAAGGGGAATATCTGCACCGACCAAACAGCGAAACACATATAAAACAGCAGCATGGGTCACGGCTTCGGGCGCGTTGAAATTATCGTCCCTCTGAGCGTCCGTGCCCATAAAATTTATCAAGGCGGAGCCGTCTGCTTTATTGACGGTTATCTGTACGCGAATTTTACTGCCTTGGTCAATTTCGTAAATGAATTCCCCATCCGACAATGCCGCAATCGCACGCCGCACACAGGCCTCGCCATTGTCCTGACAATAGCCCATATAGGCGGCGACTGTGTCCTTGCCGTAAATTTCGCACAGCTTCATAAGCTCCGACCCGCCCTTGGCATTGGCGGCGATTTGGGCTTTTAAATCAGCGATATTTTGTTCGGGGTTTCGCGCCGGATATTTGCCGGATGTCAAGACGCGGCGAATTTCCGCATCCTTAAATTCTCCGTCCGATACCAAATGCATACAATCAATTATCACGCCCTCTTCATAGATATTCATAGCCAGCGGTGACATGGAGCCTGGCGCAATGCCGCCTATATCGGAATGATGCCCCCGCGACACAACATAGAAAGACGGTCTTGTTCCGGCTCCCACAAATATCGGGGTGATGACATTTATATCGGGCAAATGTGTGCCGCCGTCATAAGGGTTGTTGTGGACGAAACTATCGCCGTCTTGCATGGATAAACCAGAATATATCAAAGCCCGCAAACTGGCATCCATGGAGCCAATATGCACGGGCATGTGCGGCGCATTGGCGACCAAACCGCCGTCCGCATCAAACACCGCACAAGAGAAATCCAGTCGTTCCTTGATGTTCACAGACCGCGCCGTATTTTGCAAGACAACCCCCATCTGCTCTGCCACCGCCATGAACAAATTATTGAAAATCTCCAGACGCACAGGGTCTCGCTCTGTGCGTCCTCGCTCACATCCGTGCCCCTCACCTTGTTCCTCTCCCAACGGGGGAGGAGACGGTGTCTTGTCCGTCTGTGCTATACTCTTGTCATGTAGCCTGCCGCTATTCTCCCCAAGAAAATCTACGATTTTCTCACCTCTCCTTTGGGGAGAGGTCGAGCGAAGCGAGGGTGAGGGGGTAAGATATTGAGAAGCCACAACACGCAAAACCAAATTCCCATCCCTGTCCAAATCCGCTACCCAGCCTGGCTCTACTATATTGGTGCCGCCTGCATCTAGTATAACCGCCGGGCCTTTGATGGTTTTGCCACGGGTCAAATTGGCGCGGTGGTAAACCGGAGCATCATGCCATGCACCTTTGGCGTAAAATTTTACCGGGTTTTCAGCGGGTGCAGCCGCACTCTCCAGCGATAAATTCTCCGTGCTTTCCCCGCCGCCTGCACATTCCACACTGATAGACTCGATGATGATATTTGCCGTTTCATCAATAAAGCTAAAGCGGGTGCGGTGGGCTTGTTCAAAATCTTGTTTCAGGTTTTCCGTCAGCGGAACTTCCAACAAAGTGTCCGAACCATCATAGCGAATATGGGCGCGCTTGGTGTATTTTATGGTGTGGGCGTCAACACCTTGCGCCTTTAATTTTTCGCGACCCGTGCGCGCTATTTCATGGGCGTATTTTGTTACCATCTTGATCTGGTCAACATCTAAATTAACCGTGACCTGTTCAAGCACGGAAATATCCGCCAGCCCCATGCCGTAAGCCGATAACACACCCGCCAGCGGGTGAATGAATATCCGCTCAACACCCAATTCTTCGGCTACCAAACAAGCATGTTGTCCGCCTGCGCCGCCAAAGCAAGCCAAGGAATATCCGTCTAGGTCATAGCCGCGCTCTACCGATATTTTCTTGATAGCCCGCGCCATATGCCCGACGGCAATTTGCAAGAAACCCTCGGCGGTTTCCTCAACAGATTTGCCCGCCTCGGCAGCTATGTCTTTGAACGGAATTTGGGGTGCATTGGTGTCGAGCCGCTCGTCTTGACCCGCGCCAAATATGGCCGGGAAAAACTGTGGCTGTAATTTGCCCAGCACTACATTTATATCCGTGACGGTAATCGGGCCGCTACGCTTATAAGCGGCTGGCCCCGGATTAGCCCCTGCGGACTTTGGTCCGACCAAAAATCTTGCCCCGTCATAATCCAGCACCGAGCCACCGCCCGCCGCCACCGTATGGATTTCCAACATGGGGGCGCGCATACGCACACCTGCGACTTCGGCTTCGGAGGCGCGTTCATAACTGCCCGCATAATGGCAAACATCCGTAGATGTGCCGCCCATGTCAAAGCCGATAATTTTGTCAAACCCTGCGGCCTTGGCCGTGCGCACCGCGCCGACCACCCCGCCCGCAGGCCCGGACAGCACCGCATTGCGCCCATGGAAATGGGCCGCATCTGCCAGCCCGCCGGACGATTGCATGAACAAAAGTTCGTTAGTACCCCCGAGTGCTTCTGCGACCCTGTCAATATAGCTGCGCAAGATGGGCGATAGATATGCATCAACCACCGCCGTGCGCCCACGCGAAATCATCTTAATCAGCGGGCTGGCTTCATGGCTGGTCGAGACTTGGGTAAAGCCAATTTCGCGCGCCAGTTCCGCCACCATTTTTTCGTGGGCGGGATTGCGGTAAGCATGCAAAAACACCACGGCCAAAGACCGAAAACCATCCGCATAGAGCATCTGCAAATCCGAGCGGGCTTTGACCATATCGGGTGCGGTGATAACTTTGCCGCCTGCATCCAAGCGCTCATTTATTTCCGTCAAACCATCATAGAGTGGGGCGGGTTTATCAATCCGCATTGCAAATATATCTGCCCGCGCCTGATAACCAATCTCCAGCGCATCCCGCAGCCCCCCCGTAATCGCCAAAGCCGTGCGCTCGCCCTTACGCTCCAACAGAGCATTGGTAGCTACGGTGGTGCCCATTTTGACGCTGGCTATTTTCTCGCTCGGTAAAGGCGAACCGGACGGGACACCCAAAAACCGCCCTATGCCCTCCAGCGCGGCGTCAGCATAGCTCTCCGGATTTTCCGACAATAATTTTTTGGTACGCAAAACCCCAGCCGGGTCACAGGCAACAATATCGGTAAATGTACCACCCCGATCAATCCAAAATTTCCAGCCATTTTTTGCTTCGGTATTCATAAATATACCCATAGGCCTTTACGGGCTTTGTGAAAGCGGTAATTGGACTTTATTCGAATTGACAGATTTTGGCTTTTTCAGCATTAGAACCAATGGCAGGCAACATTTGCTTTGGCGCATTTTCATTAAATCTTCTAGAATTATAATACTTGATCAACATGGTGTAGCCGCTGCTGGAAATTTTCTCGCCGCTATAGTTGGCGGGTGTAAATTTCATATGCCGGATAAATTTAGTGGCCTCACCAACCAGTTCAAAGTCAGAACAGGTCACTATGTCTTCGTTAAAAACCAGACCCGTTTGCGAGACATCGTACCGTATACAACAATAATTGGAAGTCGGGAGTTTGGCAATTCTCTGAACCTGTTTTGGTATTTTTGTGGCGAGTTTTGCTTTTTGGTCTTCGGGTAAAATATCGTTGATATTTTGGTCGACAGGCTTGGGTTCCTCAATCAAATCACCTGCCTCATCGCTGAGTTTAAATGTCACCTTGCTGGTTATGCTTTTGCGGATTACGGCCTCGCCGTTTTCCAGTTTTGGATCGTAAACCCATTCCCGTACAGAATCAGCAGCCGGATTGGCGAACATATCGTCCGAGCATTTATATGCGTCCACATTGAACGTCCGCCCATGTGTATCCACGTCAAAGCGCATAAAACAATAGCCGCTTTGGATCGCAATTTCTGGCATAACTGGCGGGACGCGCTTTATCGGTCTTGCATCGCGGTTTTCGCCTTCCTGCTTTTTGGCTTCCTGCTTTTTGGCTTGCTTTTCATCATCCGCGCTTATCTTTCCAGTGGACACAATTAAATCATCAGGGTTAATTGGTTTTCTAGCCCCTTCATCTGACACTGTTATTTTCTGCGCCTTAAGCTCGTCCATTTCGGCCATATACCGCGTCCCGTAGCGCCGTAATTTAGTCTGTACGGTGCCGTCTCGCCCCATCGTCACCACATATAATCTGTCATATTCCGACTTTTCGAATATAGGGGAGCCGCCTACTCCACCCAGAGCATTGACGGTTTCCGGAATAGTGTTGGAATGACCAACGACCAGATAATGCCCTTTAGCCGCTTTAATAATCTCTGCCAGTTCTTGCAAATTTTTCGGGTCATAGGTTTTTATTTTTACGCCCGTCATTTCCGCCGTTGGAGCCGCCGTGTCGCGGGTGCGGATAGTATCGCTGGAATAAATTTCAGTGATGTTGGCGTCCACGAGCAAACCCGCCAAAAGCTCTGCGCGAGCAGTCCCCGCTTCGGTCAATGCCGGGTCACGCCCTGCGGTCTCACCTGTTACTTTCTCGGCGTGGCGTACCAAATAAACAACCGTGTTTTTAGGTGACGCGTCCCCTTTTGGCAATTTGGTGAGCATGTATAGCCCTGCCGCCAAGACCGTAATGACGACCACATGGATAATGAACCATTTCATTATTGGGTTCTTTTTTATATCACTCATCAATCTCTCCCAGCATAGTTATGGCCTTACCAAGTGTTTTGACCATTTGGCTTTCATTACTAATCCCCATTGTCAGCGCAATGAGCTTACCCTTTTGGGCGCGGGTCAGGTTTTGGCCGTCGTAAAATTTTTCCTTAATCCGGTGATAGGCCGCAAGCTTGGCGCGGTGCTGGTCTAGGCGAATATCCAATTGTTCGTGTAGCACCGGAATATCGACATTATCCAGCGCGTATAATTTAACCAACAGCTCGTCCTTGACCGACGGCATTCGGCACGGTTTCAGCGACCATAAGTGGACGACATCTTCGCCCGCACCCGTAATCGTATGGATGATACGGTTGGGGCGACCGCTTTGTTCAATCTCACGGCTCTCGACCAGTCCTTTATCGCGCAGACGGGCAAGCTCCCTATACACTTGCTGGTGGGAGGCGCGCCAGAAAAAACCAATACTAGCGTCAAAGGTTTTGGCCAAGTCGTAACCACTCATAGGGCGGTCTGTCAGGCAGACTAATATCGCTTCAGCAAGAGCCATTATTTCCCCAAAAAATCTATATGCAATTATGTGCATAGTGGTTATAGTCCCACCATAAACACAATTATAAGGATAGGCAAATGGCGGATATAAAAAACCTTAAAGGTAAAACCATATTCATGTCGGGTGGTTCGCGGGGTATTGGATTGGCTATCGCACTGCGGGCGGCGCGAGATGGGGCTAATGTGGCGATTGCTGCTAAAACGGCAGAACCACACGCGAAATTACCGGGCACTATTTACACGGCGGCGGAGGAAATCGAAGCGGCGGGCGGCAAAGCCTTGCCCTTAATTTGTGATGTGCGTAGTGAAGACTTGGTGCAAGCGGCTATCGACAAAACGGTGGACACATTTGGCGGCATAGATATTTGCATCAACAATGCCAGCGCCATTTCCCTGACCGGAACCGAAGCCACGAGCATGAAGCGCTATGATTTGATGAATAACGTCAACGCACGCGGCACATTTTTGATGTCAAAACTATGCTTGCCCTATTTGAAGCTTTCCAAACATGCCCACATCATCAACTTATCACCGCCCCTCGATATGTCGGCCAAATGGTTCAAAAACCATACGGCTTACACGATGGCCAAATACGGCATGTCCATGTGTACGCTCGGCATGGCTGAGGAATTTAAGCCGCACCAGATCGGGGTCAACTCCCTGTGGCCGCTGACCGCTATTGATACGGCGGCGGTGCGTAATGTTTTAGGCGGCGACCAAATGGCACGGATGAGCCGCACACCGGATATTCTCTCGGATACCGCCCATATCATGATGTGCAAGGACCCGGAAAAATTTACCGGTAATTTTATCATCGACGAAGAATTGCTGCGCGCAGAGGGCGTCACAGATTTCGCCAAATACGCCCCCGGCTATGACGGCCCGCTAGCGGGTGATTTCTTTGTCCCCGACGACGTGTTTGACCGCCTTCCGACCAAAGTCATGAAAGGCTATTAGATATGAACCAAACACTCCTTGTAAACCGCAAAGACTTTCGCGACACCAAAATGATAGATGTGCCGAGCGCCGACCTTGCCGACAAACATATACGCGTCGACATAGGTCCGTTCGCCCTAACCGCCAACAATATCACCTATATGGTGACGGGTGATATGATTGGTTATTGGAAATTTTTCGACCCCGAAGCTTATGGTTTAGAGGAGCCGGGTTTGGGACGCATGCCCGTGTGGGGTTACGGGACGGTGACCCAGAGCAAATGCGTGGACATAGATGTGGGTGTGCGGATTTACGGATTTTTCCCCATCGCCAAAAGCATTGACATTAAACCCGTCAAGCTTTCCCCCCTCGGCTTTCAAGACGGTGCCGACCACCGCCTTGCTCTGCATCCAATTTATAACAGCTATACTTTGACAGGGAATGACCCGTCTTTCGTGCCTAAGCTTGATGACCTCCAGCCAGTTTTACGCCCGCTGTTTACCACCTCATTTTTAATTGATGATTTTTTCGAGGACGAAGGTTATTTCGGCGCGGAACAAATTATCCTGCTAAGCGCATCATCAAAAACCGCGCTCGGCACGGCATTTTGTCTTAAGAACAGAAATGTCATTAAAGTTATTGGCCTGACCTCTAGCGGTAATATGGCATTCACGTCCGGCACTGGGTTTTACGACATCGTAGAGAACTATGACAATATACCGAACCTAGATGCTAGCAAGAAAACCGCAATCATCGACATGGCGGGTAACGGCGAAGTAAACGGCAAGCTCTATGATCATTTCGGCGAAAATCTGGTCTATAATTGCATGGTCGGCAAGTCTCATTGGCAAGGCGCACCGCCGCCAAAAGCCAAAAAAGGTGCCCCGCCAATTATGTTTTTTGTACCCGACCAAGCCAAAAAGCGGGTTGAAGAATGGGGCGGGGCTGGCTTTGCCAAAAACCTGGCCGCAAGCTGGCTGCCATTTTGCGACAGCGCCCAAGGGTGGCTTACCATCTCCAAACAACAAGGCGACACGGCATTGCTCGCCTGCTATCATGATTTCCTGGACGGTAAAGCTGACCCGTCCCAAGGTTGTCTATTTACACTATAGAGGATATTATGAATTACCAAAGTTTCGACCTCAGTATTGAAAATCAAATCGCCCATATTGTCCTGAACCGTCCGGACAAACGCAATGCACTGGCGGCGGATTTCTGGGCGGAACTGCCAAAGGCCGTGGGCGACATTGACGCGAATGCCAAAGCCCGCGTCATTGTTATTTCCTCCACCGGGCCGATATTTTGCGCGGGCATAGATATTTCCATGCTGGCAGGCGGAGTGATTGACGGAAATGACAAAAACCATCCGACCTACGGCGCGGCGTTTTTGGATAAGGTTAAATATCTACAAGACACTTTCACCAATTTAGAGCAGTGCCGCATCCCGGTATTGGTCGCGGTACAAGGCGGCTGTTACGGCGCAGGTGTTGATATGATAACCGCAGCGGACATGCGCTATTGCACGCAGGATGCGTTTTTCACCATCACAGAAATAGATGTGGGCATGACGGCGGACGTTGGCACGTTCCCGCGCATCCTGAACCATTTGCCTGAAGGCATTGCCCGTGAACTGGCCTATACGGGCCGCAAAATGGACGCCGCCGAAGCCAAGTCTTACGGCTTGGTCAACGCTGTTTATAAAGATCAAGACGAAATGTTGACGGGCGTTATGGAAATAGCCGCAACAATCGCAGCCAAATCCCCCCTCGCCGTCATGGGCTGTAAAAAAGCCATCACCTATGGCCGTGACCACAATACCCAAGATGCCCTAGAGCTAATCGCCACCTGGAATGCCAGTTTCCTCAACCCCACAGAAATGATGGAAGCCATGCAAGCCCGCGCTCAAAAAAGGCCTGGTAATTTTAAAGATTTGCCAAAAATGAAATGACAATTTCAAGGACAGTCTAAATTTAGCACCCATTAATCCGTAGACTAAACGGGATCAAATAAATTTATCTATGGTTTTAAATATTCGGGGCAGCGATCCAAATTTTGCTTATTATATCCATCAAAGTTGTTCCGTGCTGAGCTGGCTGTAAAGAATGCCGCCAAATTTTGTTAAAACATTAAAACATCCTACTCCTCCAAGGCATTCTAAGTGGCGGCAAAGAGAGATAGCCATTCTATCAAGAAATAAAGCATCTTATTTTTGTTTAATTCCCCCAACCAACAACGCAGTTGCGTGTTGCTGTTAATTGCGCCATGTTAACCTCAAACCATTAACAGAGGGGATATGGTTGGGGAACTATCATTATAAAGCTTTCATTAGCTATAGCCACAAGGATCACCGCTGGGGGCGGTGGCTACACCGACGCCTGGAAAGCTACCGTATTCCGAAGCATTTGCTGGAAGCGAGCGGCGGATCTATCGGGGTTGTGGAGGTTGGCGGCGCGGCGGTGAGCGATTTTGCTCGGCTCAAGCCAATATTCAGAGACCGGGAAGAGTTGGGAGCCGCAGATAGCCTCGGAGAAAAGATTGAGCAGGCTTTACTGGCCTCTGAAAACCTTATTATCATCTGTTCCCCGCAGGCGGCCAAATCAAAATGGGTCAATCAGGAAATTTTAAGCTTTAAACGGCAAGGGCGCGGCGGTAATATTTTTTGTGTGATAGTTGAGGGCGAACCCTTTAGCGGCGGTGATAATGAATGCTTCCCGCCTGCCCTTCGCTATGAAATCGACCCAGAGGGAAAGCTAACAGATAGCCCCGCTGAACCATTGGCCTCCGACCTGCGTTCTAACGGCGACGGTAAACGCCTAGGCTTACTTAAATTAATTGCAGGTATGCTGGATGTTAAGCTTGATGATTTAGTCCAGCGCGACATGCAAAGAAATCGCCAACGCGTGATGGCCATCACGCTTGGGGCAAGCTCGATCGTGTTAGCAATGACAACGCTTACTGGTTTTGCCGTCTCGGCGCGCAAAGAAGCCGATGCAAGGCGCAATGACGCTGAAGGATTAATAGAGTTCATGTTGACCGACCTTAAAGACAAACTCGAACCCGTAGGCCGATTGGACGCCTTGGACGGCGTATCCAAAAAAGCCATAGATTACTATAATGGCTATCCGAAATCCACGACACAATGCGACCCTGCCGGGCGCTTGGCTAGAGCTACGCAATTGGCCGCAAGTATCGCCCAGTCCAGTGGCAATATGACGGCACTGGAAAAATACGCCAGCGCAGCATTTGAAATAACAAAAACGAAAATCCTAAAATGCGGCACCCGCCCCGTCGACATCTACGATCACGCCCAATCCAGTTTCTGGAAAGGTTATGATGCGTATTTGAAGGGCAATACGGACATTGCAGAAACCTATTTTCTGGCATATCGCGATCTAGCCTTGGAACTTGTACAAAAGGAACCAAACAAACCAGAGCACAAAATAGAACTGGCCTATGCGAACAGCAATCTGGGTAGCCTCCTTTATGGCACTGGGAAATATGAGGACGCGCTTAAAATTTTTGAACGTGAGATGGTAATCTACACCCAACTCATCAAGTCTGACTCTAATTTCAATGAGCTAATTGATGAATACGCCGATACATTTGGCTGGATTGGCCTAAGCCATTCAAGACTTGGCAACAGTGATCTGGCTAAGAATAGTCATAAAAAAGCAATTTCCGTTGCAGAGGACGGTTTGAAACAGACCGATGTTAACACATGGGAGTTGCTTTTTGTTCAAGCCACCTCAATGCGAAATTTATCTAGCCTACATTTTCAGGATGGAGAGTATATTCAATCACTAAAAGTTGGACAACAATCTCAAGAATTGCTATTAAGACTCGTAAATCACGACCCAAATAATCAGAGTTGGATTATCGGTTTAGCCTATGCACAAGGGGTCTTGTTGAAAACTTATAGGGGAATGGAAAACCGCATGGCTTTTGACATTTTGCATTTAGAATTGCAGGCAACCCTTGCAAAATTTCCTGATGACTCGGATATTCCAAACCAAAAATTTTTCCAAAACCTGTCATTTGAAAAAGGAGAATAACAATGGCTGCAAAATGTTTCAAATATAGCATTAAAATAACCGACCCCAAAAAAGCCGCGCGCAATAGAAAGGGCGGGGATGTCCAAGTTAAACCAAGATTTGTAAATAGCAAAGGCAAGGAGAGAGCGCTCACTGCCAATGAGAAAAGGCATTACAAAAATGATCGGGCTGGCTTTGAAGACCTAGATTTCAATGCTCCTTTCGACCGTAAAACCAAATTTATTTTTAATATCGATAAAAAATCTAAATGGGAATTTCAGGATCCGCCTCTGGTCATCGACGGCGGTAAGGTGGAGATAAAAAGACTGAGCAAAAAACGCGCCCGGCTAATCATAAATGGCCATGGTTCAGTAGATAGCAAGATTAAGCATTATTACAAACTCATGTACCAAGATAACAAAGGTAACAATAAGTGGGAACATGACCCTGTCATTGGAACAGGAACCATTCCACCACCTGACCCGTAACCGGTCTGTTGCAAGCCAAGCAAGCTCTATACTTTCGCCAATATTTTAAAGATTGTTTTTCGTAATTTTCTACTATAGAGTTATTTAAAGATTATTTACCGGGGCGGTATAATATCCAAAAGGATAATAATGGTATACTTTATGAAAATCGAGTTGCTCTAACCGGAAAGATATAGAATATGGGCGAGCGAATAGTTGATGTTTAAAAATCACAATTATCTAAGCGCTTATGACAATGCCGTCATTGCGCTTAAATCTTCTGCGGATAATCCAGAACTCCAACATCAGGCCGTTCTTGCACTGGCGCGGGCGGGCGCTCTGGATTTTGCGTGGGCGGAATATGAACGTTACGGTCTTGGCCGTATTACGGAATACGGCGACAAAACAATCCTCGAAGACATTATGTCCCTTAAGGGGCGGCTTTTGAAAGATATGGCACTGCGCGCCAAGAGCCAAAATTGCGGGGATATATGTGCCGACTTTTCCCGGCGTAGCGCAACCGCCTATGAAAGAGCTTTTGTCGCTACTCAAGGTTATTATTCAGGTATTAATGTAGCCACCATGTCGCTACTCGGTGGCCGCAAGGAACGTACTATACGGGCAAAGACCGAAGCCGTTTTAGACATTTTGCCCAATACCAAAGCCATGACGCAAGAAGAAACCTATTATATAGAGGCGACCCGCGCCGAAGCACTCTTGCTCATGGGTCATAAAAACCAGGCGGGTGATCATTTTCAAAACACTGTGATGCACGATCCGCTCAATTACACAGCCCACGCCACCACCCTTAAGCAATTTCGCAACATTCTCGATGTACGCGGCGAGGACGCGGCCTGGTTAGAACCATTTTCTCCGCCTACCGCCGTATATTTTGCCGGCCACATATTCACCAATGATAACAAGGGCAAAGCCTATCTGGCTGAACAAGTGCAAGCGGATTTGCGAGCAGAGATTTGCGATCAAATTCAACGTCATGACATCGGCTTTGGTTACGGCGCATTGGCGGCTGGCTCTGATATTCTTATCGCCGAGACTTTGCTTGAGCAAGGCGCAGAGCTACATGTGATACTGCCAGCACCAGTTGACCAATTTATTGAAACATCAGTAACGCCGTTTGGGACCGATTGGGATGCCCGGTTTGATGCCTGTCTCATGCGAGCAAATTCAGTGACCATTTGCAAGAATACCGGAAGCCAATGGCCAGATAAAACCAGCACCACCTATGCCAGCCAAACCGCTATGGGCAAGACGGTGATGCGGGCAAATACACTGTATAGCCGCGCGGCGCAGTTGCTGGTTTGGGACGAGGACACGGCAAATTCCGCAACGACGACAGATGCTCTTTGCTGGCGCGAATCCGGTCATAAGCAAATCATCATACCCTATCCCGCGCCGCGCACATCTATATCAAACCTGCCGGAAAGAGACCCACAGGCATTAATTGCAATGATTTATATCGACATGCAATCCCTCACTGAAAACGACTTTGAGAAGGCGGTAAAAATGGCTAAGAACTGCGCGCACTCACCGACACCGACGACATTCACCAAGATAGACACAGGAATTTTGGTCGGCTATGAAAGAGCCGGAAATGCCGCACAGTGCGCGCAAAACATTCTCGCTAACGTTTCTGAACAATTCCCTGATAAAAACTTTCATATTTCTGGCCATTACGGCCCCATTTATGACCCTGAAGACCAGAGCGAAGACTTGATACAAACGGCGCAAAATATTGGGAAAACCATATTGCCAAGCGAAATATATGTAAGCGAGCCATTCGCAGCTGCGCTCGCCGTCTTTAATGGCACCAATTATGTAGCTGAATATGTTGGCACGCGTAGTTTGAGACCTACATCTACAGAAATCCGCTTGTTTCACCTAGAAAAAAAGTCACTTCAATAAACGGCGCAAACTCTTTGGCTTTAAGATCACAAGGGCGCCCGTTTCACGAGCCACTATCCCCTTTTTTTGTAAATCATTAACGGTGCGCGATACAGTTTCGCGCGTGGAATGCACCCGTAGGGCAAAATTGCTATAAACCGGATGTGGCCTAATGATCAAAATGCCAGGCGTCTTGCCGATCGGCTTTGCCATCCGCAAAAGTTCCGCGCAAACGCGCCCCGCTGCCGGTAAAGTGGCCAACTCAACCAACCGTGTGTGTGCAAGCCCTATATCTACAGCCAAATATCTGGATAGGGCATAGCCCAATTTTGGTTTTTCTTGCATGAGTTCTGTGAAAGTTTTAGCGGGTAGTAAAGCCAACTGCATACCGTTTCCTGCACGTACTTCAAATTCAATTTCTGCGTCAGATAATATTTCCGTATGACCAAACAAATCACCAGGTTTGAAATCAGCAACCCAGCATTTTTGCCCGTCCTTGGTATAGATAAAGGCCTGTGCCATGCCCTTTAAGACAAAATATATGTAGGTTACAGGCTCACCCTGAGCAATTAAGACTGTCCGCGCCCGTACAACTTTGCGGCTTGCTTCCGTTTTGATCAGATCATAAATATCAGACCCGCGAGCCAACCAGATCGGCGCATTATCTGCATTCTTGTCATCGCCGTCCATATTTATCCCCGTATGTGGTAGTTACCACTCGGCTAAATATAGCGTAGAAAATATCGAAAGAATAGGTTTTTCCTAAAACTATTGCCCTTGGTAACTTACCGGAACCATTTCACCTGTTAGTGGATCAATGTTATAAGCTCCATCTCCACTAACAGTGCCGGGCGGTAAGGGCGCGCCACCAGCACCGAGCGAACCCGGCCCCGCGTCCGGCACATAAGGAATTGGCTTTACGCCTTCAGGCAATGTTATGCGCTCTCCTGTCACCAAATCGCGGTAATATGGTTCGCCGCTTTCAATTGCATCATCATCCAATATAGTGGAGCGCGGCGTTGGCAGGCTTGGCAATTCCGCCGATTGCGGGAGTGGTGCCGATTGAAGTGGTACCTGGCTAAGCGGTTGGTAATTGGGTATACTTGCCGCCGCGCTCGGCTCCCCGTTAAATCCTGGGCCGATGGCGGTCATGCGCGAATTATCAGCAGCGACCTTTACATAGGAAATGACTTCGACCGTGCCTTTGGTTGTGCTTGCGATTTGCGTTGCCATGGCCAGCTCTTGTGGCGTGCGGGCAACCCCGAGCAAATAGACAACCCCGTCATTGACTTCAATACTGTAATTTCGGGCTTTCACAGCCTTGGTTGCAATCAGACGGGCGCGCACAGAGTTGTTCAAAACGCCGTCTTTAGTATTGCGCACCAAGCCTTGTCTTTCCTTGATCAAAATCTCATTGCCAACCTGCAAAATAGCTGGACCTGACCAGGCGATCCGCTCCGCTTCAATACGGTCTTCTTCACGTGGTACGTTACCGGAAAGCACAACAATGCCTTCGGCAACCTCGACATCGACACCAGAAAGTTTAAAGCCCTCAACGCGGCCCATGCGGGCTTTGATGGCCCGCGAGGCGTTTACATCATTGAGAGAACGGGCGAGATTGCGCTCATCACCCTTTTTGACACCAGCGGTCATAACCGTGGTGCAGCCAGTTGTCAGGAGCGCGAATACGCTAGCGGAAATTAGTATGGTTAATTTTTTCATAAAGCCAAAATAGGCGCATTCAGTTACTCAATGGTTACCAAAACTGCGTCTTTACATTAAATTCGGTTTAGCTATTCTGTGCTTATGAGTGCTAAAATAATCCCAATAAACCGCCGATTTACCAATTCACCCCGCACCAAATGCGAACCCGTAGCCTTTGACCGCAAAGAGCTTGGCATCATTCTCAACATATATGGCCAGATGGTCACACAAGGTAAATGGAAGGATTATGCCATAGATATGCTACCGGAACGCGCCGTGTTCTCCGTCTATAGGCAAGCCACAGAAACCCCGCTCTACCAGATCAATAAACGCCCGGCTTTGCGCGGCAAACAAGGGCAATTCAGCGTCGTTGCACCGGGTGGGCTTATATTGAAACGCGGGCATAACCTGAAAAATGTCCTGCGCGTCTTTGATAAAGCACGGTTTCAGAACCTATAATCTTCAAATTATTTCACCCAATAAAAACCCCACCGACCGAAAGGTTGGCGGGGTTTAAAAGTTTGGCATTTACTTTTTAGTTGGTTTTAGCTTTCCGTGCCTTTACCAAGTAGAATACGTTCTACGAGGCGGCGCAGTACGGCTGTTACACCTGCTGCAGCAAGAACCATTTTAATGCTGCCAAGAATATCTGTAAGATACCCTCCGACTTCCGGGATTCCGCCCCAAGCCTTGTAACCACCAGACATTAAAAATATGGCGGCAACCAGCAAACCAAGCCTGTGTTCCTTGTCAACAAACCAACCAGATGCAATCCCGAGTACAGTTAAGATTAAAGCACCTGTGCTTCCATCTTTGCCCAATGTAACAAAGGCTAATACAACAGCCGCCAATAGACTAACAATCCAAATAATACGTGCGATAGACATAAGTTTCTCCCCTTAAGAGTTTTGTGTTATGGGCGTTTTGCCCTTTTTATAAGTTGCACTAAGCTCTACGGCTCTTTTACAACGCCCGATTTCTAACACTTTTTTAATGTCTTGGCAAAGAAAAAAGCCCCGCCGTGAAGCGGGGCTTTCTACATCTTTAAAATGCGGTAAATTAATCGCCACCAAACATACTCATCAGGATCGAGAAGATGTTGATGAAAGCCAGCAATAAAGACGCCGCGCCGTACACGGCCATTTTCTCTGCCATCTCTGGGTTACCTGCCGTATTGTAATATATACGCTTTAAGGACTGGGTTTCCCATGCGGTGATCCCACAAATTGCGACAAGGCCAACCAGGTTAAAAATGAAACCAGCTGTACCTGACATCGCTAAAGCCGGGATAAACATACCGAGTATATTGATAGCAACAAAGCCGACAAATACCATAATGAAGAACTTGGCTATACCGCCCAAATCTTTCTTGATGGTGTAACCCACCAGACTAACACCCAGAAAGGCCACGGTCGCCATAAAGAATATGCGCACGGAAATCATCGGGTCAACCATCACAGCGATAGAGGACAACCAAACGCCCATAACCCCAGCAAAGCTAAACAAGAACACTTTAACCGCGCCGACACTCATGGAATACATTTTGCGGCCAACTGCGCCGAACATCACCATAATACCGATAACCAGACCAATCGCCGCTGCGGGACTGTTGAGCATATGCCCGATACTTGACAGATTACCACTTGGGGTGAGCAATACATATGTGCCAAACAAATAGGCTGTCAGTGCTGAAACCGCCATAGCGGCGACCATATATTTATAGGTGCCCAGCATGAAGCTACGCAGACCTAGATCCATTTCACCGCCTTGTGCGACGGAATTATTTGAAAATTGATTCATTTTTCTCTCCTTAAGAAAAAGGCTTTTGCCAAAAAGAATTGTACACAAAAGAACTTGCACAAATGTGTGCGAAGTCCATATCCTACCATATATAGGGAGTTTTACCCAATATCCAAGCATAATCGGCATATACCGTGAAGGAAAAGAAAATATGGAATATACAAATCTTGGCCGCACAGACACCAAAGTCTCCCGCGTCTGTCTCGGCACCATGACATATGGTCAGCAAAATACCGATGCGCAAGCCCATGCCCAGCTTAACTACGCGCTCGAACGGGGCGTTAATTTCATAGATACGGCGGAATTATACCCGATACCGCCCAAGCCGGATACACGCGGATTGACCGAGAAATATATCGGCACTTGGCTAAAAAACCGTAGCGACCGTGATAAGCTGGTCATTGCCACCAAGGTCGTTGGCCGTATGGACGGAGCAGACTGGTTTCGCCCAGAAGGCGCACCGCCGCGCCACACCAAAGCCGATATTGACTTCGCGGTTGAGCGGTCTTTGAAAACCCTCCAGACGGACTATATAGATTTATACCAACTCCATTGGCCGGACCGTCCGCGCGAAGTCTTTGGATTTCACTCATTTCGGGATTTTGGTATTGACGAGATGATCCCGTTTGAAGACACACTAGAAGCTCTCGCCCGCCATGTAGAGAAAGGCAATATCCGGCATCTCGGCTTGTCCAATGAAAGTGCGTGGGGGACAATGCGTTATCTCGCCTTAGCCGAGAAAAACGGTTGGCCGCGCATGGCGTCCATCCAAAATGTATATTCCATGGTCAGCCGCCGCTTTGATTATGACCTTGCGGAAATAGCCATGCGCGAGGACATAGGCTTGTTGGCCTACTCCCCCCTCGCCCAAGGTTTCCTCACGGGAAAATACAGAAATGGTGCCAGACCAGAAGGTGCGCGTAATACATTATTTGGGCGTATGGAGCGCTATGAGGGCGGCGACGCGGAAACGGCCATTGCGGCCAGTGAAGACCTCGCTCATGAATTGGGCATTACCCCGGTTCAACTCGCCCTAAAATTTACCGATAGCCGCGCATTCACCACTGCAACTATTATAGGTGCGACGACTATGGAACAGCTCAAAGAAAACATCGACGCCTTTGATCTTGACTGGACGGACGAAATGGATAAAGCCGTACACAAATTCCACGTTAAATATAGATCGCCCTGCCCATAAGCGCACGAGGCTAATAATGCTATGCCAACATATTTCGCCGCCATAACACCGCCCGACTTCATCATTGATGCCGTCGAGCCTTTGCAAAAAGGCATAGAGGGCGTCAATTGGACACCGCTGGATAATTTACACATCACCGTCGGTTATTTCGGCGAACTGAACGATGAATACGCAGAAATGCTCGACAGAGAATTAGCCCGCGCTCCCGGATACGGGTTTGACATGAGCCTAACGGGCGTGGATTTTTTCGGCTTGAACCGCCCGCACACACTCTGGCTCGGTGTCAAAGATAACCCTGCCCTGAACCGATTGCATAAACATGTGCGCAGTGCCGCTAGGCGCAACACTATAGAAATGGAAGCCCGCAATTTCAGACCGCATTTAAGCTTGGCCTATTTGCGGCGCGGTTATGCCAAAGACGATTTCGAACGATATATCCGCCGCCATGTCCGCTTCACATCAAAACCATTTCTGGTCGATGAATTTGCACTGTACTCAGTAGAGCGCCACAAACACGGCCCCAACACCTATGTCAAAGAAGCCAATTATCCGTTGGTTGGGTGAGGGCTATTGGGATTAGAGATAGGGGTCTGAGGTGAACCATATCCGCCCACCGGATGCGCCAGCACCTTTATAGTTTTGCCGCCGAGTTAATCTGGACAAAGCCTGTCCCTGCGCTATGGTGTGCAAAACACCAAGGGGATAATCATGACAAAACCAGGTTTAGGCGCGCGGCTCACTGCTAAATTGATGAATTTAGAGCGCAAGCTTGCGGGGCTTAAGCGTAAAACCGCACCGCTTGATGGCCTCGATATGGTTTATTATGATAATGAAAATGTCGGCAAACCGGTCATCGTATTTATACACGGCTATACGGCGGACAAATCCTTGTGGCACCGTCCGGCGAAAATGCTGGCTAAGGATTACCATATCATCGCGCCGGACATGGCCGGACACGGCGAGACGCCCTATAGCCCGGACGCCAATTACAGCATGCCTTCCCAGGTCGCATGGCTGGCGAAATTGTTACGGCATCTGAATATCGACAAAGCCCATCTGGTCGGCTCATCCATGGGCGGGTTTATCGCCGCCGCCTTTGCCGTCGCCCACCCCGACATGACAAACAGCATCACCCTGCTTGACCCGGCGGGCATCACCTCGCCCGAGCCGAGCGATATAGGCCGTGTGTTTGAAGAAGAGGGCCGCAATATGTTCCTGCCCAAAACCCGCGCCGAGTTTTTTGCCTTTCTCGATATGGTCATGGTGAAACGACCCTATATTCCAAAATTCGCCCTCAACACTATGGCCGACGTCCACATCAGCCGCCGCGATGCCTATGCCCATATATTCCAGGATTTTTTCGACAAAGATTTTCTGGAAGACCAGCTTCACAAAATCCAAGCCCCAACCTTGCTCGTCTGGGGCAAGCAAGACCAAATCCTAAGCGTAAGCGCCGCCCCAATCTGGCAAGCCGGCATAAAAAACTGCCAGACGGTTATCTACGACGACCTAGGCCACGTCCCCAGCATGGAAGCCACCAAACGGACTATGGGTGCGTTGGTCGCGTTTGTGGGTGGGGTTGCGTAATTCTCCTCACCATCCAGCCCCTCACCTTGTTCCTCTCCCAATGGGAGAGGAGACGCTATCATTTAGTTTGGGGATTATGGAGTATGATTGACAGTACTATAGCCCATTTCTGAAATAGAATTTACAAAGGTAGTTTAGTCCATGGTCTCCTCTCCTCGGGGGAGAGGAACAAGGTGAGGGGCTGGGATATTTATGGGGCAACTAAGCTCTACATAAATATCCCAACCTTCAACCTGCAGACACGGATGTGCGAGAGCAAAACCACCTACCCCAACCGTTCATACTGTATCCGCTCACCCCGGCATAGGCCGGGGAGGGCGGTATCCATTGTGAGGTTAGCACGAAACCAAAAAATGCACCCCGTCCTATGACCGGGTGAACGGGTATTGGTGATTGGTCTTGGAACAAACCTAAAGTCAGAAATGATAGTGTTTAAAATTCTGTGTCATTCCAGTAGATTTGCACCAAGGGCAGGCTTTGCTCTAAAAAATAGGAATGACTATTATGACCAAATTACCACACAAGCCCATGGGCTTCGATTTTGATGAAGCTCTTAAATCCTTACAGGCTGGCCAGCCACTTTCTGGCAAGGACGGGATATTAACGCCACTGATTAAACAGCTAACCGAA
>JAKIUV010000131.1 GCA_021647375.1 Robiginitomaculum sp.
GTGGTTATTCTGGCTGTTGTTAAGCGCTGTTCTAGATCCGGGGGCGCAAACACATTGTGCCAAGCACGGTCTGCGGCTTGTATTTGAACGGGGATAAGGTGGTCAGGATTATGAGTAGCCCAGGTTTTAACTTCGGCAGTGCTGACGGCTTCCCAAAATTTCTGTATATCGCGCAGACTAGCCATGCCGCGCCGTTCAAGCGCCGCCGTGCAAAGCCAGTTTATTTGGGCGCGATCGTCGTGTTTTCGCGCGCGGTTTCTTTGCGGAATAACATGTTCTGTCAGGTTATAGTATTTGATAAAATTAGTGCGGTGGGACGTAGTCAGCTCGCCTACATACCACATATAATCAAGCGCTAATTTATGGGGCGGGCGCGACCACATTTGTTTTTTGCCCTTTATTTTGGTGTTGAATGCACGGGTGGACAGCGAGCCTTCGCTTCGGATACGGTCTTTGATTGCTTCGCGGTCTTGTGCATCTGGGAGGGCTTTGTAATATTTTGATGCCCCCAGCCGTTTCTGCAAACGACGAAACTGTTTCCCCCACATAGGGTAATATTCCATAGGGATTACGGACGCATCATGGGTGAAGTGTTCGAACACGGACCTGTCTTGCGATAGACATTTCCACAACATCGGTTCGCGGTAATTTTGGTTGCGCGACCATAAAATATGATGATGGGCGCGGGTGACATTGCGGATACTATCAAGCTGGACGAAGCCTAAACCCTTGATGATTTGCAATACGTCCAGCACTCCGGTTGGCGCACAGCCAAGCCCGTGGCTGTGTAGCCAAAGTCGCCGTGCGTCGCGGTTGGTGATTTTTAGTGCCATCCATCAGTGCTATAGGTGTAATTTTCTGAGCGCAATGCTAATGATCCAAGTCTAGTGTGTGGCGAACCACATAGGCGTATTTTTTATCATAATGTAGTAGGGTTTTACCGCATGGGGCTTGGGCTGAGTGGGTGGTCATGTCGTCTCCGTTCCAATAGTGCAGACAAAATCCTGGCCGGGATTCGACCAACAGCCCGCGCCCATCCGGTATATGCGGGTCAATGTCGGCCAGTTCCAGCTTTGTTTGTGGGGCAATGGCTTGGGTCACGGAAATGGTTGCGCCCGCGAAAGATTTAAAAATACTACGGTGAATATGTCCAGCAAATATATGCTCTACATTGTCGTAACGCGAAATGACATCGTGCAATCGCTTGACCCATTTGTCACCCGGCTTTGCCGTTAACCAGCCAATGCCGGTACGGATAGGGGGGTGGTGCATGGCAATCACGGTCGGGCGTTCTGGCTGTTCGGCCAATTTGGCATCCAGCCAATCGGTACGGGTTTGGCAAAAACTTCCGCCGTGTTGGCCTTCTTTAAGGGTGTCCAAAACTATGATGCGCACGGCATAATCTTCGATTGTGTATTGCAAAAAACCATCTATGAGTGGGAAATGCGGGAATATTTTTAGAAAAGCTTTGCGGTTATCATGATTGCCAAAGGCAAAATATACAGGGCTTTTAATTTGTTTCAGTTCATTTTTTAACACTCGGTAGGCCCAATCCTGACCGTGCTCGACCAAGTCGCCTGTCGCAATAACCAGATCTGGCTGGCGTTGTAATGTGTTGAGGGCGTCCACGACTTGTTTTAAACGCGCGGAGTTTTTACAAACTTCCCCCTTGCCTGCAAAACCAATGTGTAAATCGGATATTTGTGCAATGATCATTAACTTTCCTCGTGTTTCTCAACTTATTTTCAAGTCAAGATCCATCCCCAGAAAGATCTACAGGTTGCCCCTTGCCAATTAGTGTACAGGATAATCACGCGCAGACAAGACCCAATTGTTTGCCGGGAATGGAAGCAATAGCCGAAGTTAATTTTGGGTTTGCAATTCCTCGCTAGCTATCTGCATCAAAATTTGGGGGTATAGCTTGTGTTCCGCTTTCAATACCCTTGCGGCTAGTGCTTCTGTCGTATCATTCGGTAAAACTTTGACTTTAGCTTGTGCGATGATTTTACCCGTGTCCATGCCCTCGTCTACATAATGGATGGTGCAGCCATGTTCGGTCTCCCCTGCCTCAATGGCACGCTCATGGGTGTGGAGGCCTTTGAATTTTGGCAAGAGCGATGGGTGGATATTCAGTTGTCGCCCGCGCCAGCTTCCAACAAACCACGGGCTTAGAATACGCATGAACCCTGCATTGCAAATAAGCTCTATTCCGTGGGCGCGGAGCGTTTTATCCATTGCTTGTTCGAATTTTTTGCGGGTTTTGAAATTTTTGTGATCAATACAAAGGGTTTTTACGCCAAGTTCTTCGGCTTTGGCGATGCCGGCAGCATCAGGCCTATTACTGATGACCAACACTATTTCTGCCGGAAAGTCCGGGGCTTGTGCGGCCTGCACCAAGGCCACCATATTAGAGCCGCCACCGGAAATCAGGACAGCGGTTTTGACTTTTTGATCTACGTTTTTGCGGGACATAATTCGCCGATAATATAGGCATTGCCAGAATCAGTCATGGGATCTGTGTGCAGTGCGGCTAAAGTGTCGACGGCACTGTCCTTGTCGACACACAACACCATGCCGAGACCGCAATTAAAGGCGCGGCGCAGTTCCGCTTCATCCACGCCGCCAGTTTCTTGTAGCCAAGAAAACACGGCAGGTCGCGGCCATGCAGAAAAATCCACTTTCGGGATCAAATGCTTAGGGAGCATGCGCGGAATATTATCGGTAATGCCGCCGCCTGTAATATGGGCAAGACCTTTGATCCGGCCTTGGCGGATAAGAGGCATCAGAGTTTCAACATAAATTTTGGTGGGGGTCAGCAGGGCTTCGGCTAAGTTCGTGCCTGTTGCAAATGGGGCAGGGGCATCCCAAGCCAAACCTGATATTTCAACAATTTTACGGATGAGCGAATAGCCATTGGAGTGCGGTCCGCTGGACGGCAGGCCAATAAGAACATCGCCGCTGCGCATTTCGTCTTCTTTAGGCAGGAGGCCGCCGCGCTCTGCCGCGCCGACGACGAACCCGGCTAGGTCAAAATCGTCACCCTCGTACATGCCGGGCATTTCCGCCGTTTCGCCGCCGATCAGCGCACAGCCCGATTGGCGGCACCCTTCTGCAATGCCAGCTATTACCAAAGCGGCAGTATCCGGCGTTAATTTACCTGTGGCGTAGTAATCAAGAAAGAACAAAGGTTCCGCACCTTGCGCCAACACATCATTGACGCACATAGCGACCAGATCAACGCCGACCGTGCCGAGCCGCCTGCTATCTATGGCAATGCGTAGCTTGGTGCCAACCCCGTCCGTGCCGGATACTAATATGGGGTCGTCAAACCCGGCAGCCTTTAAATCAAATGCGCCACCGAACCCGCCGAGCATGGCTTCGGCTCCCGGACGGCGCGTACTGGCCGCCAGCGGTTTAATCTGGTCAACCAAAGTTTCGCCAGCATCAATATCAACGCCAGCATCTTTATAGCTCAAGCTGTTTTTTGGAGAGTTTTTTTCGTTAGCCATGATTCGCCTTGCCTGTTCATGGGCTTAATGACCTAGCCTGCACCGAATTTCAAGCCTACACTGCTCTGATAAGGCAAAACAATAAGGTGTACGACAAAGCTATCACAGAACTACAGAACTGCACAGCCTATCATATTATTCTGTAGCTAGCACTCTAATTGTCCGTTTTATGTAGCACTTCATTTGTCCGGTTTATGGATTTCTTCTTTTGGGAGTTTTTCATGGGCTGGGCGGAGTGTTTACAGGAACGAAGAATGAGTAAATTT
>JAKIUV010000132.1 GCA_021647375.1 Robiginitomaculum sp.
GGGGGGCTCATTGGTGGGGCTGGCCTCGATATGAAAAGTCTGGCTGCCATTGCAGCGGCGGCAGGTGAATAAAGAGGGTATTATGCGTATATTTAGAGCCATATTGGCGGCGAGTGCAATGGTTGGCGTTTTATCCGTAGCAGGGTGTGCCGAACGTGAGGATTTTAGCAAGAACGCGCTCAAGACCGAAATCATTGCAATGCTGGACGCACAAGATGCCGCGTGGAACGCTGGCAATATAGACGGGTTTATGGCACATTATCTCGCGAGCGAAGACCTGCGGTTCGCGTCTGGTGGTAAAGTCAAGCGGGGCTGGCAAGAGACTATAGACGGCTATAAAGCCCGCTACCCCGACAAAGCGACTATGGGAAAGCTTAGCTTTGATAATCTCGAAGTTAATATCCTGTCTGCAAAAGATGCGCAGGTTTTTGGCCGTTGGCAGTTGACACGCGCCCACGATAAGCCGGGCGGTCTGTTTACGCTTTTGCTGCAAAAGCAAAACGGAAAATGGATAATCATTTCTGACCACACATCCACAGATGCCAGTACCGATCCTATTATAACTGACCCAATTGTGATTGATAAAAACTTCCCGCCCACTACGGTAGAGTTGGATTTTGCCAGTCATGGCAGTGCGCTGAACGGGCATTTTTACTTGGCCAATGGTGCGGGGCCGCATCCGACGATTATCATGCTACACGGCTTTCCGGGCTATGAGAAAAATCTCGACATCGCCCAAGCAGCTCGGCGCGCAGGCTTCAATGTTTTGTTCTTTCATTACCGAGGCGCATGGGGAAGCGAAGGTGGTTTTTCACTATCAAATGTGATAGAAGATACATTGGCGGCCAGCAAATTTGTCCGTAGCCCGGACGCCGTTAAAAAATACCGTATCGACCCGGAGCATATCACATTCATCGGCCATTCCATGGGCGGGTTTGCGGCTTTAACGGCGGGGGCTAAGGACAAAAATGTTGGCTGTGTAGTTGGACTATCCGCCGCCGATTACGGCGTTCGCGGCGGTATGTTCAAAGGCGCGGAAGCGGCGCAAGCCCGTGCAGGCTTTGCCGCCTATGTGGACGGTGAACATTTGCTCGGTCGCGGCCCGCTCAAAGGCACGAGCGGCAAACGATTGCTCAAAGAGATCGCAGACAATGCAGATGCGTTCGGGGTGGCAAAGTTGGCAGATCAATTTACCGATCGGTCGGTATTTCTAGTTGCAGCAAAAAACGACACGGTTCTCGCGCCCGAGATTTACCATAAGCCGCTTGTCGAGGCTTTCACAGCCCAGCCAGCGGTCAACCTCACCCATAAAGTATTGGAAGGGGATCATTCTTATTCATGGACACGGCTAGAACTGACCCGTGATGTGGTGAAATGGCTAAATGTGAATTGCCGAGCCTAGTTAGGAAAGCTTTGATTGAAAATAAAACTCACTCAAAACTTTCGGCGACTTTCAGTGCAAAGGCGTATTCGAACGCTGTTTCCTTGAGACTGTCATAGCGGCCCGGTTCGCCCTGATGCCCGGCGTCCATATTGGTTTTTAGCATGATGGGGGCGGGGCCTTTCTGGTGGTCACGCAATTTGGCTGCCCATTTGGCGGGTTCCCAATAGGTGACGCGCGGGTCGGTTAATCCAGCCGTGATCAGGACGGGGGGGTAATTAGCATCTACTGTATTCGTATAAGGGCAATAGCTGGCAATCGTGTCGTAAGCGGTATCACTGGTGAGAGGATTGCCCCACTCCGGCCATTCCGGCGGGGTTAGCGGTAGGCTTTCGTCGCTCATCGTGTTCAAAACATCAACGAAAGGTACGGCGGCAATGACGCCGCCGAAGAGTTCTGGTGCTTGGTTCAAGGCTGCGCCGACCAACAGTCCGCCCGCCGAGCCGCCGTGGGCTATGATACGCCCCTCGGACGTGTAATTTAGCGCCGCCAAACCGTGACCAACATCTACGAAATCGTCAAATGTTTTGTGTTTTGTGGCTAGTTTTCCCTTGGTGTACCAGTCATAGCCCTTGGCTTTACCACCTCTGATATGGGCGATAGCGTAAACAAAACCCCGATCGATCAGAGATAAGATATTGGTACGAAAGCTGGCCGGAATAGTGATGCCGTAAGAGCCGTACCCATAGAGCAAACACGGGGCTTTGCCGTCGTTTTTGAAACCCGTGCGCATGATAAGCGTGACCGGAATTTCTTCGCCGTCGCGGGCTGTGATTTGGATGCGCTTGGTTGTATAGTCTTGGGGATTGTGGCCGGACGGGACTTCTGTGGTCTTGCGCAAGATACGTTCGCCCGTCTCCATATTATAATCGAAAATCTGGCCGGGTGTTGTCGGGGAAGAATAGCTAAAGCGCACAATATTGGTTTTGAACTCATACCCGCCCACCAGGCCAAGGGCATAGGCGTCTTCTGCGAAGTCTATGGTGGTTTCAGTGTTTGTGGTTAAATCGCGAATGACGATACGGGGGAGGGCGTCTTTGCGCTCTAGCCTGACCAAATGGTTTTCATAGGTTTCAAGCCCAATGATGAGCGTGCCGGGGGTGTGGGGGATAAAGTCCTGCCAATGTTCTGCGCCGGGTGCGGCTTGTTTGGTGCGCATGATTTTGAAGTCTGTCGCGCCGCTTTCGTTGGTGAGAACATAGAAGTCATCTGCGTGGTCATGGAGGTCATATTCACGATTGTGCTGGCGTGGTTCTGTGCAAACAGGCGGAGTTTCCGGGGTTTTTGCAGGGATAATCCAGATTTCGGAACTGGTATGGTCATGGCAGGAAATTTCAACATAATCACCAGTGTCACTGCCACCGAGGGAGACAAAGAAACCAGCATCCGGTTCATCATAAACCATGACGGGTTTGGCGGTTTTATCCAATATGTTTTTGCGCCAAACTTTGCTCGGGCGGTTATTGTCGTCGCGTTCAACCCAAAACAAGGTCAGGCAATTTTTTGCGGCGTCGTCTGCCCAGACCAAATCCCCTGCCGTGTTTTCAATCGGCTTGCCAATAGGCGCTCCCGTTTGCAGGTTTAACACAGTAACATCATAGCGCTCCGCACCTTGCACATCCACGGCATAGGCCAAATATTTATGGTCATCAGAATGCGCCAGACTACCAATATCGAAAAATGAAAACCCTTGTTTTTTGTACATCAAAGCAAGGGCGTCCGCGTCTAGTAAAGTCTCTCGACTACCGCCTATATCGGCGCGTTTTGTACGGTAATATTCGCCGTGTTGATCGCCGGTGCGGTAACGATGGGCATAGGCATAGGAGCCGTCCGGGGACGGCACGGAACTGTCGTCGTCTTTTATCCTGCCCTTCATCTCGGAAAATATTTCGACTTGCAGGTCTTTGGTGCCGGACATGAGTGCTTTTGTATAATCGTTTTCCGCATCCAAATGGGCGTGAATATCTTTGTCCAGCAAGGACGGGTCGTCCATAACCTTGCGCCAATTGTCGTCCTTTAGCCAAGCGTAATCATCGTGTCGTTCCCGGCCTAGCTGTGCCGTAGTTTCTGGGCGTTTCTGCGCAACAGGTGGGGCGGTTTTACTGTGTAAAAGCGGCATGAAAATCCTTGTATGCTCTTGGAACGAAAGGCGAAATAAGTATCGTTTCATATACACTTGGTTAATAGAATGTCACTAGGTTTTCGGAGAATCCATGTACTCAAAAAGGTAATTATGTCCACTGC
>JAKIUV010000046.1 GCA_021647375.1 Robiginitomaculum sp.
ATCGGATATGCGGCCGCAATAGAATTAGCCAAAGCCGGCTCCCACATTATTGCTACCGCCCGCACACAAGGCGGGCTTGAGGATCTGGACGATGCTATTCGGGCGCAAGGTGGTGAATGCACAATCGTGCCCATGGATTTTAAAATGCTGGACGGGATCGACCAATTGGGTCAGGCGGTTTATGAGCGTTGGGGACGGCTCGATGGCCTGCTGGCTAATGCTGGTGTGCTGGGCGAAATCGCACCTGTGCCCCATATTTCGCCCAAGAAATTTGACGAGGCATTGGCCATAAATGTCACTGCAAATTTCCGCCTCATTCGTTCGTTGGAGCCTCTATTAATGGCATCTCCGTCCGGACGGGCCGTGTTTATGAGCTCGCGTTCAGCCGTGTCGCGCAAGGCATTTTGGGGCGCATATGCCACCAGCAAAGCCGCACTAGATGCAATGGTACAGTGTTGGGCGCAAGAGACCGAGCAGTCAAATCTGCGTATAAATCTGGTTTACCCCGGCCCCGTCCGCACCCAGATGCGCGCCAAAGCCATGCCCGGCGAAGACCCGGACACTTTACCACAACCAATAGATATAGCCAAACGCCTCGTCCCGCTACTCTCGCCTGATTATAAAGCACATGGTGAAATTATCAGCTTTCGGGGCGAGGAACCGCTCTAGTTTGGGTTTATAGGGTAGGGTCGGTGGGCTTTTCGGAAAATCGCTTTTTCGCTATTTAATTTGTGCGCGAAAATCTACCGTGAAATTCGGGAATGGTGTGCCATTGGCCATTGCGCCTTTCGGATTTAGGCAAATATATGTAACTGCTGGATCATAGCCAGCTATTGGATTATAAGCACATGATACAAAATCAGCGGGCGGGCTGGCACTGTTTGAATACTTAACATCTGTAGCCACATTAAAGCTCAGGCTGGCACTTGTTTGGCTGAATAAGACGGCACCCGTTCCTGGCCCTGGGCCGTCCATATCGCCGTTGAAAAACACTAAATCGGAAGGCAGTTTGTCTACAAGGAAAATCGAATCGCTGTCTGCATCGCCGTTGCCTTCATTGGTGACAGAAATAGAATAAACTACATCATCGCCCGGAACCGCATAAGCGCTAGCGGCAGCATCAAATAACGCCACCGTTTTTACGGCAGCTAATTGGGCGGCTCCTGGTGTTATGGGGGCTGCTGGAATTTGAAATCCAGTGATGCCAAGTTGCTCGGTTGAGCCTGTATTATTGGTTGTGTGGTCATCGTCCCCTACATGGACTATAATGGAACCTATGGCGACATCTGAGGCAATAGAAAAGAATGCTGTGGTCGCATTGCCCCAATCTCCAGTATTGTTATTTGCTGCTCCGGTTGGAGAGCCTATTGGCTCCGTTACCGTATAAATGACATCCCCGCCGGTTGTTTTCACCGTGCCTGTATATATGATGGGGTGGTCGCCAATAACGACACCGCCGGCATCAAAGACGATGACGCGGCCTACTGTGCCGTTATTAGGCCGAGATTCTAAATCCCCAACGTAAAACCCGAACTCGTAAACATCTGTTGTGCTATTGTTGAAATCTAATTTTACGGCTTTTAATCCTGTACCGGACACACTGGTGGATAACCGGGTGTCGGTTGAGTATGGATTTGGTGAATTGCTCTGTATTGAGGTGCTTGGGCCATATGTTACTGAGCCACCTGTAGATAAAATAAAACTGGTTGAAGTTGGTAGACCTGGGCCAATTTGGTTGATGCGTCCCACTTCCCAGTCGACCTGATAACTGGCACCGGTCGGGTCGGTAAATGTTTTCGTACCTGTATAACCTGCCCCACCGAGAAAAAGGTCGGGGCGATACGCGCCCGTAGGAAAGCTTGCCGCCCATGCATTGTCCAAAGTGTCTGCATTGGCACGCCCCGTAGCATTATTGCCAAATGCTTCATCGGAAATAGTAAGCGTACTGCCAGCGAATGCATTTCCGGCAACTGCGAATAGCGCCAAGAATACACTGGTTTTAGCCAATATTGCCAAGGCTTTAAAGTTGTTGTGCCAGTTGCTCATATTCGACAATAATAACTCACCTAGTTCACGCCTGCTGATACGGGTTGTAATAGGTGAAATTGCTTTCTGCTTGTTTAAGTTCTATGGTAAATAGACGTTTTATAAGGCGTCTAAAAGTTGAGGTGAGGCGTCAAGCATTTAACTATCAGGCCTTAAATAACCCTCTGGCAATTTTCCTCCGTACCCCCTACATTATGCCCATGCAATTTGGTGAACATTTTATTGATGAATTAAAGGCGCGTCTTCGGCCTTCGGACGTGATTGGCAAGCATGTCAAATTAAAGCGCCAAGGGCGGGAATTTGCGGCGCTGTCGCCGTTCACCAATGAAAAGTCGCCGTCGTTTTTTGTTAATGACGAGAAGGGGTTTTATCACTGTTTTTCCTCGGGCAAGCATGGTGATATTATTTCGTTCCTGATGGAGGTCGAGGGGCTGAGTTTCCCTGAAACCGTGGAGCGTTTAGCACTGCAAGCTGGCATGGAACTTCCTGCCGTCGACCCGCAAGCAGAAGCCCGCGCTGCCTCTAACAAAAAAACCATTAGCTGGATTGAGCGCTCGAAAGAGTTTTTCGAGAAATCCCTGCGCCGGGAAATAGGCAAGGAGGCGCGGACATACCTAAAAGGTCGCGGTCTGACGGGCGAGGATTGCAAGCGGTTCGGGATTGGTTTCGCGCCCAATGATTACAGTGCGCTGGTCGACGAATTGACACAGCAAGGCGCATCCATGAACCGTCTGGCGGAATCCGGCATGGTCATTCGTCCTGACGATAACCGTGAAAACCGTAAACCATGGGATCGTTTTCGCAACCGCATCATGTTCCCGATTACCGATGCCCGTGGACGGCTGATTGCCTTTGGCGGGCGGGCGATGGAAAAAGACGCGAAAGCGAAATACCTCAACTCGCCCGAGACCAATATTTTCCATAAAGGCAGTGTGCTTTACCGCTATCCCGAAGCCCGCAAAGCCCTACATAGTCCGAATAACGGTGCGCGCGGGCTGATTGTGGCTGAGGGATATATGGATGTTATCGCGCTAGTGCGGGCCGGGTTTGAACATGCTTGTGCGCCCTTGGGCACCGCGCTGACCGAAGACCAATTGGCTCTGTTGTGGCGGGCCGGGCCGGAGCCAACATTGTGCTTTGACGGCGATAAAGCTGGCTTGCGGGCTGCGTTTCGCTCGGTCGAGCGGGCTTTGCCTTTACTGCGCCCGGGACAGACTTTGCGTTTTGCTCTCATGCCGGAGGATATGGACCCAGACGATCTTATCCGTGCCAAGGGTGCCGAAGCCATGAAGCGCGTGTTGGAAAAGTCCATACCCTTGGTGGATATGTTATGGCGGCGCGAAGTGGAGCGCGAAGTTTTGGACAGTCCCGAAGCCAAAGCGGGCCTGAAAAACCGGATTTTTGAAGCCCTGCGCGATATTAGCGACGAAGGGGTGCGCGACCAATATAAGACCGCGCTACTCGGTCGGTTTGACAAAGAATTCGGACGACCAAAATGGACGCCGGGCGGCAAATATAAAACATGGGGCGGCAAGCAAAAGCCGACCAAAACCCAGCAAAGTAAAATGCAGCCCCAAGCCCAGCAAATGGCCCGCGAAAGGCGGCTAATCGGCGCGGTGTTAGAGTGGCCTGAGCTTCTGGAGCGGGTTGACCAAACATTGTTTAGCTTGAAATTCAGCTCAAGCGCCTGCGAAAGCCTGCAAAATGCACTTTTAAGCTATTGGCAGGACACAATAGCGGTTGATAAGCGCGCCCTCATTGCCCATATAGAAGACGAAGGACTGGCTGCGGCTATCAAACCTATCGTGCGGGAACGTAATTTGGCCATAGCGGCTATGGGCGGCGTTGACGCTAATTTAACCAAACGTCAGACAATATGGCTGACCGAGGCAGGAAAATTGATGGCCCGCGAGAGCGGCGGAGCAGACAGAGAAGAAACAAGAGGGCGGCTGGCTGATACCATTCGCTCCGACAAGACGGACGCATTACAGCGTTTGTCACGCGCAACTGGCCCTAAAAAGTCTAGCTAGACTGGGGGACGCGCAAAATTTATAGTTCGCATTTCGTGCGGGCGCAAAGAAAAGAGGCTCCACCTGCCAAGAACTGAAAAGTTTGGGCGGGGCGGGGTTGTTTTGGCGTTGGAAGGCCTTATTTTAGGTGAGAGCTTATTAGAGGTAAAAACAGGCGCCGCGAAATGGAGAAGATTTATGGCTAAAGCAGTAGCCAAGAAAACGGTAAAGAAAAAGCCAGCCGCCAAAAAGGCGACTAAAAAGACAGCAGCGCAAGAAGTTGTTGTTGAAACAGTGGACGTGGCGCCAAAAGAGAAATCCACTATGCTCGACATGGACGATGTTGAGGTTAAACGCATGATTGCTGTGGCCAAGAAAAGCGGCCTGCTTGCTACATCAGAGCTTAATAAGCATTTGAATGTCGACGAAGTGACCCCTGACCAAATTGAGGTCACATTATCGGAGCTTTCCGATCTGGGCATATCCGTGGTCGATGATAAAGACCAAGGCGATACGTCTGCCAACACCCTGACCAAAGCAGACAGTCGCGTTGTTAAAGGCGGAAATTCCAAGCCCGCTCACGATAGAACAGATGACCCTGTACGGATGTATTTGCGCGAAATGGGTACTGTTGAGTTGCTGTCCCGCGAGGGCGAAATCTCGATCGCCAAACGGATTGAGGCAGGGCGCCATACAATGATTAAGGGGCTTTGCGAAAGTGCATTGACCTTTGAAGCCATCATGGTGTGGCGCGAAGAGTTGGAAGAAGAGCGTATTCTCCTGCGCGATATTATTGATCTGGATACCACCTATAATCTGTCTATCGGCAATATCCAAGAAGACCGTTCCGATGCCGCCGTCCGACGTGAGAAGATTGAAAAAGGCGAGATAGAGCCTGAAAAGGGCGAGAAGATTGAAAAGCCCAAGCACGGCCCCGTGCTTAAGCTTGCCACCCATGCCGAGGGTGAAAAAACCTTGGACGACGACGAAGAAGAAGACGAAGACGAAAAAATAAATCTGTCAATGGCGGCCATGGAAGCGGAGCTTCGCGACGGGATTCTTGAAATTCTCAATAATATTGGTCGGGATTTTGGCCGCTTCCAAAATTTGCAAGACATGCAAATTCGCGCGCGCATGAAGGGCAAAGCTCTGCGCAAGCCGCAACAACAAGAATTTGACGATCTACAAAAGTTAATCATCAAAGAACTGAAATCCTTGCAGCTTAATAATGCCCGGATCGAAGCTTTGGTCGGTCAATTGTACGCTATTAATAAGCGCCTCATCGGACTTGAGGGTAAATTAATGCGCCTAGCCGATGGTAACGGCGTGCCGCGTCAAGACTTTTTGGCGTGTTATCTAGGCAGTGAGCTTAACCCGGATTGGGTTGATAGTCTGGGGGGGCGTTCTGAAGCTTGGGACAGGTTTATTGGCCGCGAAAAGCGCACGATTGATAAACTGCGCACGGAAATAGCCGAGCAAGCTCAGGAAACAGGTGTGCCTGTCGATGAGTTTCGCCGCATTGTTCAAACTGTGCAAAAGGGCGAGCGCGAAGCTGCCCAAGCCAAAAAAGAAATGGTCGAAGCCAATCTGCGCCTCGTGATTTCTATTGCCAAAAAATACACAAATCGCGGCTTGCAATTCCTCGATCTTATCCAAGAGGGTAATATTGGCCTGATGAAAGCTGTGGATAAATTTGAATACAGGCGCGGCTATAAATTCTCCACCTATGCGACGTGGTGGATACGCCAGGCCATCACCCGTTCCATCGCCGACCAAGCGCGCACCATTCGTATCCCGGTGCATATGATCGAGACCATCAATAAAATCGTCCGCACCAGCCGTCAAATCTTACACGAAATTGGCCGCGAGCCGACACCAGAAGAGCTGGCTAAAAAACTAGCCATGCCGCTGGATAAAGTGCGCAAGGTCATGAAAATCGCCAAAGAGCCAATCTCCCTCGAAACCCCTATCGGCGACGAAGAAGACAGCCAGCTAGGTGATTTTATCGAAGACAGCGGCGCCATCCTGCCCATAGACGCCGCCATCCAATCCAACCTGCGCGAAACAACGACCCGCGTGCTGGCGTCCCTAACCCCGCGCGAAGAACGCGTCCTACGCATGCGCTTCGGCATAGGCATGAACACCGACCATACCCTAGAAGAAGTAGGCCAACAGTTCAGTGTGACCCGCGAACGGATACGGCAGATTGAAGCGAAAGCGCTTAGGAAGTTGAAGCATCCGAGCAGGTCACGGAAGCTACGGAGTTTCCTTAATCAGTAGGGTATAATGACTGCTATTTCCAAATATTTGGCTCTAAGGAAAATCCGTCGAATTGACGCTTATGATGCCCAACTTAACGGGAAAAGCTTTGAGCACAAATTTAGAAAGTGGCTAAACAAATCACTGGGCGAAAAAAGGCCAGAAAATACTATCGCATTTAGTTTTAATTTGTTCATATGGGCTGATCAACAATATGGTGTGGAACTGGTCGGAACAAATAAATTCGATGTTGATGATTCGGACTGGGCGTGCGAGGAGATTTTTAGGCCGAAAATAGAATCTATCCGCATGCCGCTTGAGCACACGGAAGGTCATTGGGAAAGCGCTCTTGAGCTAATCAAAAATAACGTTCAGAATTATTTAAATTCGGATGACCCCAATGCGAAAATCTTGAACACTTCTGCTGGTGTAGGAGTAGGTTTTGTTGATGGGGATTTACATTTGGTGAAGTTAAATAAGTTGCCGGACTAAGCTAGCAGGGGCAAATCACCAATCGTTATCATTCCTTTTAGCATTGTTGTGAATACCTTTACGAGATATTTGCTTTACATTTAGCTTTACATTTAGCTATACATATGCTACACAGTCAATATGGTTCTGGCAATCAAATATTCCCGACAATCAGATAAAGCCCTTCGGAAAATGCCTTTGAAACAGGCGCAAGCATTGGTACGGAAAATCAATACCTATTCGGGCGAGCCGGACGGGATTTACTCTTGGGTCAAGCCGATGGTTGGCATTGGTGGTTTTCGTTATTCGCCAAGGTGATTGGCGGCCATTTGTCGGGTTGAGAACCGAATTGCTACAATACACATTAAGAAAATCGGGCATCGCCGAGAGATTTACAGATAGGAGAAAATGATGGGTGAACCACTTGAAAAACGGATTGAAGAACTTGAATATATCGTCAAGGAGCAAGGTGAGATTATCTATGAGTTGCAGGAGACTTTGGAGGACAAATGGTCGGCGGAAATTATCGCGGCTCATGATCCGAACGAGGAAACATTCCCAGCATATGTTATCAATCAGCTTATTCTTGAGGAAGTGAACCCGATAAAAGTTTACCGCGAACACCGCACGCTTACCCAAGCTGAATTGGCCGTCGCTATCGGCTCTTCTAAAGCCTATATTTCGCAGCTGGAAACTGGGCGGAGAAATCCGGGGAAAGCCACATTGCGCAAATTAGCCAAGGCGTTGAATGTTGATACAGATATGTTGGTATAAATGTCCAAAACCCTAAACAAATTAAACTGGCCAATCGTAATCCTGCTGTGCCTAACGCTCGGGCTTGCGCCGTTTAGGCCGCCGCATGTTTGGGAGAAATTGAATATGTTGGTGGCTGGGGGATTAACGGCTCCTGCGGATATTTTTGATTTGCTCATGCACGGTGCGCCTTGGGTTTTGTTGTTGCTAAAAACTGGGTTCAGCTTGTTGGGGCGTAAGGGTTGATGTTCTAAGACCGCCACCGCAAGGTCGTTGCCTTCACCGGATTGACAAAGTCTCGCCCCTCCGCCCTTGACTTGGCCCATTCTTTTTTGAGCATATAGTACCATTTTGCTTGGCGGTCGGCGTCGTCGATTAGCATTAGGCGGGGGTCGTGCTTTAGGCATTCTGCTTGTAATTTGATGATGTCGCCGTCTTGGTTTAAGAATACACTTGCGCCTTTTTTGATGATGGGTTTGAGCAGTTTGACCACGGCAAAATCATTGAAAAACACTTGGGTGATTTCCGTATTGTTGTCGTCTATGGGGACAACGGCTGTGAAGGAGAGCAGGCGTTTATTGCCCACCTGGATTTCTTCTGTGCGTACGCCGGGCAGGCGAAAGGCGATTTCGGTGACGGGCTTGCCGCCGAGGAGTTTATAGCCAAGAGAATTGGAAGACGGTGCATGTGCGGCCATGGCCCATCCGCGCTCCCGGGGGGCAAATTTCTTTTCCTTTTCGTGCATGGATCCGCCAGTACGCCACCACCATTGCCGGTGCAAAAACGAAACATGAGCCGGATCCATAAGGCCGATGACCGCATGGTCAACATGGCAATTTAGGGTCAGGCGCTCAATGAACAACGGTTTTTTGTCTGTCATATCCCAATGGGGCGGATCAATATCCGGCTCGGCCTTGGGTTTGGCATCGCCAGCAATCCAGACCCAAATCAATTGTCCATTTTCGCGTACCGGATAATTCCGGACTTTAATACCGCCCGCCGGGTCTTTTTGTCCTGAACATATAGCTGGGATGTGGCTACATTGCCCGTCGTCCAACCCGAAGCGCCAGCCGTGATAAGGGCATTCCACCGTACCGTCGTCCAAGATTTTTCCGGCGGATAGGGGGGCGGCGCGGTGGGGGCAAATGTCGCGCAGGGCAAATATCTTGCCGTCGTGCCCACGCCCAATAACTATGGGGTGGCCCGCAATGGTTCTGTGGGTCATGTCACCATTTTTAAACTCGGACTTAAGTCCGGCAAAATACCAGATGTCTTCTACGAATGTTAGTGCGGTGGCCATGATGCGTCTTATCCTAACTGCTTGGCCTGCGCCAGAATAATATTGGGGGTCGCGCCCGATTGCCGCATGGCACGTATGGCCAAGGATTTATCGGTTTTGGAATAGCGTTTGCCGTCTGTCCCGACCAAAAGCGCGTGGTGATGATAGCGCGGTACGGGCCAGCCCATCAGTTCTTGCAACAAGCGGTGGATATGGGTGCTTTCAAGTAGATCTACGCCGCGCACTATGTCGGTCACGCCCTGCATATAATCATCATAACAACAGGCGACATGATAGCTGGTGCCAATATCTTTGCGCGCCAATATCACATCCCCCAACAGGTCAGGGCGAGCGCGGACTTCTTGTCCGTGATCCAAAAAAGTCAGTTTGTCATATATATCGCCAAGATGTTTGTGGGTGCGCTCAAGGGATAGCCGCCAGGCAAAGGCTTTCCCGGATGCGATTAGGTCTTGTTCTAGGCCTGTGTCCACAATCGGATGCGTGCCGTCTGCTTCCAATTCCTTACGGGATTTAAAACAGCGGTAAACCAATCCCTTGTCGCGTAGTGCGTTTATCACATTTGCGTATTCATCAAGATGATCGGTTTGGCGGCGCACGGGGCTTGGCCAAGTGAAACCCAACCACGCCAAATCTTCATAGATAGCCTGCTCAAATTCCGGTTTGCATCTGGTGGTGTCAATATCCTCTATGCGCAGCAGGCAGATGCCGCCTTTATCTTGGGCAAAGCCGAACGCCTTGGCCGCACTGGCAGCGTGACCAAGGTGGAGATAACCACTGGGCGAGGGGGCAAATCTGGTGATGATAGCGCCCACGATTTAACCGCCTGCGGCTTGCTCCATGCGTTTGGCCAAAGTCACGTCCTTTTCAGTCAACCCGCCTGCATCGTGGGTGGTCAGGGTAACATCAACCCGGTTATAGACATTATACCACTGGGGGTGATGGTTCATGGCTTCGGCGACCACAGCGATTTCGCTCATAAAGCCGAAGGCTTCGGCAAAATCCTTGAACTGGAAAACCTTGGTGATGAAATCATCACCGCCGCTCCAACCCGGCAGGTCTTCGGCTGTTTGTTTGGGGTCTAGCAGGTGCATATTTATTCCTTTATTTTGGTCATATTTAAACATAATGGTGCCATATTCCCTGCCGATATACTATGGGTAATAATAACATAAGTAAGGGACATATAGTGGGTGATAACAAGATGATATATACTGGGTTTAGTATTGGTATGCAGCGTATGTTTTTGGTGTTGGCGGTAGTTTTGGCTACCGTTATTGTAGTGAAGTCCGTAACTCCAGCCTTACCGAGCCTGTCTATTTCCAACATGGATAAAGTTATTCACGTTTTGGCATATTTAATCTTGGGCTTGGTGACGCTGCCCGCCTTGTCGCGATTTAAACCTCTCATGGTTTGGATCGGGCTTTGCGGGTTTGGTGCTAGTATAGAAGTGGCACAAGGATTGATGAGTACGGGTAGATCTGCTGATATATTTGATGGTATCGCCAATGCTGGCGGCGCTTTTTTGGCACTAGTGAGTTGGAGGATTTTGACGTTGTTAATCCGAAAGCCTATATAGTCAGGCGTATAAGCACCGTAACATTCCCCTGATTGGCGAAATAGCGCGGTGAGGCGCAACTTTGGCATTGTTTTCTGCACAATTGGTTTGACCGCGCCTTAAACCTGTCCTTATGGTTAACACCGTGCTGGGGCTGTTTGATAAGGAGTGGGAAATGACATTATTTTTAAGACCAATTACTTTCACAAGTATATTATTACTGGGTGCGAGCATCACCTCAACTGCACTAGCTGGTCAAGCTACACTGCCGACATGGGAGCCGGACTTAGTGCCGTCTGGTGCAATTGCTGGGGAATGCTATGCGCGGGTGCAAATTCCGGCGCAATATTCAACATCCACCGAAAGCGTTATGGTCGAGGAGGGTTACGCCAAATTGGAAGTGAGCCAGCCACAACTGGCCAGTCGCCTAGAACAGATACTGACCAAAGAGGCCAGTGTCCGTTACGAGGTGCGCCAACCGCGTTACAAAACCGTATCTGAGCAAATCATGACGCGACCTGCTTACGATAAATTATCCGTGTCGCCACCACAATTTCGCACGGTGACAGAAACGATCCAAACCTCCGCACCGCGCCTGATTTGGAAACGGGGCAATCCGGGGCGTTTGCGCGCACAGGGCTATAAAATTCACGGCACTGCCGATGACCGCCGCCGCACGGGGCCTTCAGGCAACAACTCTTCTCGCGGCAATGTTGCCAACTTCACCTCGCAGCTTCCTGCTACCCACTGCGGCCCCACTTGTGAAATATGGTGTTTGGTCGAGGAACCGGGTGAAAGCGTTAGCTTCAATAGAAAAGTGATGACATCGCCTGGCCAAGTACGCCGTATACCTGTTCCGGCCAAATATACGCGCATCAGTAAACAAGTGGTCGCAGAACCGGGTAGTGTCCGCGAAATACCAATCCCTGCCGAATATAGAAGTATAACAGTAGAAGACGTGGTCAACCCGGGCAGTGAACATATGGTCAATGTGCCTGCGGTTTACGGAAGTGTGAACAAACGCACACTGTTGCAATCTGAACGCTATGAATGGCGCAGGGTGGTGTGTAGGCCGGGCACGGCTAGGATGTCAGGGGCAACGCAAAGACAGTCTGGATATGGTTCCGGGTATTCTAGTGGTGGTTACAACTCAAGCTCTGCCCCAATTACCTATGGTTCAAGTTCTTCTACATCTGGTAGCTATAGTTCTGGTGCAACCCCGATAATTTATAGAACGAGAGATTCCTCTAGAAACGGACAAGCCACCACCGCGCAAACGGGTAGAACATATTATTACGGCACCAATAAGCCAGTGAATTGACCCGAAGACTTAACCTAAAAAAAGCCCGCTCATTGAGCGGGCTTTTTTGTTTTGCTCGAATGAGGGCTTAAGATTCCCCATCAACATTGTGCAAGCCTTTGGCGTGGGCGCTTTCGTCGTGGGGCTGAATTTTGCGCTTATAAGGGCCACCGCGCGTCATAGACAGTACGACCCCAGAGAGAAGCAGTACCGCTATCAGGTTTGGTGTGGCCATCATGGCATTACCAATATCTCCCAGTTTCCAAACTGATTTAACGGCTAACAATGCGCCACCAAATGTAAAGAAGCACCAGACAACGCGAAACGGTAGCACAGCTTTTTCGCCGAACAAGAACGAGATCGCCCGCTCGCCGTAATATGACCAGCCCAAAATCGTGGTAAAGGCAAACACCATGAGGGCGAACGTAATGATGTAGCCGCCGCCTGGGATACCAGCCGCAAAGGCTGCCGAAGTAATGCGGGCGCCTTCAAGATTAGATTGCCAAGCGAAATCAACGGCTTGGGTTACCCCACCCACATCGGCTGTGAAATTACCTTTGACCGTCAAAATAACCAGTGCGGTCATTGTGCAAATCACGATTGTATCAATGAATGTACCGAGCATGGCGATAGTGCCTTGCTGAACCGGGTCTTTGGTTTTAGCGGCGGCGTGGGCGATGGGGGCGGAACCTTGCCCGGCTTCGTTTGAGAACAAGCCGCGTGCAATACCAGCACGGATGGCCAAGGCAACTATCGCACCTGAGAAACCGCCCGTTGCGGCAGTGCCGCTAAAGGCACTGGAGAAGATCAATCTAAATGCGTCCGGGATACCCGATGCATTCATAGCCAATACGATAAGTGCTGCTGTCACATACCCAAATGCCATGAACGGTACCAATTTAGACGCAAATTTCCCGATGCTTTTAATGCCGCCAATAATGACGACAAAAGCGAGGGCGGCTAAAATAAACCCAGTGGCAATGCGCGGCACGCCGAAGCTTTGATTGACAACATCGGCAATGCCGTTGGATTGTACCATATTCCCCGCAGCCACTGCACTTGCGAGCGTGCCGATTGAGAAAATAATTGCGAGCCATTTCCATTTAGGACCAAGGCCGTTCTTGATATAATACATAGGGCCGCCCTTAAAATTACCCTCTTCGTCGACTTCGCGGTAGCGCACAGCCAAAAGTGATTCGGCGTATTTAGTTGCCATGCCGACCAAGGCCGTCATCCACATCCAAAAAATAGCACCCGGCCCGCCCAAGGTAATTGCCGTGGCCACCCCCGCCAAATTACCTGTGCCAACCGTAGAAGACAAAGCAGTCATCAGTGCGGCGAAAGGCGTGATTTGCCCTTCTTCGCCTTTGCCACTTTTTCGCCCCTTCCACAACAAGGCAAACCCGGCGGGAATTTTTAATATGGGCATGAACCGCAATAAAATTGTTAAATATATACCCGTTCCAAGTAGGAGAATAGCGACGATTGGTAAATCGCCGAGCAATGGTATATTGATACCAAAGATTGAATTGACTGAACCCCAAAAATAGTCGTCTGCCAACATGGCGACAAATTCATTGAATTTTTCCACGGATATATTCCCCATTTTGTTTAATTTGCAGAAACCTTAAAGGCTAAGTGCGGTATTGCAAAGAGAAAAATGCCAATCTTTCTAATGCGGCAATTTGCGGCTTTTCATTGGGCGCTAAATCGGTTAGCGAGACTTTATAATATTTGAAAGAGAATGCCATATAATATTTGAAAGAGAATGCCATGTTTGAAACCCTGACCGCGACCCCGCCTGACGCCATTGTTGGCATGATAAAATTGGCGGCGGCTGATACGAACCCCAATAAAATTGATTTAGGCGTTGGTATTTACCAAGACCCGACAGGCGCAACCCCCGTTATGCGGGCGGTAAAAGAAGCCGAAACCCGCTTGTTGGCCGAAGAGGATAGTAAAAAATATATCGGCATTCTAGGCAACCCGGCTTTCAATAGCTTGTTTTCCAAATTGATGTTTGGTGCTGATAGCGAAGCCGTCACGTCTGGCCGTTTGGCCATGGCGCAAGCGGCAGGTGGTTCGGGCGCGCTGCGCCTCGGCGCGGAACTTATCAAGCTTGCCAATCCCTCCGCAACCATTTGGATGAGTACCCCCACATGGGCCAATCATCAACCGCTCATCGGCTCCACCGGACTAGAGATTAAAGGCTATCCTTATTACGACAAGCAATCCCAGCGTATCGACTTTGACGCTATGTGTGCAGAACTGCGGGACAATGCCAAAGCGGGGGACGCGGTTCTCTTGCACGGTTGTTGTCATAATCCGACAGGGGCAGATCTCAGCGAAGCACAGTGGCAGACCATTGCTGATTTAATGCTGGAGAAAAACCTTTTGCCGTTCGTTGATCTGGCCTATGCGGGCCTTGGAGACGGTCTTGAACAAGACAGCTTTGGCCTACGCTTGCTTGCGGATAAATTCCCGGAACTTGTGCTTGCGGCCTCGTGTTCAAAAAATTTCGGTCTCTATAAAGAGCGTGTTGGCCTCGTTGCGGCATTGTGCGCCACACCTGAGGACGCCGAGCTAGCCAATGGTCAAATCGGCCTGACCATGCGCCGGATGATCTCCATGCCGCCAGACCATGGCGCGGCATTGGTCGCCAAAATTTTGGCTGACCCTGAACTGACCGCCGATTGGAAAACCGAACTAGAAGATATGCGGGTGCGGATGACCAGCTTGCGCATTGCGCTTGGCGATGCGCTCTTGGCAAAAGACGGCAGAAACACCAATGGGCAAATGGCCGCCGCTATCACGGCTCAAAAAGGCATGTTCTCGCTCTTGCCCGTAACTCCCGAACAGGCCGAAAAACTCCGTAGTGAACATTCCGTGTTTTTGCTCAATTCTGGCCGGATTAATATTGCAGGCGCAAAGGTGGAAACCATCGACAGGCTTGCCGATTGCATTCTGGCGGTTCTGTAAAGTTCGGTCTTTAAAATCTGAAAAGTGGGATAAAACCCATTTTGACCTCACCGTTCTTGATCGTTATATCAACGGATTTGCGACCATCAGCTTCGGTTTCTTTTAATGAGATCAGCATATTGGCTTGGACGGCATATTGCTCAAAGTCAGGATTGCTCGCAATGATTTTTTGGATCAAGGGTTTGGGTTTCTTAATACGGATGTGGATTTTCCCTTCCGGCAAACCGTTTTTAAACACGAGATTAAAATTCCCGATAATATCGGCGTCTCCCCATTTTATGGCCCAGTGTTCCGAATCGATGCGGCTATTGGTGGCCAACCAAGCGTTCACACCATCTGTTTCCAAAATGGACCAATTCGTAATATCAGCGTCCAGTTCGACCAAAGCCAATTTACGCCCGAGAATGTTATCGAGTAAATTTGGTATTTTTGGTGACAAGCGTAAGTTCTGCCCCATAGCTGAAACACGCCCTATGTCGCCGGAAATTTTTATGCCTGCTCCAAGAGTGCCCAATTGGCTGATCAGCGGTGGGGTGCCGACGAGACTATCAAGCTGGGCGCGGCCCATCTCAAATCGCGCTAATTTCAATTTACCCGCCGTGTTGACAACCATATGTGCATTGATATTTGCAGGCGCAATGTCGAACATATAGCGTTCGCCATTCCTACCGCGCATATCGAGACGCATTTGCCCCCGATGCTCAATGTCCCAAGATAGAGGGGTTAAAGTGGCGCTATGGGCACGTAGACTATCAGATTTAATCGACCAGTTTTTTGTTGGATCGGGGGTTTCGCTAAGGGGTGCGCGTATTGACACATTGCTCGTTGATGCGTCGAGGGCAAATGGGAAACCTGCGACGCTAAGTCCGCCGTGGCCAATTTCGTAATTTTGTTTTTCCAGATTGGCAATGCCGCCGATCAAACCCTTGACTATAACCCCGCGCATAAAAATCCAGGCGGCCATGATCGAAACGATAATCAATAGGCATAGTATTATCATACGCGGCCAGGTGATCACTTTTTTCACCCTTGCATTTCCAGATTTTTTGTTAGCTGTACGCACTTTAACTCCCATTCCTATTCTTGCTTATGGGTTTGCGGCGTCTTGCGCAATGGGCGTTTGCCCGGTTCTCGGGCAAAGCTGACTAATAACTTGCCGTATTCCCGCATTAACAATTTGGTCTTGGCCCAGCCGCCCCACCAAGGTGTATTATCCGAGTGTTCGGTGGCTACAGGGTAGGCAATGATTGCAACACCGCCCATAGCGCTAGTGATTTCCATTTTAGCACGAGGCATATGATAGGAAGACGTGACCAGCAATATTTTCTCATAGCCAAGTGCTCGCGCCCAATTGGCGGTCTCTTGTGCATTTCCGTAGGTGTTTTCAGCTTCGTAATCCAGATCGACACAACAGATAAATTTGGCTGCTTCCAGACTCAACAAATTTTGTATCTGCGCTGGTTTGATTTTGCGGTTAACACCTGAAATCAGTAGGCGCTCGCCGTGCCCATTTTGTAAAAGATCCGCGCCGACCATAAGCCTGCTACCGTCTGCACCTGTAAGCACCACTATACCGTCAACTTTTGGTAGGATAGCAGGTGGTTTGGCCGTCGATATATGAAAGACAAACAAAACAAAACCGCTGACCAGTAAAGTCACCCCAAAACTAAATAAAAACTTGAATAGTTTGAAAAGGGCACTGCGGATAGGCGTTTTTCCTTTGGCAGGTCTTGCGGATTTATTCTTTGCGGATTTACTCATGGATAAATTTCATCAAACAGTGTTTTTACTACTGTTTGCCAACTGGTGAGCGCAATGATCAGTGCCAAAATAATAGGGACGGTTATCACTAGGTAAATATCTGCAAGCGATAAATGCAGACCGGGTAGAAAATAAGAAAATCCGCCGGATGTAGAAAACAACAGTCCGACTAGTACAGAAACCAACAAGGCGGCCAAAGCGCCTATAGCCCCAGCTTTAAATCCTGACCAAGCGAAGCGGAAAGAAAATAACCGCGCAGTGTAACTCGGCGGCGCTCCGACTTGTTGCAAGACATCCATCAAGCGCCGCTGCCCGGTTATTCCGGCGCGTGTGGCGAATATAGAGGCAGCCACGCTGGCTATGGTGATCAGAGCCAGCGCCAATAGCGACAGTACCCGCGCAGCGCCCGTTGTGCGTTTTATCTCTTCGTCCCACTGGCTGTGGTCGTCTATATCGGCGCGAATGCCTGCGGCTGATAAAAGAGAAGTGACGTGTTTTATGTTTAATTCTTGCTTCGTTTTCAGTTTTACGTCCAGCAAGACCGGGAGCGGTAGATCGTCGGGCAAAGGTGCATCTCCGAGCCATGGTTGCAACAGTTTTTTGGAATGCTCTGACGGCAGGATCGTTACGGTGGCCACGGAGGGTAGTTCGCTTAATATGGTTTTTGCTTGCTCTGCTTGTTTGGTGTTTTCATTTGGTTTAATCTGCACGGTAACTGTTCCGTCCAGATTATCATGCCATCCTGCCGCCGCACGGTAGCCTGAGGCGACGGCCAGCAGAGTAAGGGTAGCCAGGAATGCCAAAATCACCAAAACCATAAATAAAGGCCGGGCGTCTTTTTTGTTTTGAGACAAAAGGGGCTGTGCCGTAATGGTCATCTGGGCGGGTGAATTTGGTGGTGGTGTGTTCATATCAACTAATCTCTACACCACTAATATAGCCACTAATATGCCCGTTCTTAATAGATAAAATATTGGCTCCGTCTGGAATGAGAGCAATGTTGTGGGTGGCAATAATTGTAGTCGTACCAAGTCTGTTCAACTCCGCAAACAGGCGGATGAGCCTGTGACCAATATCGTCATCGACATTTCCAGTCGGCTCGTCGGCAATCAGGATTTCCGGCTTGGCGATAACGGCGCGGGCAATTGCCGCCCGCTGTTTCTCGCCGCCAGAAAGCGTTGGGGGCAGGGCGTGGGCGCGCGCGCCCAGCCCGACCCATTTCAAAAGACCTAGCACGTCGTCTTGGTAATTCGCCCGTTTCTGCCCCGCAACCCGAAGCGGTAGAGCCACATTTTCAAACACATTTAAATGCTCTATCAAGCGAAAATCCTGCAAAACAATACCCATGCGCCGTTTAAGTGCCGGGATAGATGCCCTCTCGATTTGCGAGGTATCTTGGCCGAACAAAGTTATCAATCCGCGCGATGGGCGCATATGCAAATATATCAATTTGAGCAAAGTGCTTTTGCCTGCCCCTGACGGCCCGGTCACAAATGTCATGGAACCTTGCGGCAAGGAGAAACTGACGTCGCTCAGGATTTCTCCGTCCCGGTCATACCGAAACCCGACCCGATCAAACTGGATATTGGCGGTGGCATTCCCGCTGCGTATATGATGGCTATTATTGATGTCAGGTCTCGCATTTTGGTGATTCATTTTGACCCTAGACATTTTATCACGGCTTCGCCACATTCTTATGACAATTTGCTTATCACAACTGATTCGGAAAATCGAATGATTCTTACCTGTCCCGAATGCGCAACGAGCTTTAAAGTAGCTGACGATGCCATTGGTGCCAATGGGCGGACGGTGCGCTGCTCTCAATGTTCCACGACATGGTTTGTTGCGGCGGAGCCGGACGTTCTTAATTTGGAGGAGAGCAAAAAGGTTTCCGAAACCCGCGATCAGGTTAGCCGCGAAGCTGTATCAAGTGATATGGGGTCAGATTTTAAAAGTGTAGATTTTGGCTATGATGATGCACTTGATAACATGCGGGAGCGCGACCTTGAAGCCAGTGCGGCAGGCATAGGCGCCCATGCGGCCATCCGCGATAATGCCGACCGCATACGGGCGCGCAGACGTTTATTCGGCGTCGGCATGATTTGGGTCGTGACCCTGTCAATTTTGGCACTCTTTGCGCTATCTGCATTGTTATTTAGGGCAACAATTGTAGAAAAATTCCCCGGTACAGCACCAATATATAAAGCCATTGGCCTAGAGGCTAATGCGTCAGGACTGGAAATTTACAACATTGAAACCCGCTACGGAAACAATGAGGGTGTGCAAGTGTTGTTTGTCAGCGGCAAGATCAAAAACTACGACCGCAAAACCCGCGATGTAGATCTCATAAAGCTTAGTTTTAAAAATGAAGCTGGCGAAGTGCTCACCTCTTGGGTGGTCGAGCCGCCGCAAACCACGCTTAAGTCCGGCAAAACAATAGAATTCGCTTCCCAATACCCCAACCCACCAATAGACGCTGTAAAGCTAGCCCCGGGATTTGTAACAGAGGCGGGTGTGCAAACTGAACAGCCTACGGCATCGCAGTAGGGTTATTAGCAGGCCTATTTTCACTTTTATATTATTGGTTTTTTGGTGGTGGCGTCCCTAATGGGGTATGGGATAGCCTTGTTTTTCCATGCAGGCGGGACAATCATAAGGTGGTCGATTGGGGTCGGAGTCTGGCGGGTGGGAAATGCCTGTGATTATAACGTATACACGGTCGTTGATGGTTTTACGGACACCGTCGCCCGTTTGAATAAACAAATCATTCTCCCCGTGGGCAATAATCTCAGCAGTATCGGCAGGGTATCCCTGTTGCCCTAGCCATTCCTGAACCGCGACCGCGCGTCTACGGGACAATTCCATATTGGCGTCAGCATCCCCCTCCGTATTCGTGTGCCCGTGTATCTCCGCAATAGTGAATACACAATTTGCTTCAGTTATAGCCTCAAATCGCGAGAGTAGTCGTTTTAATCGTTTTGGTGAAGTCGTAAATGTTGTTTCATTGTATTTCATAAAAACTGTTAAGCGTATTGGAAATGTACAAATTTTCCCCATTCTGGCAGCTAAAATCGGCTGTGCCGCAGGTTGCTTGGCTGTCTGCGCAGTAGAACATGCAGGAGCCAATAATATGGCTACAATGATACAGGGTAACAGAAATGTCCAAGGCCTCATCATATTACCAATTCCTATATTGTTTCAACATTAAGTCGCACCACTTGGGCAAATATTTCCCGATGATGGAGGAGTTCCTGACAACCCACCATTCGCCTGCAAACTCAATGCCTGATTCAACATCAATATATATATTTGCACCGCCACCAGAGATGAAATCTCTATACCCTCTTATTATTTCGTTTGGCTGTATAACAATTTGATGACCAGCAGCAGTCGTAACTGTTATAGGGCTATCCGTATTATTTATAAAGTCTGACAAAGTATTATCCACGATGAGGTTTATTGGGTCACCAGAAATGCTACCAAACAAATCCCCATAAGATTGGTTGCCAAACCCGGGAAGTGAAATGCCGCCACCCGCATTTTGGGCAAAGGCCTGACTTAATGCATCCAAAGCCGTAGCAAGTTGTATGTTGCTGGCATTTGACTCATTACTTCCATTAGACGTGATATTGACCTCCACATCTATGCCGCCGATATTGATAGTGCCGCAATTAATGCTTATTTCTGCAGCAGGCAAATCCAAATCCGGAGGGGCTATATCGAACAGGCCGGCTAGGGCATTATCAAAATATGCGCCAAAATCGAAGAAGAAGTTTGGTTGCCATTGGGGAACTATGGTACCCGTCACAATAACTTCATCTATCGGCTCTTCTTCGTCCGGATCTGGCTCTGGGGGTTCGTCATCACCGTCCCAGCCGAAGAAGTCATTTAAGAAATCATTGAAGCCGTCAAAGCTGTTATTTGTGCCCCAGAATGGATCATTGGTGAAATCGTCAAAGGATAAATTGCCGCTGCCCAAATTGTTGAACAGGGACATGACAGCGTTGAAGCCCGCCGTATTATTAAAACTCAAAACATCCCATGCATCTATTGCGCTCGAATCCAATAGTACTGCATCAATACCCAATCCATCAAACCCGTCCATTGCGACCTCCTCGTGTTATGGTTAATATTGCGTTAACCATAACTTAAGGGGGGGGGTGTCAAGCGCTAAGGCTGTAAAAAATAATTCACGTTGATTTTGGTGTGTTCTTTGCCGAGCTTAAACATCCACCCTAACAGCTCCGTCCGCATCAATCCACGCCCTGCGCATGCCTTTTGAGGTATAGGGCATGGTGGGTATTCCGGTTTTGCCTAGGGCGATAACGCCGCCGTAACCGCCTTGGGTTTTCATATCCGTAAGGGCGGCTTTGGCGGCATCGGCGCGCTTGGCGGCTTCGTCTGCTGATGTTTTGGCGGCGGCGAAGTTTTTGTTAATGGCCTGCGTGCCCGCCACGCCCAGCATAGTGGTGGCCTGCGCTAACAGGCTGGCGGCTTCGGGGGTGCCGCTCAGCGCGTCTATTTTGTCTTGCGCGGTTTTGCGCGCCGCCAGATAGCTGGCGCAGTCCTGTGCCATTGTGGTGGTGGCAGCCCATTTTGGCTGGCTGCGGTTGAGCACCGCCAAAGCGGTTGTGTGCTTGTTGGCGGTGGCTTCCGTAACGCCGGTGGCGCGGTCGCGCTCCATTTCCAGAATGATATCCTGAATGCCGCTTTTGCCCGCATGGGCCTTGAAGGTGGTAAGCTGGGTATCAAAGGCCTTAAGCGCGGTGATCCAATTGCCAATCGCTGTGGTTTCCGCATCGATATAGATATGAACATCGGCAATATTGCCCAACAGTTGGTTGGATTTTTTGTAATTAGCCGTGACAGCGAATTTCGCGGCGGCGTAACGGGTGTTAAACGTGTCAATGGCGGCCTGCACCGGCGTGCGCACCGCCACATCCAACGCATTGATGGCGGCGATCAGCGGGTCGTAGGCGGCGATCGTGGAGTCATATTCGGCTTTGTTATGAAAGTCCGCCTCTAGGTTTTTGAACATGTCCGGAATGAGATCAAGCTTGGCAACCGCGTCTTTATACTTCTTGGCCGTGGCATCGGCGAGCGCGTGGGTATAGGTGCCCTCCATCAGGCGGGTTTGCGCATCCACATCGGCATTGCCGCTCACTTGGCCAAGATAGGTTTGCGCCAGCGCCTTGCGCGGGCCGTCCAGCACTTTCCATTCCGAGAAATCATCGGCGAGGGCCTCAGCATTAACACAGCGCGGGGGCAGGGCCGCAAGGTCTATGATCGCTTGTTTATGGCCATGCGCGGAGGCTTTGGCGATGGCGGCGTCGCGGTCGGCTTTGATAGCGTCGATGGTCGGCTTCACGGCTGGGTCGGCGGCTTTGGGGTGGTGCTCCAGCGGCGCGAGGCTGATATTAAACAGCTCAAGCGCCGATTTCCATGCGGCTTTCCGGGTGCTGGCCTCGGTGATGGTTGTTTGCAGCATGGTCAGCGCTTTTTGCGCGCTATCAAGCTTGGCGGCGTCCATTTTGGCGGGGTCGGCTCGCCGCTGGCTGGCATAAGGGCGTCATACCGGGCAATCTGGGCTTCGATCAGCGGCAGCAATCGCTCGATATCGGCGAGCTTGGCACCTCCGATATCAGTGCCATCATCAGGGCCGCCTGCTCCGCGCCCGCTGTGCTTTTCAGCAGGGTGGCAACCTGTTGCACACTGGTAAGGGCTTTAGTAAACGCGCCCGCTTCGGCCTGTTTTACCGCCACACCCCAGAGCGCGATAGTTTCCTGAAGGTCGATCCCGGGGGTGCCTTTCACCTTCTTAATGGCGGCAAGCACTTGCGCGGCAATGGATTTCCACTTGGCTTCCAGCGGGTCCGGCTCGGACTGAGGGTCCGGTTTGGGGGTGCCCGCCCCGCCACCGCCAGCCTCGTCCTCCTCATCGGCTTCCAGCACCGTGCCTTCAAGGTCAAACACTTTGAGGTGACGTTTTCGTTTTCCGAAGGGGCCGTTATCGGGCGTGGGCCGTGCAAGGGCTTCAAAACTCATGTAGCAACCGAAGGCGGCGTGTTCCAGCTTGGCCCGCTAAAACTGCGGGGCAGTGTGTGCGCAAAGGATGTGATGACAGAGGAGGGAGAATATTTGCTTATATTAGCCCGCCTCAGCCATTATGAAATTGAAGCCGACGGGACATTGGTGTTGAGCAGCTACGGGGCCGCAAAAATTCGGGCGGTGCGGGCTGCGTAGGCGCTAGTCGTCCTGCGCCTTGATCTC
>JAKIUV010000133.1 GCA_021647375.1 Robiginitomaculum sp.
GGTAACAGAATAAGTTGCCCTGAACATGCGACAAATTGCCTGTTTGCGCAATAACGCAATAATAAGAGTTAAGTAAGAGAGAAATATGGCCAGAATAGTAATTTTAGGAGCAGGACTCGGCGGCGTAGGGTGCGCATACGAGATGAAAGAGAAAGCCCGCAAAGAAGATGAAGTTATCGTTATCAATGATATTGATTTCTATCAGTTCGTGCCGTCCAATCCGTGGGTCATTGTCGGCTGGCGCACCCGCGAGAAAATTACAATTGATTTGGTCAAGCCCATGAAGAAAAAGGGCATCGAATTTATTGTTGATGCGGCCACCAAAGTCGACCCGGATAATAAGACAATTCATTGTCAATCTGGCCGCAAAGTTGACTATGATTATCTCATCATCGCAACAGGCCCAACATTGGCCTACGGTGCTATCGAAGGTTTGGGGCCAAAATGCAACACCCATTCTGTCTGTCATATTGACCACGCGGAAGAGGGTTATATTGCCTTTGAAGAGTTCTGCAAAAACCCCGGCCCGATTATTATTGGTGCGGTGCAGGGCGCGTCTTGTTACGGCCCCGCTTACGAAACTGCCATGATTATTGACACCGAGCTAAAGCGCCGCAAAATTCGCGACAAAGTTAAAATGACATTCGTAACCGCCGAGCCGTATATCGGGCATTTGGGTCTGGACGGTGTTGGCAATACCAAGGGCTTGTTAGAGGCCGAAATGCGCGAACGTCATATCGGCTGGGTGACCAATGCCAAGGTCACTAAAATCGGCAAAGACAAAATGTACATTGACGAAATGGCGACCACCGAAGACGTTAAAGAAAAGCATGAATTGGACTTCTCTTATTCCATGATGCTACCACCGTTCAAAGGTATTGACGCCCTGCAAGGGCTGGACGGTTTGGTCAATCCTGCGGGCTTTGTGTTTGTGGACAAAAACCAGCGCAACGAGAAATACCCTGAAGTTTACGGCATCGGCGTGTGTATCGCTATTCCGCCTATGGGTAATTCTTTGGTGCCGGTTGGTGTGCCGAAAACTGGCTATATGATTGAAAGCATGGCGCATGCGGCTACGGACAATATCGCCGCAATCCTGCGCGGCGGCGAAGCCACAGCGGAGGCAACATGGAACGCAATTTGCCTAGCCGATTTCGGTGACGGCGGCGTTATGTTTGTCGCCCAACCCCAAATCCCGCCGCGTAATGTAAACTGGGCCGCAGACGGTAAATGGGTACACACAGCCAAAGTCGCGTTTGAGAAATTGTTCTTGAAGCGCCTATCCAAGGGCAAACCAACATCAGCGTTCGAGAAAGTTTCATCAAGTTTACTCAAGATGCATAAATTGAAATAAATTTCATGGCACTTGAATAAATTTTTTTAATATAAACATTGAGGTAACTATTACGCGCGAGTGTGGGCGCAGAATCATGGCTGCTTTGTAGTCTTTATAACTATGCAAGGAATAAACTATGCAAGACCCTTACGAAACCATCTCTTATTTGGTGCCAACCGTTATCGAGCAAACCAGTCGGGGTGAGCGTGCCTTTGATATTTATTCGCGTATGCTCAAAGACCGGATTATTTTTCTAACCGGGCCTGTTGATGATGCCATGGCTATGTCGATTACGGCGCAGCTTTTGTTTTTGGAATCTGAAAACCCGAAAAAAGAAATCTATATGTATATCAATTCACCGGGCGGGGTCGTTACCTCCGGCATGGCGATTTATGATACCATGCAATACATCAAATCCCCAGTTTCCACCGTATGTATGGGGCAGGCCGCCTCTATGGGGTCATTGCTGCTCTGTGCAGGCCATCCAGATATGCGGATCGCTCTACCGAACGCCCGCATCATGGTACATCAACCGTCAGGCGGCTATCGGGGGCAGGCCTCCGATATACAGCGCCATGCGGAAGATATTCTGGCGCTTAAGAAACGCCTGAACGAAGTTTATGTGAAGCATACGGGCAAGAAATATGCAGTTATCGAGAAAACTCTGGACAGGGACTTCTTTATGACGGCGGATGAGGCTATGGAGTTTGGTATTGTTGATCATGTTTACTCATCACGGAGCGAAGCTAAAAAGTAGCCAGCAGCGGGTGAATTAACTAAGAAGTGTTTTGATATGGGAATAAATGAGGGTTTCTTGAGGAAAATGTCGTATTTGAGGACAAATCTGACTATATAATGCGGCATAGCCCTTGCACAGAACATAAACAAAGCGGTAAATAAATAAGAAAAAAAGAGAAGTGGAAGCGACATGAGCAAGTCAAGCAGTACAGACGCAAAAAATACACTGTATTGTTCCTTTTGCGGCAAAAGCCAGCATGAGGTACGCAAATTAATCGCCGGGCCGACGGTATTCATCTGTGATGAATGCGTTGAACTGTGCATGGATATTATTCGCGAAGAGGGTAAGACCAGTGCAGGAGATGCCAAAGAGGGCGTGCCAACTCCGCAAGAAATTTGCGACACGCTGAACGATTATGTTATCGGTCAGGATTACGCCAAACGGGTTCTCTCTGTTGCTGTCCACAATCATTACAAACGCTTGAACCATGCAAGCAAGCCGGGCGATGTCGAGCTTGCTAAATCAAATATTATGCTAATAGGGCCAACGGGTTGTGGTAAGACGCTCCTCGCACAGACTTTGGCGCGTATTTTGGACGTGCCGTTCACAATGGCCGATGCCACCACGTTAACTGAAGCCGGCTATGTGGGCGAAGATGTTGAAAATATCATTTTGAAACTACTGCAATCCGCCGATTACAATGTGGAGCGCGCCCAACGCGGTATTGTCTATATTGACGAGGTCGATAAGATTAGCCGCAAATCCGATAACCCCTCCATCACGCGTGATGTATCGGGTGAGGGCGTGCAGCAGGCTCTCTTAAAGATTATGGAGGGCACGGTTGCCTCCGTACCTCCGCAAGGTGGACGTAAACATCCGCAACAGGAATTTTTACAAGTAGACACGACCAATATTCTGTTTGTGGTTGGCGGTGCCTTTGCGGGGCTTGAAAAAGTAATTGCGGCGCGCGGCAATTCCGTAAGCATCGGTTTTGGCGGTGAACTAAAAGAGGAAGAAGATCGCGATACTGGCGAAATTCTTAAGGACATCGAGCCAGAAGATTTGGTGAAATTCGGTCTTATTCCTGAGTTTGTTGGCCGTCTACCCGTCATTGCCACTCTGACCAACCTCGATGAAGCGGCATTGGTCACTATTCTAAGTCAGCCGAAAAACGCGTTGGTTAAGCAATATCAATTGATGTTCGACATGGAAAATGTCCGCCTCAGCTTTAACGAAGGCGCATTAAAGGCCATCGCCGGGCGGGCTATCAAACGTAAAACAGGCGCCCGTGGTTTGCGCTCGATTATGGAGAGCATCTTGTTGGATACTATGTACGACCTACCGACATTCGAAGGTGTAGAAGAGGTCGTCATTAACGCCGAAGTTGTAAACGGTAGTGCCAAACCATTGTTAATATATGCAAGCAAAAATAAAAAGGCAGGTAAAGCTTCTTAAACTTTCCGCTTCCAATCGGGTTGTTTTCTTTCTTACGACTTCCTGGCCGTGCTTTGTCATAGACAAGTGCCGGGGTAGCGAAATATCTGAACCCAATTCTATGCGCTGGGG
>JAKIUV010000047.1 GCA_021647375.1 Robiginitomaculum sp.
TCCAATACGAACTTTACAGAGTAACGCGAAAGATGTCATTTATTTAATGGGGACACGGCGAGAGCAAAATGTGTGGCGGCCTACCCAACGGTTCGGGTGTGTTGGTTTACTTCAGGTTACTCCAAAATAAATGTAAATCTGACTTACCCGAGTAGATGAACTCCAAATAATATTACCTCAAAATGACCCCAAATACCCCTAATTTCACTTTCTCGTGCTACCCTGGTGCTACCCCGAGAGTATTTTCGGCATAGGCGAAAACCAGTAAATTTTTAAATCATTGATTTTGTTAATAAAAATGGTGCACCCGGCGCGATTCGAACGCGCGACCTCTGCCTTCGGAGGGCAGCGCTCTATCCAGCTGAGCTACGGGTGCTTTTTGTGCCTCTTGGCGCATCAATGGAAGAGCGGTAAAAGGCGGTTGGATGGTAAAGTCAAGCCAGCCCGTGGTGCTTAGCTTGTCTTTATGAATGCCCTATAGAGCCTGCTTAAACCTTTGCCAAGTGGTATTGCGTGCTTTATGGACGTGGTATGATAAATTTCTTCACGCAAATTAGGACGGTGTTCGCAAGCGTAGTGATGTCATTGCTCGTAGTGACGCTGGCGGCCTGTGATCAGGGCGGTAATGTTAAAGACAAAGTTGCGGCTTCTCATGCGCGCTATGACGGCCCGGCCATTTGGAAAGTTAGTGATAATGATAGCACGCTGTATCTATTTGGCACCGTGCATTTAATGCAACCGGATATCAATTGGCAACGCCGCGACATGCAAGCTGCTTTTGATGATGTGGGCATTGTTTTTTTCGAAACACCTGACGACGATAAGTCGGCGCTTAAGACCAGCATGCTTCAAAGACAATACGGCATTTATCCGGGCGGTGAACGATTGCAAGATCATTTGGACGGGATTAATATTAACAGATTAACGGCGGCGGCCTATAATGCCGATGTGCCGCTGGAGAGGCTGGATAATTTCAGGCCGTGGTTGGCCGCCGATATCCTGACGGTCGCAGGTGCGGACAAGGCTGGACTACGCTACGAAAATTCAGCAGATGCCGTTATGCGCACTAAAGCCGTAAAGGCGAAAAAGTCCATCCGCGCCCTAGATACGGTTGAAGCTTATTTCGACGCCGTTGCCAAGCAACCTGATTGGGTGCAACTTCGGGCGTTTGAGCAAACTATCAAAAATTTCAATACATTGGTGCATGACACAAAAAGCGTCAACGCGGACTGGCTTATCGGCAATACGGAACGGTTGGAAACAAATGTGCTGGCCCCGGCTCGTGAAAGCTCACCAGAGCTTTACGCAGCCTTGTTCACGGCGCGCAATAAAAAATGGGTGCGTTCGTTGGACGAGTTTATGAAAGGTGACACGAACGCCATGGTTGTGGCGGGTATAGGTCATATGTTGGGCGAAGGCGGCCTACCGACACGATTTGAAGATTTGGGCTTTAAAGTGGAGCGGGTGCGTCGGCTGGATTTACCAAATTAACGATTTCGCAAATCAACCCGCTGTTTTGCCCGTACTAGCTTAGGTAATAGTTGGCGCAATTTAATATGTAACTCATAACAGCGGCTGACAGAAACCATTGCTACACTTAACGCTCCCGGTACGGATCGCCGAGCATAGTCGACAAATGCCTGCCGTTCTCGGATAAGGCAGCTACGTCCATGGCTACGGCGGCGGTGCAGGTTTTGTAGCGATCTTTTTGTGCGTAATAACCGGCGTTAAAAGCGCGGATGAGTTGGCGGCGATAACCGGGATCATTTGGGGCTTCAATTTGCATCATCTCGGATGCTGTAACCCGCCATTTTTGGTCATCATTGCCAAAACACAAAGCCCGCAGAAAATGTAATTGCCCGAGATTGTTAGACATAGCCTCTACCAGCCCCGTCATGGTCACCATGTTTTTGTCGATCCGGCTTTCTAGTTGCTGGACAGTAACTTTGGGGTCTGACTTGATTGCCACCTCTGTTTCAACCACAGTCTGCGCCGCAACAGGCGAAGCCAGCAATAAAATTATTATAAGCAAAACACGTTTCATTGGGTCAGCTTACGTGTATCATGGGCGCGCGTCACGCGTTTTTAGCACCGAAAAAAGAAAGTAATATATGTGCGGACGATATGTATTGGCGGCGGGGCTGGAGGAAATCGCCAAATATTTCGGCGGCGAAATTGCCCATGAAGGCCTGTGGACGTGGGAGCCTAACTGGAACATGGCACCTGCCGTTGTCGCACCCATCGTGGCATTAAACGGGTTGGGCGAACGCACCATTGTCCCTATGCGCTGGGGGTTGCATCCCCATTGGCGCAAAGAAATGCCCGAAGGACGGCCAATGTTTAACGCCCGTATAGAAACCGCGTCCGAAAAGCCCAGTTTCCGCACGCCGTGGATTCGGCGCCGCGCCCTCGTGCCTATGAACGGCTGGTATGAGTGGGAGGGTGTGACCAGCCCCAAAACACCGAACTTCATCCACCCGGTCGAGCCGGGGTTATCGGCCTTGGCCGGACTATGGGATCAATGGCGGGTTGATGAGGGGATTACCTTGTTATCATTCACCATACTGACCACACCAGCGGTCGGCCATATCAAACATCTACACCACCGCATGCCCGTGCGCTTGCCGCCTGAACACTGGCAGAACTGGCTTGACCCTGATGTCAAACCGGAACGGACATTGATGCATATGCTCGGCAGTGATGATCTGGCATTTCACGAAGTATCGCGCGCCGTAGGTTCAGGCCGCGCTCAAGGGGCGAATTTGATTTTACCCACAGTAGATTAAAAAGTGGCGGATTAAAAAAGAGATGGGTTAAAGGTTGAGGGAACCTAAGTCTTCTTGCCTTTAGATTCGGGCAAATATTTCATCACGCCTAAGCCCATGGCGCAACTGCCGAAAGTGATTGCGAACCCAAGCGCCAACAAACCGACGGCCATCACTGTATTGGATGATTTAAAAATAAGCGTACCAACACCACCCAAATTGGAAATGAGAAACACGGCGAGCAAGCCCCAGCCAACCGCTACACCCTTGCATAAATGCGTTAGTAAAAATTTATTGAACCGTGTCATTTGCGCGATTTCCCCTAGATTATTATTTAACTGTGCCATTTTGTCGCACATATAAATTAAAAAATCAAGAGCATGTATTCCGCAACCAGGGGCAATGGACTTGTCACGGTTTAGTTCCGGGTTGTTATGAGTAATAACAGCCATCAAGGAGAACTATTATGGCCAAGCAACATACAAAAGAATTTCAAGTGCGTAGCCTGCCTCTTGTGCAAGAAGCGGTACGCATCGCGTTGTCGAGTGATTTGTCACGCAAACAAACTGCCGCTGATTTAGGCATTGGGTTTTCCACCCTGAGCCGCTGGATACAATTACACCGACATAGGGATGATGTGTCAGCACCCCCTGATGTCGATCTGGAATGCGGCTTCGTAAGGAGAACCGGCTCCTCAAGGAGGAGAGGGACATCCTAAAAAAAGCCACCCAATTTTTCGCACCCCAAAGCACTTCCTCGCTTCGCTCAGGGCGCGAGGCAAAAATGAAACGGTTTACCTTTATCGAGCAGCATGGCGGTGATGTTCCGACCAAACGATTGTGCCAGATGTTTGGCGTTACATCGCGTGGATTTAGGGCTTGACGGAGCCGCCTAATTAGCCAGCGGCAACGTGATGATATGGTCTTATTAGCGCATATCAGAGAAGAACATAGGCTTAGCCTTGGCTCATACGGTCGTCCACGTATGACTGAAGAGCTAAGGGACTTGGGCTTTGCAGTCGGACATCGCCGTGTTGGTCGTTTGATGCGTGACAACGATATAAAGGTCGTCAGAACCCGTAAATACAAGGCAACAACTAACAGCAAGCACGGATATGCTATTGCTCCTAACCTACTAGACAGGAACTTCACCGCCAAGCGTGCCAACCAGAAATGGTCTGTAGATATATCCTATATCTGGACCCGGGAAGGATGGCTGTACCTGGCTGTCGTTATGGACTTATATTCTAGGCGTATCGTTGGCTGGGCTGTCAGCAACCGCATAAAACGCGACTTGGCTATCCGCGCTTTGGACATGGGGATCGCTCTGCGTCGCCCCGCTAAGGGCTGTATTCATCACAGCGATCGCGGCTCCCAATATTGTTCACACGATTACCAGAAACTGCTCAAAAAACATGGATTCAAAGTCTCGATGAGCGGCAAAGGTAATTGCTACGATAATGCTGTTGTAGAAACATTCTTTAGTGCGAAGCCTCCCTCTTGGAAAACCATCAAAGCCGAGATGATTTGGAGGAACATCTGGCACACACGAAAACAGGCACATATCGCCCTGTTCAAATACATCAATGGATTCTATAATCCGAAACGACGACATTCCACCCTAGGCGGAATGTCACCCATTGCCTTCGAACGCAAGGCAGCCTAAATGAGTAGTCAACCCGGAACTAAACCGTGACAAGTCCAAGCAAAAAGCATCTACAAAAAACACCGATGCTCAATCGAGCAACTCTTCACAAAACACCCAATTTGAATCATAAATAAGTGGATTGGCTATAAGACGCCGCTCTGGGGCAACCCCTGATCTTTATTCTTGAAATGCAATCAGTGAATGCTTTTTCCATAAATGAGGGGCTTCTGAAAAATCATATAAGTTTAAGCGTCCATAATACCCAGAACAGCCGCTACGACTTTGGCGGCGTCCGGAACGTAGAGGTCTTCTAGGTTTGGCGCTGCCGGGATTAGGGCATAGGGCGGAGTAACGCATTTTATTGGGGCTTTGAGGGCGTGGAAAACTTCGTCCGCGACCATGGCCGAAATATCCGACGCTATGCCGCAGCGCGGGCCGCCCTCGTCAACGATTACCAAACGCCCCGTTTCGTCCACACTGTCAAAAATCGATTCCGTATCTAGCGGCACCGTGGTGCGCGGATCTATGACTGTGCATTTAATGCCCTGCTTGGCCAGTATTTTGGCGGCGTCCGTGGCCACATGTACCATGCGCGAAAACGCAACAATAGTGACATCTTCCCCGTCCATAACAAACCGCGCTTCGCCGAACGGAATGGCATAGGATTCGTCCGGCACATCTTCGCGCATTCTGTACAGCATTTTATGCTCGCAAAAAATCACTGGATCATTATCGCGAATGGCTGTGGTCAAAAGCCCCTTGGCTTCATAGGGGGTGGAGGGAAGCGCGACTTTTAGCCCAGCAAAATGGGTGAATATAGAATGTAATGACTGCGAATGTTGGGCCGAAATTCGTAGGCCTGCGCCCATAGTGGTACGCACGGTCAGAGGGATGGTGTCCTGTCCGCCGAACATATAATGATATTTTGCCGCCTGATTGATAATCTGGTCACAGCACACGCCGAGGAAATCATTGAACATCAGCTCTGTAATGGGGCGCAGGCCCGCCGCCGCCGCGCCGATGGCTGCGCCGATAAATGCGGCCTCGCTAATGGGGGCGTCCAGCACTCTTTGCTTGCCGTACTCGCCGATCAATCCTTTGGTCACGCCCATAGGCCCGCCCCAAGCATCTTCTTCGCCTCCTTTTTTCGTGCCCTCGCTTTGAGCGCCGCCAGCAACATCTTCGCCGATCAGGATTATGTCCGGGTCGCGACCCATTTCCTGGTACAGGGTTTCGCGAATGGCATTACGGTAGCTTTTCTCACCCATAGCTGCCTCCTAACACTCGGTCGCAAATACGGAATGTATTAGTTCTTCGGGATCAGGAAGCGGCGCGTTTCGCGCCGTCTCGTAAGCTGCATCAATCAGTTTGGCTACGTCCTTGTCTATTTTGTCTAATTCAGCCTTATCCAGCCAGTTCTCCGACGTGACTTTGTCGCGAAACAACTTCAAACAATCTTTGTTTTCGCGGTAGTCAGCCACCTCTCCGGGCGGGCGGTATTTCTGGGCATCACCTTCATAATGGCCAAACATACGCAGATTACGCACTTCGAGAAAGCTGGGGCCGCCCCCTGCGCGGGCACGCTCGGCGGCTTTGGCAAATGATGCGGATACGGCGAAATAATCGCTACCGTCTACAATGTCCTCTGGCATGGCAAAGCCGGATGCCCGCGCCGACAGATTGCCCCCCGCAATAGCGTAATCTGCGCTGGTCGCTTCTGCGTAACCATTGTTTTCAAACACGAAAACCACGGGCAGTTTCCATACAGACGCCAAATTGAGAGCCTCGCTAACCACGCCCTGATTAGCCCCGCCCTCGCCAATAAGCGCCACAGCAATACCGTCGTCGCCCCGGTGGCGTGTCGCCAGCGCACTGCCGCACGCCAAAGCCGCGCCGCTACCCACGCCGCTATTGGCACCGATAATTTTCTTGGTGACGTCATGTAAATGTGCCGAGCCGCCCCGCCCCCGACACAAACCACCCGCCCGGCAGTAAATTTCAAGGGCTACCGCCGTTACATCGGCACCACGCGCTATGGCCGGGCCGTGGGCGCGGTGGGTGATGTGGAAATAATCCGCGTCGGTCAAATTAGCACAAACCCCAACCGCGCACGCTTCCTGCCCAGCATAAAGATGCACAAAGCCCGGCACTTCCCCGGTGGTAAATACCTCATGCATTCGTTCTTCAAACGCACGTATGGTCTGCATGGTGCTGTAAGCCCATAAAAGCTGTGATTGATTGTTGTTCATTTTATTTCTCTTATTTCTTAATCAATTCACCAACGCCCAATTGTTCGCGCAAATCTTCTTTTAGGACTTTGTTCATGGCGTTGCGGGGTAAGGCGTCGAGGAAAACCAGTTTTTTCGGAATTTTGAAACGGGCCAGGCGGCCTGCGCAATGTTCCAATACTTGCTTTTCGCTTAGGGTTTCGCCGGGCTTTACGACTATTGCGGCGCAGCCGACCTCGCCCCATTTTTCTTCGGCGATGCCGATGACGGCCACTTCGGCGATTTGGGTTATTTCGTACAGGGCATTTTCAATTTCTGCCGGATAGACATTTTCGCCGCCGGAAATATACATGTCCTTCCACCTATCAACGATATAGTAATAACCGTCTTTGTCCCGATATGCCGCGTCGCCCGTGCAAAACCAGCCGTCAATAAATGCATTTTTATTGGCATCTGGATTGTTCCAATAGCCCGGTGTTACCGCTGGCCCTTTTATCCATATTTCGCCAACTTCTCCGTTTGCGACATCTTTGCCGTCCGGGTCTACCAAGCGTAATTCGCCGTGCAGGACGGGCTTGCCCGCCGCGCCCGCTTTGTCCAATGGTTGGTCTATTTCGCTGATGATAACCGCCGGGCCGCCTTCGGTTAAGCCGTAGCCTTCTTGCAAGGCTACACCGCGCCCGCGCCATAATTTATGCATACTAATCGGGACGGGTGCGCCACCTACGGGCGCATTGACTAGGCGGGAAAAATCGGTTTTGTCAAAATCCGGGTGCTGGCTGAGCATCAAGAAAATTGCCGGAACCCCCATAACATTGGTGATGGCCAGCTTCGGGTCGGAGATAAGGCCGAGCGTAGCGCCGGGGTCGAATTGACGACACAGCACCACAGTGCCGCCTTGATGAAACACCGGGTTGATGCAGTTGTTTAGCCCGCCCGTATGGAACAAAGGCAAGAAACACAAATTGACCGTAGCGCTGGAGATATGATTGACGATGCCGTAGCTTACGGCATTAAACAGTGACATGCCGTGGGTCAGGATTGCACCTTTGGGAAACCCGGTGGTGCCGGACGTGTACATAATTGCCCACGGGTCATCCAGGGTGACATGGACGGGACTGAAATCCGGGTCGCCGGATTGAACCGCCCGCTCAAATTCGCTGTCAGGGGTGTCGGGTTTCCATTCTATGGTGTGGGCAATATTTTTCTCGGCGGCGACTTGTTTAGCAATGTCTGCAAATTCGTCGCCATAGATTAAAATTTTCGGTTCGGCATTGTCGGCCTGATAGGCGATTTCCGGCGCGGTTAACCGCCAATTCAGTGGCAATAAAATAGCTCCAGTTTTCACACAGACTTGCTGCACAACCAGAAAATCTGCGGAATTATAGGCAAGGATGGCCAAGCGGTCACCCTTTTCAAGGCCGCAATTTTTGGTTAAATAAGACGCCAAACGGCAAGCCCGCTCGTCCATTTCTTTGTAGCTCAGGCTTATCTTGCAATCCACGTCAACACAGGCGGTTTTTTCGCCGTGACGATCCGCATAATGGGCAACCCAATCCGATGCTTTGATACTCATATTTGTCTGCCTATCTTATTTAGGAATTAACTTTAAAGACCACTTTACCCATGATTTTTCTGGACTCCATGAGTTCATGGGCTTTGGCCGCGTCTTTCAGATCAAAGATTTTGAAAATAGGCGGCGCGATTTTCCCCTCGGCCAGCAAGCCCATAAGCTTGCGCAATAATGCACCAACCTCGGCTGGGTAATTAAAGGCCACAGTTTTAAAACTAAACATATGCAGGCTGATACTATCAGAAAACTTCGATAAAAATGTCATGAAAAATGCGGGCGGCGGCGGCCCTGCGGCCATGCCGTAAACAACCAAACGTCCATAAGGGTTCAGGACATCAAGGTCGCCCATCAGGGTATCGCCACATACGGAATTAAAACTAATGTCAACGCCCTTGCCTTCGGTTATTTCTTTTACGCGCGCGGGCACATCTTCCGACAAATAGTCAATGGCTGTGCCTGCGCCTTGCTCCAACGCGAAGGCGCATTTATCGGCTCCGCCCGCAATACCAATGGTTTTCAGCCCGCGCAATTTGGCCAGTTGCAACAGCGCAACCCCAACCCCGCCAGCCGCCGCATGTATAAGAACCGTTTCGCCGGATTTCGCTTGCGCAATATCGTCCATAATTTTTAGCGCCGTCATATAATTGGCAGGGACGGCGGCGACCATTTCGTCCGAAACACCGTCCGGCGCGGGCGCGATAAAGGCGGCGGGCGCGACAATATATTCGGCCTGGGTATTCATGGCCGACACGGCAACCCGCTGGCCCGATAGTGCGGCGTCCACACCCTCGCCCGTCTGCACAACCGTACCGCAGGCTTCAAAGCCGGGTATATAGGGCATGGGCGGCATGTCAGGATAGGCACCGCCGCGTATCATAATATCGCCAAAGCTAAGACCCGCAAATGATACTTTCACGAGAACACAGCCCGGCGGAACGGCAGGGATTGGCATGTCCGAATATTCAAGAACGTCCGCAGATCCCGTCTGCGATATTGTTGTGGCTTTCATTGTCTTGTCCATGTTGGCGTCTCCCTCTAAGATGAACTCGCAAGATAAATTATTCTATTGTAGCTGTATAAAATATACTATATAGTATTATTTTATACAATACAGTATTTTTATGTTTTATTTGGGAGATTAGTTTATGGGCATTCACAGTATGGACGTTGTTGATCCGGAAATTGTAGGGGTTGACGGAGATCGCCTTAATAATCTTTCTAAAGTTATTCAGGCCGACATTGACAAAGAAACATATGACGGGGCGGTGATTATTGTAGCCCGCCACGGCAAAGTCGTCATGCACGAGGCCATAGGCCAAACCGATAAAGCCGCAGGACGTGCCGCCAAAAAGGATGATGTATTTGCGGTTATGTCTTTGACCAAGCCGCTGGCTGCCACCTTGATATTATCTCGGCTTGAGCGCGGCGATTTACAGCTTAGCACCCGCATTGCCGACATTATTCCTGAATTTGGTATGCTCGCCAAGGGCCGCGTTACGGTTGGCGATTTGCTTGGCCATAAAGGCGGCATGGGCGGAATGCCGCCAATTCCTTTGGAGGTTTATCCTAATCTTGAAGCTACCGTGCAAACACTTTGTATGCTGCCGCTACAGTCCCCACCTGGCAAGCTGGTCAGCTATAGCCCGGTGACGTCCCATTCCGTTCTGGCCGAAGTTGTGCGCAGGATCGACGGCGGCAAGCGGGCTTACCGGGACATATTACAGTCCGAAATCATGGACCCCATCGGCATGAAGGACACATCTTTGGGAGCGCGGCCTGATCTAGCAGATCGCCAAGTTCCAATCAGGACAAGAGGCTGGACAGAGGGCTTGATGCCGCCTGTCATGCTCGAAAGCTTCAACGACCTTCTGGACGAAAAGGCGGAAATACCCGCTGCTGGTGCATTCTCGACCGCCAGCGATTATTTCCGTTTTGCGGAAATGCTGCGGCGCGGCGGCGAGATAGACGGCAAGCGGATTTTATCGCCTGTGACCATTGACCTAGCCACCCGTAACCAGACCGGACAACAAAGCAATGATGCTTGGGCGTTTGCCCGCGAGTTTAGAAACTGGGACGACTTTCCGGCTTATTTAGGCCTTGGGTTTTACTTGCGCGGCGAAGGGATATTTCCGCAATATTATGGGCATTTGGCTAGTCCGCGCACTTACGGCCATGCGGGTGTTGGCTCTATGGTGTTTTGGATTGACCCGGTACGCGACATGACCTTTGTCGGTATGACCGCCGGCCTGATGGAAGAAAGCTATAGTATAGAGCGTTGGCAGAAACTATCGGATATGGCGCTGGCTTCCATCGTCGAACTTGAGAAATAAATCAAAAAACAGATCAAAAACAAAGGGGAATATTATGTCTAAAAAATCAACAGGAAGTCTTGGGGATAGCTGGTATCCATCACGTTTCGGCGCAGATGATGAAATAGGTGCGCTTAATTTTCTAAAGCCCGAAAAAATCATCGAAGCCACGTCTTTGATTAAAAGCGGCACAAGCTATTCCCTCGCCGTCCCGACGGGACCCAAAACCCCGGCCTATCCGCCGCGCAGTTTTCAGATGAATATCGTCTCGCCCGGCCAATATGGCGGCGCCACATGGGGCCAAAACAAAGCCGGGGGCATTGACGAGTTTTTCACCGTCTGGCCCGGTATGGGCACGCATTTTGACGGGCTTGCCCATATTGCTATCGACCATAAATTCTATAACGGCACCCCCCACGAAGAAGTTTACGACCATACGGGCGTCAAGAAATTTGGCACCGAAACCATTCCGCCTATCGTGACGCGCGGCGTGTTTCTCGACATAGCCGCCCTGCGCGGCGTTGATGTTATGGAGCCGGGCGACGTTATCACCTCCGCCGACATAAAGGCCGCTATGGAACGCCAAGGCGTGGAAATTCGCTCGGGCGATGTAGTGATGCTGCGCACGGGCTGGATCACAACCATCGACACCGCGCCCGAAAAATTTATCGGCCCCGTACCAGGCCTTGGCAAAGAAGGCGCGCAATATCTTGCGGACGCCGAAGTGGTTATTATTGGCGTTGACCAATATTCCACCGAAGTCATGCCCGCCGAAGACGCAGACGATTTCATTCCCGTCCACCAGCTAGACCTAGCCATTAACGGTGTCTACCACCTGCAAAATGTCATGCTGGAAGACCTGGCCCGCGACAAGGTAAACGAGTTCATGTTCGTTCTAGGCCTACCAAAATTCGTAGGCGCAACCCAAATGACCGCCAACCCAATTGCGATTTGTTAGGAGGGGTTTTATCATTATATTTTGAGCTTTTTGTTTTGGGGGGCGTGGTTTTTGTGTTGGCATTTCTATGATTTAGAAGTGCTTTTCCAAAGATATAAATATGAGACCCCAAACATAATTTCTGCGGTAACAGCCAAGAATATTCCGGGGCCGACATAGCCACGGAAAAATTCACCAATTCCAAGGATTGCGAGGCCGCTCATCATAACCCCCATCCCCAGACAAACGGCTCGGCGCAGTTTCGTGTCACCAGAATTACGGCCAAACCAAGCCAATATAGATATACCAAGAAACATAATGGCCGCGCGCCTTGATATAAAATATGCAGCATCATTTCCGGTGACACTGAACAACCAAAAAATAAATTGGGGAATGAAGGCCAGTAAAAACGAAAGCGATAGGGCTAAAATAGCTACGGCGCTACTAAGAATTCTATAGTTTGGCATGTGGTTCTCCAAATCCTGTGGTGGTGTGTATATTGATAATTATACACAAGTAGAATAACTCACGTAGTAGCGGTTGCCTATTTCGCAGAGACGCCGCCGTCCACTATGATGTCTGTGCCTGTTATAAATCTAGCTTCGTCTGAGGCCAAGTATAGCACGGCGTAGGCTATGTCTTTTGGGCTACCGAATATGCGTAGGGGGATGGACTTTTTTATGCGCTCCGCCATGATGGTCGGGTCGGTTTTCTTGCCGCTGATGGAACCTTCCAGGGCTTCTTGGCCCATAGGGGTTTCGATAAAGCCCGGCAGGACGCTGTTACAGCGGATTTTATAGCCTTTGCGGGCACAGTACAGGGCCACGGATTTGCTGAACTGGCGCACGGCGGCTTTGCCCGCACCGTAGGGCGCAAAGTCCGGCGTTGCCATATTGGCAGCGAGGGACGAAATATTGACAATAGCGCCGCTGCCGTTTTCTTTCATCATAGAGATCGCCGTGCGGCATCCCAAAACCACGCCGTCCAAATTAACGCGGTTGGTTTTGTCCCAGGTTTCAAGGCTGGCAAATTCCGGGTCTTGGGGAGCTTGCGGGCCGCTCGTGCCTGCATTATTGACCAAAACATCAATGCGCCCATGTTTGGCCAGCACGGCTTCTTTAACGCGTTCCCAATCGGTTTCACAGCTGACATCGTGCTGGAAGGCCAGCGTTCCATTGCCTAATTCTTGCGCCGTTTCTTGGGCAGCTTCGCCGTTAATGTCCGTGACGATAATCGCCGCGCCGTGGGACGCCATTATCTGCGCCGTGGCCAGGCCAATACCTGACCCTGCACCCGTTATCAGCGCAATTTTGTTATCCAACCGTTTCACTATTTTCGTATTCCGACCATATTGAGAACATATTCTGTCATGCGCTCGGCAATTTCGTCCGGCGTGCTACGGCCATCGGCCTGATACCAGGTGTATGTCCATGTCACCATGCCGGCCACGCAAAGGCTGGCCATCTTTGGGTCTTTTACATCAAAGCTCCCATTTTCAATGCCGCGCTCTATCACGCGGGTAAGCTTGTTATCCACATCACGCTTCATTTCCCTGATCTTGTCCTTACGATCAAGTGGCAGATCTTTTTCATCGCGCCAGAACATGGCCGTGCTGACACGGGTTTCAATAACCACAAGTGTAAACCGCTTAACCAGATCCTTGAGGATTTCTGCGGGAGTGCCGCTCTCAACATCAACCCCGGCAAAAACATCATGGGATTTTCCCATAGTCCGCTCAAGCAGGTGCAATAAAATATCCCGCTTGTTCTCGAAATGATAATAAATAAACGGCTTGGTCACGCCCAGTTCTTCGGCAATGACGTCCAGTGTTGTTGCCCGAAAACCCCGATGGTAAAAAAGACGTGCGGAAACCTCTAATATCTGCTCGCGCTTAAAGTCGAAAAGCTTGTTGCGAATGCCGTTCTTGGCGCCGCGCCCCTTGATAGATTTTGCTTTTGGTTTGGTTTTGCTCTGCGCCATATTTACCGTTTCCTCCAAGATTTCCTTGTTCACCTCATAGGCAAATATTACGGCTTCGTCTATACCGTAAACATTCTGAATATACTCTTTCATATGAATTATATTAGCTATGGCATTGAATTATACTTTATAGTATAATTCAATGCCATAGCTACAACAAATATATAAAACGCCCGGAGAAACTCATGAAAGCATTACGGTATTATAAGCAAAAGGACTTTCGCATCGAAACTTTAGCTGAACCCAGTCCAGGGCCGGGTGAAGCAAAGGTCAAGGTTAAATGGTGCGGCATTTGCGGCTCTGACATTCAAGAATACCGCAGCGGCCCGCAAATGGTGCCAACCAAACCGCATCCGCAGACGGGCATGTCTGCACCCGTCACGGGCGGCCACGAATTTTCCGGGGAAATCACTGAGATCGGCGAAGACATAACTGGGTTTGCGCCCGGCGACCGGGTTGTCGTGCGGCCCACTCTGCCGTGCTACCAATGTCATTATTGCCGCCAAGGCCGGTTTATCCAGTGCGTAGTTTTGGCGACATTAGGCGCGTCTTCTAATGGTGCATTTGCCGAATATGCTGTGGTGCGGGGGGATTGCCTGTACAAATTACCAGATCATGTTTCCTTTGAGCAGGCAACTTATGCCGAGCCTCTGGCCTGCGCGGTGCGGGGCGTAGAGCGTAGCGGCATGGTCGCGGGTGCGACGGTCGTGGTGCTGGGGGCGGGGCCAATTGGTCTTTTGACCATGCAGACGGCTCTGGCCTGCGGGGCGTCGCGGGTGTTCGTATTTGAAACCGTGGAGCGCCGCCGCAAGCTTGCCGAAGAATTGGGGGCAACGGCCAGTTTTGATCCGCGCGAAGGCAATCCGGGAAAGCTCATCGCCAGCCTAACAGAGGGACGCCGCGCCGATATTGTATTTGAATGCGCAGGCAATGCTTCGGCTTTGTTGCTGGCCGATAGCCTCTCCGGGCGCGGCAGCACGATTTTGCAAATGGGCGTCCCGAGCGAGCCTGTGGAATTTCCATTTTATAATCTGTTCATGCGCGAAAAAACCATCATCGCCAGCCAAGGCTATGTCAATGACCAGTTCCAAACCGCTCTGGATTTTATCGCCAGCGGCAAAGTCCGCTGTGACCCGATTATGACCTCCGCAAAAATATCTCTGGACGATATTGTGGCCAAAGGGTTTGAGGCATTAACTGGCTCGAAAGGCCACCAGCATTGCAAAATACTGGTCACGCCGGGAATGGTTTAACGCTCATGAAAACCCTAGATTACATTGTTAACGACCATGTCGGCGTATTAACTTTTAACCGCCCCAAAGCCCACAACGCCATTGATGAAACTATGATTGGAGAGCTTGGCGATACTCTGACGCACATTGAAAGCAACGCCGATCTACGCGCTCTTATCCTGACTGGGGTCGGGAAAAGTTTTATTGCAGGCGGCGACATCTCCATGATCGACAAAGGCCTTGAGCAACCCTATAAATTTTTTCACCTGCACGACCTGCTCACTAAAATCGGGCTTCGGTTGGAGCGGTTAAGCATCCCCGTGATTGCCGCTATAAACGGCGCAGCTTACGGCGGCGGGCTTGAACTGGCGCTTGCTTGCGATATGCGCATTATGGCGGATACTGCCAAACTAGGCCTGCCCGAAGCAGGCCTAGGCGTTATTCCCGGCGCGGGCGGCACGGCACGGCTACCCCGCATCATTGGTAGGGAACGAGCATTTTTGATGGAAATGACCGGGGAACCGATAAGCGCCGATGAAGCGTTCAGGATTGGCCTTGTTGGCAAAGTCACAACACAAGAAAAAGTCTTGGACGCATCTCACCAGCTTGCCCGGAAAATTTGCGCCAAAGCCCCCCTGGCTATATCCACTATAAAACGAACCATTGTAAATTCGGAAAACATGCCGCTGGAAGGCGCGATAGATTATTGCCAATATGCCGCGCTTTTGCTCGGTACAACCCAGGACGCCCGCGAGGGTATGCGCGCATTTTTGGAAAAACGCGCCCCCGTATGGAAAGGGAAATAAGTGCGCTTATCAGCGCAGGCGCACACCACCGTCTACCACGATTTCGGTGCCTACCATATAATCGCTTGCAGGGGATGCCAGCAAGAGAGCCGCACCTTTTATGTCCGCGCCCTTAGCGATGCGCCCAGCGGGTACGCGAGTTTGGGCTTGAGCCTCTATTTTTTCCAACATTGCCGCATTTAGCTCCGAGGCAAAAAAACCGGGGCAGATGACATTGACATTGATATTGTCGTGGATCAGATCCAGAGCCATTGAACGGGTGAGTAGAACCACCCCGCCTTTGCTGGCGCAATAATCGGCGCTTTTTGGTAGGGGTTTAAAGAAAGCTACAGAGGCGATATTGATAATTTTGCCACCGCCACCAGCGATCATATGGGGCGCGATAAATTTTGAGCAAATAAAAATACCGCTCATATTGATCGACAGGGTTTTGTTCCACTCGTCAAAACTAATGTCTTTGAAAGTCTTTGCTGCGCCCGTCACACCAGCATTGTTAACAAGAATATCTATACGGCCAAATTTCTCTATAACCGCGCCGACCATTGTGGCCACACTATCAGGGTCGCTAACATCACACTGCAAGGCAAGAGTTTGCGTGCCGTAACGGGCAAGTTCTTGCGCCGCATTTTCACAGCGATCAAGCCGGCGTGAACAAATAACAATATGCGCTCCCGCCTCGGCGTAAGCTTCGGCGATACCAAATCCAATACCAGTAGCACCGCCTGTAATGATGGCAACCTTGCCTTTAATGTCGAAAATATGATCCAAAGCAGACATTTTTATCCTTTAATTTAGGCGAAAGTTTCCCATAGCAAATCCTCCGCGACAATAGTGAGGTGATCATCGCTCGTCCCCATTGCCGCCTCAGCCATACGGATATAACGGTAAAACAACGGCATGTCGTGTTCCTCGCAATAGCCAATCCCGCCCATGACCTGATGCCCTTTAGCCAAAATACGACGGCACGCCTGATTACACCAGACCTTGGTCATGGCCATGTCGCTTCTTGATGCTTTGCCCTCATCAATAAGCCAACCTGTTTTATACATCATCCAGCGCGCACTATCCAAATCTGTCAACATATCGGCACAGTGGTGCTGGATTGCCTGAAAACTGCCAATCGGCTTGCCAAATTGCCGCCGCTCTTTGGCATGTTCGACGACGATTTCGACAATACGCGCACAGGCACCGACCATTTCCGCGCATTTCGCCACGGCAGTTCTAAACATGGCTTGCTCTAAGGCGGGCCATGTGTCTGATCCTTGGGCGATTAAATCATCTCGACATATATGAACATTATCAAATGTAAGTTTTGCCACGCATAAGCCGTTCATGCTATTTAATGGCTTCCGCTCCAGACCCGGTACATCTACGGCTATACAAAAAATCCCAGTGTCATTTTTTTGGGTTTTTGCGCTCCCTATATGCGCAGCACATATGACATAATCAGATTCATATCCATTTGGTATGAATTGGCCAACACCATTTAAAATATACCCATCCTTGTCGGGCTGCGCTGTAAGGCTCAAACCTGCTACATCAAAAATATTGCCTTCATCACCCATAACAAGCGCCAGCGTTATCGCGCCGGACGCTATAGCCGGCAGAATAACGCTATTGATGTTTTGCTTATCGAGTGCTTTTAAAACTTCTGTAGCATAAACTACGGTAGAGAAAAACGGCCCTGGCAATGTCACCCGCCCCATTTCTTCAAGTAGTACCAAAAGGTCGGCAAAATTTCCGCCAAACCCGTCATATTCCTCAGGCACCGCAATCCCCATAAAGCCTAGGTCGGCCATTTCCTGCCAGATTTTTTCTGCGTCTACTTGTGAGCCTAAGCGAAAATCCCTGAGCATTTGCGCGTTAAAAGTCGCCGCGAGATAGTTACGCGCACTGTTTTGAATCAAAGATTGCTGTTCAGAAAATTCAATATCCATAATGCATACTTCCTTTCTTCATCAGAGTTAACGGGGCAGACCCATACCGCGTGTTGCCACAACGGTTTTGAGTATTTCGCTGGTACCGCCGCCAATGGTGTCAACAACAACCGTCTTGGCCAATTTTGCCATTTCACCGCCAAGCGGTGCCCCGTCTGCACCTTCTTCGAGACGCCCCAAAGGCCCTAAAATATCCAAAGCGTGGTCGGCGAAGCGTTGGCGCATGGCACTACCGAATAGCTTGAGCAAAGACGCTTCATGATCAAGCGGATCGCCGTTCTTGAGTAAGGCAAAGGCTCTGTCTTCCAAAGCCTGTGCCACTTTGATCTCAGTTGCCATTTGCGCCAAATGCCGCTGCACATCGGGATTGTCGGCCAGCAAGCGTCCGCCGCGTTTGGTCGTTTTTGTATATTCAAGCAAGCGCTTGAAAGGCGGTATCAAGCGGACGGACTGAAATAACATGAGACGTTCATAGCCAAGCGCTTCGGCCATATAGTAAAAACCTTTATTAAGCTCGCCAACAAGCCTGGTTTTCGGCACACGCACTTCATCGTAAAAAACTTCGTTCGTGCGCTCACCGCCCAAGGTTTCTATGGGGCGGATTGTGATGCCCGGTGCGCGCTGATCGACCACAAACAGGCTGATACCGTGATGGCGTGGCGCGTCCGGGTTTGTGCGCACGGCTAACCAATGATAGTCGGCGAAATGGGATTGGGTGTTAAATATTTTCTGCCCACTTATAACAAAGCTATCTCCGTCGTCCACCGCCTTCATGCGCATGGATGCCAAATCAGACCCGGATGAAGGTTCGGTATAGCCTAGGCTAAATTCTATCTCGCCGCTTGCGATGCGGGGCAAAAACTCGGCTTTCATATCTTCGCTACCATTACGGAGCATAACTGGCCCGCACATAAACCGCGCAACAATATTTGGTACAATAGCTTCGCGGCGGGCAAATTCCTGTACCATGATATATTCGTCAACCACGGTGCCGCCACTACCGCCATATTTCTTGGGCCAGCCACGACCCAGCCAGCCTGTAGCGCCCAGCTTGAGGGCAAAGGCGCGAGCTTCAGGCCCTAGTCCCAAATCCATAGAATGCTGACGGCATATCTCTGGCGTCAATTCCCGGTCTAGGAAAGCGCCAAGCTCGCTGCGGAATTTTTGCTCCGCATCAGTGGTGGTAAGGTTGAAATCCATAATAACTACGCTTGTAGTGTTTCGTATTCTTGGTGCTGCTCAAGAAATTCTTTTATAAGGGTTTCTATTTGTGCCGCTTTCTCCAATTGCGGCATATGGGCTGCGTCTTCAATAAGCGCAACGTTATCTATGTTGTCAAAAAGCGAATCGTCAAACTCAATAATCTCATCCGCCTTGCCAATGATGATTTGGGTGGGAACAGAGGGTAGATCAACACTGGCTTTTTTAGGTTGCTCATCTCGAATTTTGTCTGCGATTATGCGTAAAGCCTGATCAGCACCCTCAATCCGTTTTAAGCGTAAGACGCTTTCAATCATGTCGCTGCTTATGGTAGTACCGTCCACAAACAGTTTTTTAAGCGCAAGCTTAACGCCTTTTCGTCGTGAGGCTGCTAGAAATTCGTCTACATAATTTATGTCCACTTTCGTACCCAAACCATAATTGCTTATCAGGGTCAGGCTTTTAATGCGACTAGATTCAATTTTGGCCATTTGTGCAGCAATACTTCCCCCAAAAGAGTGTCCGACCAAGCTAACTTCACCGATTTTCAGCTCGTCTAAAAATGCCAGCAGCAAGCGGGCAAAATCCAGACTTGTACCGCCGTCTATCTGTTTGGATGATGTTCCGTGGCCCGGCAATTCAACACTAACAACACGGTAGGACGACGCTAATGCCATTTGCAGCCCGCCCCATGAGGACAGATTGCCGCCAAAACCATGTATTAAGACTACAGTATTACCGTCGGTTCCAGCTGAGGTGTAATGAAGTTTCCGACCATCAATTTCGGCTATATCGTCAATCAACTCAAGAGCTGGGCTAGCGACGTCTAATAGCGCCTCCTCCTTAATTTCATAGCCGGAAATAAATTCCGAGAGGTTGTCATCAGATACATTTGCGTCCGCTATAACGCCGAGCAAAGTCCCGACGGGATGCGTTTCCCCGTGATTTACAAGCTGACGCCTAAGCACCCCTGTGGCTGTGGTTTCAAGTACATTGGTGACTTTCTCCGACTCAATTTCCAAAATTTCGGAACCGGGTGTGACTTGTTCCCCTTCGGAAACAAGCCAGTCGCCAATTTTGCCTTCTGCCATATCCATACCCCATTTGGGTAGCAGGATTGGTGTTATTGCATTTGCCATTGTATAGTATCTAGAATTTAAGTTTTGTTGCTATGCCCCATTCAGACGGTAGACCGTAATAGCCCTCTACTGTGCCGAAGCTGTCCAGAGTATCACCGCCGCCAACCAAATATAACTCGTCGGTCAGGTTCTTGCCGTATAAGGCCACTTCCCAATTCGCGCCTTTGGGCGCCAAGGTGATACGTCCGCCGAGCAGACCATAACCGTCTTGGAGCAAGTCAGGGACGTTGGCCGGGTCAAGGGCTTGGCTACTTTGATAAGAATAATCAGCACGCAAGGTCAAATCAAAATTGTCCGACATATCGAATGTGTACTCACCGCCGAGATACATCGTAAATTCAGGTGTGCGCATCAGCCGCAAATCAGCCGTGACCGTCGCACCTGGGTTAAGTTCACCGTACTTGGCATCTAAAAGACCAATGCTGGCGTCAACAACGAAATTATCCGTAACCATGGCGCGCATTTCGACTTCAATGCCTTTGACATTAGCCGAACCTGCATTTTCAGTTACCAGCAGCAAATTCCCCGTGGCATCAGCCCGTGTAGAGGTTAGCTGCATATCCTGATAGTCATAGATGAAGGCAGCAGCGCTTAGAAGCACCCGCCTGTCCGCAAAGCTGGTTTTGATACCCGCTTCATAAGACCAGACAAATTCCGGATCAAAGCTGTCAACTTCACCTTGGGTTGTTGGACGGCCATTAAAGCTACCGCTTTTAAATCCGCGTGATAAAGACGCGTATAAAAGCGTGTTTTCACTGGTCTGATAATCAAGGCTAACCTTGGGCGACCAAGCACTCCAGCTATCGGATACAGTCGTCGGCGGAATAATCGTTGTGTTGGAGTTCACACGCCAGTGAGATAGGAAATATTCTTTATTTTCATCGGTATAGCGCAATCCCCCGGTCAAATTAAGTTGATCGGTTAGTGCAAATGTGCCGCTCCCGTAAACCGCATAGCTTACAGCATCTAGCTTGTTATAAATATCAAAATCCAGATCAAGTGCCCCGTTGAACGGGTTTCCCGCACCGCCTGCACATACATTTGGCGGGAACGGCCCTGGACAAACCGAAGTCCCTGTTAGGGGTATAAAGGCCCCAGGCAGAGCTTCAAGCGCATTAAATAATCCGCCAGCTAGCCGCACATCATTAGTGTCTTTAGCCAGTTCATTAAAATAATAAACCCCGCCGACCCAATCAAGCCTGTCGCCAAATCCTTTGCCTGTCAACTGTAATTCTTGGGAAAATTGCGATTGCACAACCTTGTTTCTAGTCTCTAAATATGCATTGGCAGTCCCATCACCATCACGGCCAAATTCGGCCTCCAGCGTGCGTACGGCACTGATGGACTTAAGCACGGTAGAGCCAAAATCATATTCCATGGTTAAGCCAACGCCGAATGTTTCATTATCGTCTACATTAGGGCCAGTTGATCCACTTTGACGCGGGTGTGTATTGGCAACAACCGGCGGATTAGTCGCACTACCAACCAAGGCACCCCAGAGAGTTGCAAGCGGCGCATTCGCATCAAATCGTAAGACCGCCCCTTCGGAGCTGTTAGCATTACGTTTTTGATAATCAATTGCTAAATCGGCTGTAAACACATCGGTAGGTGTCCACTCAAACATGGCGCGGGCGGCAAAACTGCGCTCATCGCCCTCACGCTCGCCTGTTGCAATTCGGTCTGTATAGCCGTCTTTGGTTTTATACAAAGCCGAGAACCGGGAATTTAGCGTATCACTAATCGGTACGTCAATCCTCACCCGGCCCTCAAAGTAATTATTTTGTCCAGCATGTAATTGCACCTCGCCCCCACCATCTGCATTCGGCTTCGCGGAAATCAAGCTGATGGCACCGCCAATGGTGTTTTTACCAAACAATGTCCCTTGCGGGCCGCGCAATACCTCAACCCGTTCAAGGTCAAGCAAATCCATAACTGTCGCCGTGGCGCGAGGGTAATAGACCCCGTCGATATAAAGACCAACACCCGGGTCAGTGGTAATCAAAAAATCCACCTGACCAACGCCGCGCATATAAATGGTTGAGGTACTGCCACTGCCACTCCCTGAGGAACTAGGTGTAATGTTTAAATTGGGTACAAATTGCGACACATCAGCAATATTGGCCGCGCCGCGCTTCTCTAGCGTATCCCCAGTAAAGGCCGAAATCGCGATCGGCGTAGTTTCGACGCTCTCCTCACGCTTTCGCGCCGTAACGATAATTTCGTCAAAGCCTTTGGATTCGCCCTCTTCGCTCTGCGCATAGGCAGTTCCAGCGAAACCAGCACCCGTAACGGTCAGTGCAAGCCCCATGGCCGCCGACGATAACATTGATGCAATAGATTTGTGATTAGTGAAATAATTTGGCATGATGTCCCCTGTTTTTATATTGGTGATGGGCATGTCTATAAATACCCAGCTTAAAACCTAATTCTAAGTATGTTATTATACTATGCGTTATTTTTTGTATAGCCCTAAAATAAAAATGCCTGTAAATACCCTGAAATCATGGCTATTTCAGACATTATAGGTAGCTAACAGGCAAAGACTCTGGGCACACGCCAACTATTTTATGGCAGAATCGTCGAGGTTTGTTATAGACGCACGGGGCCAGAGTGCGCCCAGACGTTTTTATTTAATAATATCAATGCTTTAGCTGGAGAAACTGAAAAATTGATACACAAAACGATACACATTTTGGTGCACAAAACGGGTGTTTTAGCAAACCGATT
>JAKIUV010000134.1 GCA_021647375.1 Robiginitomaculum sp.
CAAATTTACTCATTCTTCGTTCCTGTAAACACTCCGCCCAGCCCATGAAAAACTCCCAAAAGAAGAAATCCATAAACCGGACAAATGAAGTGCTACATAAAACGGACAATTAGAGTGCTAGCTACACGTTTTCACTATGCACTTGTTCAAGCACTGAAGTAGCGATAACCTTTGCCTGCCCAGCATCCAAAACCAGCGGCGCAGATATATCAGCGACCCGCTCGGTTTCAACAAACAAATCACGAGCTAGCACTAAGCCACTTTGATAATCTTTGGCTTGGTCGATGAAATTAATGCGCACATCTTTCAGACGTGTTTCCCCGTCTTGGCGAGTAATAGATAGCAAATTGCGTTCTGGGTTAAACACAAGTTTATCCACATCTATATCGAACACCGTTTGTGTGCCTCGCGAGACAAAACTCAGCCCCCCTGCCCGCTCAACCAAGTCAAACCCGTAGAGCCGGGATAAAGGCGTGAGCGCGGCCCGCGCACTCATGGGGCGATCAAGCACATAGCCGCTGACCATGCCCAGCACATATGATACATCCGGCGCGGCGGCTCCGCTCGACATACTAATATCGCTAACGATATCCGCCAGACTAACCAAGCCCGTTCGGCCACTAATCCAATGTCCGGTTTGCCAATTCTCACCATCTGACCACACATCCAGCCGTGCGGGGAAATCAGGATAAGGCCGCGCATCCCAGCTCCAAATATGAGCACGGGACAAATCCACCATAGGTGCGCCGTAAATCGCAGACACGGGATTTTTGTTATTATTGTCCTGCCAATACGCAAGGAAAGCCTCAATATAACGTCGCTGGATTAAATCATCGCGGGTGGCGGCTGAATAATAGGGTGCAAAGCTTTCTGATGACTTTGGATCCCAAAATACATTGGGTTGGTTCGCACCCTTGTCGATAGCCGGACAGCCAAGCTCGGTAAACCAAATCGGCTTGGATTGCGGTATCCAGGCAGTCGGGTTTTGCTGCTCTACACCGCCGACACGCTCGTAATGGGGGTTAGCCCACCAGCCTTTAACATCCTTGTAACGAAACACCCAAGGCTTGTTATAAGCGCCGTCAGTAATCGGTGTGCGAGTTTGCGTATCCCGATCAGCCGGATTGGCATAATACCAATTATACCCCTCGCCGCCCTCCATATTTGCCGAAAGGTAATCAAGTTCATAAATATTATTATAGACTTGGCCATCCAGATGCTCTGGCGTATCGCGCCAATCTGACAATGGGAAATAGGCATCAATACTAACCGCATCTATATTGCTATCAGCCCACAATGGGTCGAGGTGAAAATTGACATCATTTGAGCCGTCCTGGGGGTGGTGGCCAAAATATTCCGTCCAATCGGCGGCATAAGTGAGTTTTGTGCTTGCGCCTAATACCGTCCGTACATCACCCGCAAGAGACTTTAGCGCAGTTACAGCCGGATAGCTATTGCCTGCTCCGCGCACTGTTGTCATCCCGCGCATTTCAGCACCAATAATAAACGCATCAACCCCACCTGCAACCTGCATCAAGTGCGCGTAATGCAAGATCATACGGCGGTAAGATTTTTCGCCAGATCCAATAAAAGACACGGCCTCTCCCACAATAGAAAAATCATTGGGCGTGCTGGCACCAAAAAAATCCTGAACTTGAGTGGCAGCCGCACTGGTCTTGTCCACAGTCTCGGCTACGCCCGGCGCAGGGTCACAAGTGATTCGACCTCGCCACGGGAATATGGGTTGGCTCATACCACCATAAGGGTTTGGCAAAATGTTGCCGCCTTGCACATCCATTAATATAAACGGATACAAAGTCACAGAAAACCCGCGCGATTTGAGCGCTCGCACGGCCTCAATGACAGATGCATCACTAGGCGTACCGCCGTAGACTGGGCGATTATCAAGTCGCGAAATCAAATAAGCATTGGCGCGAGTTTCACCCCCTACGTGCCAATTTCCCGGCATATCAATACGGTCGCGGCTCTCTACACCGGGTCTAAGTTGGCAATGATTTAGCCGTAAATCGTCCCCAAACCAGCTCACAACCAAAGTAATATGTGCACACTTCGGCAATTGCGCCTGCAATTGATCCAACGCAGCATCCATATCAGATTTGCCTGTCAAATTGTTCATATTTACCGCACGGCTGGTACCGGGGCCAAGACGCTCCTCAGTGATCGAAGTGGCATAGGCAAATTCGCCAGACCCTGGGATAAGATCGACGCCCTGTACTAAGTCTTCAAGGCGCGGCGCATTATTTGTGCGTTTTGGCGCACGGATAATTTCGAAATTTAGCTGCGGTAAACGCGTGCCAAAATCATCCAGCGGCATGTCTTCAAACACCATATAAGCCGTACCGCGAAAAGCAGGCACATTGGTGCCTTCTATCTCTGCTATAAGCGGGTCGGGGGATTGATCGTCGCTGCCTTTATAGAGACGTGTATTCAAATCCTTGGTTGGGAGCGGTTGACCATTAGCCCATATTTGCCCAACATCCAAAATTTCGCCTTGGCATAAACCAACCGCAAAACTAAGTGTGTAACTAAAAGTGCGCGTACTGGGGCCTCCCTTGCCACCGCGTTTTTCCTCGGTCGCTATCTCCTTGACCCGTGCCGCCCAGATCACCTGCCCGGCGATACGCGCCCGACCATAAACGCGCGCCATAGGTGCGCCGTCTAGCGAGGACTGTATATGCAAGGTTTGTAGGCGGGGGCCTTCAAACACCCGGTTATCAAAAGCATTGGTAATAGCTTGCCCCGCATAGGCAACACCGATGCGACCAGCCGTTTGTAGAAGTTGGCGGCCAAAGGTGCGGGCGCTCGTCAAAATAACATTGGACATATTAGGTCTCTATTTCTGTGAAATGTAAATTTGGAAATGAATAAGCATAAGCCCGGCGGCGCTTCCAAAATGGTGCCAAAAATGACCGGGTCACCGCTCTGCCCCAATATGCGTGGACAATAAGGTCTGGCTCTATCAGCACTGCCAAGTGCTTTGCTGGTACACCAGCTTGCATACGAAACAGCAACACATCACCAGGGATGGCGGCTGACAAAATTATGGGGTCAAGATAATGAGCGGCGGCATCTCGCAAGATTTCCTCATCCCCAACTTCTGCCCAGTCCGGTGAATATGGCGGAAGCTTCCCAGGCTCCGCCCCGTACAATTTTCGCCAAATACCGCGCACTAATCCAAGACAATCACAGCCAGCGTGTTTCGTAGAGCATTGGTGTTGATAGGGCGTACCGACCCAGCTCAGGGCTTCATCAATAATACTCTGGCGGGAAACAGTTTTTTACATGGCTTAATATCGAGACGAGCCGTCTTTTACATCATTTTCCCTTGGCGCGGCATAGGCCGCATCCTCGCCAATCATATACGGGAAGCCGCGAAAGTTAATAGTGTTGGAGAATTGGTTTTGACACACTTCATAAGTACGTGGGCACACCGTTCCTTCTGGAAAATCACTTGCATGTCAAGGGCGGAGTAAAATCAGGCCATGTGGCGGCGTAAAAGTCTACCAGTACGCTGTGCTTAAATGATGTGATAAAGGGGCCAATTGGCCCCTTTATCAC
>JAKIUV010000048.1 GCA_021647375.1 Robiginitomaculum sp.
TCAAATTTACTCATTCTTCGTTCCTGTAAACACTCCGCCCAGCCCATGAAAAACTCCCAAAAGAAGAAATCCATAAACCGGACAAATGAAGTGCTACATAAAACGGACAATTAGAGTGCTAGCTACAAAAGGGTAATTTACTCTAGCCAATTGTGAAACATTGGCTTAATCTTTTGCAATGGGCGACTTTATCGATGATGTAATAAAAAGTGCTGGACTGGTTATGCATGTTGCTGAAACCAATCCAGATATTTACACCTGCACCATAACGGGCACCCAAAACTCTGAATATAGTTGGCAGCGTACTCTTAACACCAAACCTGGTTATGGTTCTCCAACTATCGGGAATGTCCTCTATCACTACGCCCTACGCGCCCAGGAAGTTAACCAATACAGCGATATTCTTGAATGGTCAGATGAGAGCAATCGCGACCTGAACGATCCGAAAACCATTCCAGACTACAAACAGCTGGTTCAAGACAAAACAGACCTCCGTCTGTTGCTCGGCGAACCCGCTTACCTATCACTGATGGCCGGGTTGGAAATCAACCAAGCCATCCATAATGCAGGCGGTCATTAATAGGTAACTTGGGACAAGAATAGGTAACTTGGGACAAGCCAAGTGAAAAGCAAGGCAAGAAAATTATTGCAATTTTTCATGCTGGAATGCTAACGCCCAATACGTGCTCGTGCCATTTCGTCGGCGATTGTGTCAGTTGTTCGGCCAGTTTCTGTGGCAAGATCAATGATCTCTTCCAGAGTGTTTTCAACACCCTTCAATTTTCTCTCAACCCACTGCGGGCTGTAATTGCCTTCGATTTCTCCAGCGATATTGATAATCCCACCTGCATTGACCACATAGTCCGGGCAATAGAGAATGCCCCTGTCTTGCAGTTCCTGCCCCATTTGGGGAACCGAGAGTTGGTTATTGGCGGCACCCGCTATGATCTTGGCTTGCAATTGGTTGATGGTGTCCGGGTTCAAAATTGCACCCAGCGCACATGGTGAAAATATGTCAGCAGCTTGGCTGTAAATCTCGTCGGGTGCGACCGTTTTAGCACCAAATTCTTTGGCGGCACTCCGAACGGCATGCTGATTAATATCCGTGACAACCAATTGTGCGCCAGCGCCGTGCAGCAATTTACACACAGTATATCCCACATGGCCAAGCCCTTGCACGGCGACCATTGCGCCGTCCAAGTCAATCTCGCACTTACTGGCCGCCAACTTGATGCAGCGAAAGACGCCGTCAGCCGTAACTGGGGACGGATCTCCAGACGCAGCATCACCTTCGTCGAGACCCGCTACGAATTTAGTTTTAGTGCGGATTGTCCGCATGTCGTCCGTGGTCATGCCTACATCTTCGGCGGTATAATAAGCACCGCCAACCGCATTAATAAACTCGCCGAACTTCGCGAACAAAGCTGCACGGTCAAAATCGCCCTCCGGCTTCATCACTACGGCTTTGCCGCCGCCTAGATTTAGCCCTGCCATAGCGTTTTTATAGCTCATACCGCGCGACAGGCGCAGCACATCACGCAACGCCAAATCGGAATTTTCATAGCGCCAAAACCGTGTCCCGCCCGCAGACGGCCCTAGGTGGGTTGAATGCACGGCAACAAAGGCTTTCAGGCCAGTTTTCGCATCGTAAAAGCTATGGACACTTTCGTGGCCATCAAAAGACGGGTGTTCAAAAATCGCCATACTGCATCCTGTTGGAAGAACTTGAAAGGAATCAAGCCAAGTAAGAATATTTTTTCAAACTAGAGCTAATCTAGGACAAATAAATTTTGTTATTTTGAAAACTTGGCAAGGTGGGTTTATTTTTAGCGGGAAAATTGAAACAAAATGAGCGAGTTGACCCCTTTAAAGCTCTTTAGCCCCTGCCGCTGCCGCTCGCAATACACCGAGCGTCAAAGCGGCACCACTGCCATCGCCAATACCTAGACCAAAATCCAGAAGTGGTTTTTTGGCAATGCGGTCAAGCAAGGCACCGTGGGCAGGTTCGACACTAATGTGGGAAGCGAGACAATGGTCGAGGGCTTGCGGATTAAGTGCATGCAAAATAGCTGCTGCTGCACAGACTGCGTAACCATCCAAAAGCACCGGAATTTTCTGGTGTCGAGCCGCTAAAATCGCGCCGACCATGCCAGCAATATCCCGCCCGCCAAAGCAGCGCAAAATTTCGAGCGGGTCACCAAGAATGTTTTTGTGGGTCGCAGCCGCCATTTCCACCGCCTCAATATGGCGAACTGCCTGTACCCCGTCGCCGCCAGCCCAATAACTTGCCGCCCCACCGAACAGTCCGCGCGATATACCTGCTGCGGCTGTAGCCGTACCAAAGCCGGCACAGCCGATAACAATAATATCGCAATCTTCGGCCACCACTTCCATGCCGTAAGCGATCGCACCTGCGCAATCCCGCTCGGACAAGGACGGCTCTAAACGCATATCGGCGGCAGGCGCTTCGATACCCATTTCAAACACTTTAAAAAATGCGGATTCGGCTCCCGCAATTCCCCGCACCGAAGCAGAGCCAGACGTCAACGAAGCGATACGCGCGCGCGCGCCTTCCACAGGGTCGGCGTCTAAAATAAATTTGGTGACCTGGTGAGCGCCAATAAACACGCTGACCAAAGGCTTGGACAATGATGGCTCATCTGTGCCCTGCCAGCGTGCCAGCCAAGCTACTGCCCTGCCTAAACGACCCAAAGGTTTGAGTCCGCCTAAGGAATTATCGAGTTTGTCGTGCAGGCGTTGCTCGGCTTCCAAATCACCTGCGGGCAATTCTGCAGTGAGTTTTCTGATGTCATCAAATGGGCTTATGGGGTTTCGTGTCATATTTTCTCTTTTTACCTATTTTGAACTTAGGCTTGTTAGCAATCAAGCCTATTTTGCAATTTGTCAACAAAGCTTAAGATTTTCATAATTCCGTAACTACATTCTCCTAATTTGCCCCGATATTTACCTTATGTCAGGACTTGGGGACAAAAATGAGTTTAAAATTGATTCGCGATGCAATCTTGGTAAGCACTGTTTTCTTAGGCGGTTTTTTTGCTTTGACACAGCGCGAAACCATCTATGATTTCATCGGCATACACCCCGCCGACATAGCCGAAGCTAGAGCTAATCGATTAGGCGAAACCGCTGAAGTCAAAACCGTTGATACCGTTAAAACCACCTCCATGGTGGTCAATGGCTCCGCAACATCCATTAGCAAATCTGCTGATGGGCATTTCTGGGTAGAAGCAAGGGTTAACGCTTCCAGCGTCCGCTTTTTAGTCGATACGGGGGCCAGTGTGGTTGCACTAACCCCCCGCGATGCGCAGCTCGCCGGGATCAATTTGCAAACCCTAAAATACACATCTGCAGTCAATACGGCAGCCGGTAGAGTAATGGCGGCACCGGTTACGTTATCAATCGTATCGGTCGGCAATGTTACTGTAAGAGATGTCCGCGCCGTTATCATTAGTAAAGGCCTCCCGCACTCTTTACTCGGCATGAGTTATCTCGGTGAATTGCAAAGCGTTGAGGCCAGCAAAGGCTTGATGATTTTACGCCAGTAACAGATTAGGCTCAGGACCTATTAAATACATCACTTCTGTTGGTCATATCCGCTCTTGGAACAAGGAAAACTGTCGCAGGACTAGCCATAGCTAATTCCGGGGCGGGGCTAATTCCGGACAGGTTTTCGCCGCGCCAAGGGCGGATATGGCCAACCCTTCGGGCTTTTGCCTGTGTGTTTTCTGAGCAGGCGCAAGCCCGAAGGGCGTGCCATTCACGCTCAAGGGCTTGCAACGCACTCAGGGAACACATAACAAAAGCAGAATTGATGTATTTAATAGATCCTGTGCCTAAGACAACAAAGCTTTACGCAACATATTCAGTGCGACCAGCAACAGGCAAATCCCAAAAGCCATACGCAATTTGTCCTGCTGCATTTTGTGAGCTGTGCTTACCCCAAGCGGAATGAACATAAAACTCATACTGGCGATAAGGGCAAAACCCAATAGATTTACATAGCCCAAAGACAATGGCGGGCGCCCTGCTACGCCCTGCCCGCTTATGATGAAACCAATCGTCGCCGGGATACTAATAAAAATACCGAGCGCCGCCGCCGTACCTATTGCGCTGTGAATACGCTTACCACAAAGCACCATAAATGTCACACCGAACGAGCCAAAGCCGATGCCCATAAGCGAGCAAAGTGCACCGAGCGAAAAACCAATGGGCGGCGTCGCTGCGTTGAGCGGAACCTTGTTCGCCAACCGCCAATCTGGCCGTCCAAATATAAGCTGCAGGGCGATCAAGCTTGTCATACCGCCGAAAATCAATGTCAGAATCTCCCCGGACAGATGTTTTGCCAAAACTGCGGCAGCCAACAACGAACCTATTGCTATCCATACCCCCCAACTGACCAATTTGTTTTTGGGCCAGATCATACCCCAGTCGACGGCATCATGTTTGTTATGCCCAGAAGCCGACCGTAAAGATGTTACGATGATGATCGCGGTCGATGTCGCCACGGCAGCGTGCATGATAATCTCGCTTGGATAACCAAGGGCGCTGAATGTATAATAGAGCGCGGGCACAATTATTGTCCCGCCGCCAATGCCGAACAGGCCGGCGCTGAATCCGGCGGCTGCACCAACCGCCATCAACGCCGTCACCAAATATATGGTTTGCACATCCATCAGGCCGCTTTCTCTTTAGCCCGTAATAGAGCTTCAAAAGCGGTCTCTATGCGCCGGGACGGCGTCAGTGACCGATCGGCCTCGCTTAAACTGCGCCGCCATAAACGCGCCCCTTTTTCACCGTGGAAAAGCCCCATGATATGGCGAGCCAAAGCTTTCACCGTCGGGTCTGTGCCTTCAACACTTCGCGCATACTCTATAAGCTGTTGAACCACATCTGTACGGGTAAACCTGCTAACGGGTTGTCCGTAAAACACCTCATCCACGCGGCTTAACATCCACGGATTGTGATAAGCTGCACGACCAAGCATGACACCATCAAGATTACTTACTTCTACTTGAGCCTGCTCAAGCGTGGACAAACCACCGTTCAGAGAAATGATCAATTCAGGAAACTCAACTTTCATTGCCCGCACCAGGTCATACTCCAAAGGTGGGATCGTGCGGTTTTCTTTCGGACTTAATCCCTTAAGCCAAGCCTTACGGGCGTGAATAATGAAATGTTTGCAACCTGCCGCGCTCACGATTTTCAAAAATTCGGGTAAAGTCTCCGCAGGCACTTGCTCATCAATTCCAATGCGGCATTTTATGGTCACGGGAATATCGACGGCTGCCTGCATCGCAACAAAACATTTAGCCACCAAGTCCGGCTCTGCCATCAAGCTAGCCCCAAACCGTCCAGCCTGAACCCGGTCAGATGGACACCCAACATTCAAGTTGATCTCATCATACCCGTAATCCGCCCCAATCCGCGCAGCCTGCGCCAATTTCACAGGGTCACAACCCCCTACCTGCAAAGCAACAGGCTGCTCACGCGCATCAAACCCCAGCAAATATTCCCGGTTCCCATGTATGACAGCATCCGCCACAACCATCTCGGAATACAAAAGTGCCCGCCCCGACAACATCCGGTGAAACACCCGACAATGCCGATCCGTCCAATCCATCATGGGTGCAACGGCGAAATTGTGTGTGGTCTTTCTCATAGGCTCACTTATTGCGAATATGAGTACTTTGCGCAAGACCCTTACGGCGCCCCTCAGCCATTTCACCGGGGCTATTTTGCGTTCAGCTATGTAGTGTACTCAGAAACTCAGACCACAGAAGCTAAAGCTGCTTTGCCATTCCCTTTAGTTTCAATCGGAGTCGTCAAAGCCTCAAATCAGTATGACGATATGCTAAAGTGCGTTAGAGCGGTTTGCGTTCATTTGCAATAGTATCAAGTGTCAGATCGAGCCAAACTGTTGCAAGTAAATAACAAGCCAGCAACGTGCTATTCGAATGCGTCTTCTTTGAACAATTCTTCGCGGTCTACTTTTTTGTCCGTGATTTTTGCTGTCTCTATGATGAGATCAACAACTTTCTCCTCAAATATAGGCGCACGGAATTGGGCTACGGCATCAGGATTTTGCTGGAAGAACTCTATGACTTGCTGTTCTTCGCCCGGATAACGGCGGGCTTCGGCAATCATGGCTTGTTGTAGCTCTTCATTGGTAATTTGGACTTCGGCTTTGGCACCTATCTCGGCTAGAACCAAACCAAGACGCACGCGGCGCTCTGCGATTTTCATGTAATCAGCCTTTAGTTTTTTGTCAGACTTCTTGGCGTCGTCCTCATCAAGCTGCCCAGCTTCTTTTTCTTTTTCAACCTGTGTCCAGATATTAGAAAACTCGGCTTCGACCATGTTTGGCGGCAGATCAAAATCGTGTTTACCGTCCAATTCGTCCAAGATAGCCCGTTTAAGCTTCATACGGGATTGTCCGTCAAGTTCACTTTGCACTTGCTCACTCACTACTTTTTTCAAGCCGTCCAAATCATCAAAGCCAAATTTCTTGGCCAGTTCGTCGTCGAGGTCAGCAGGTTTGCCGCCTTGGACTTCTAACACTTCGGTCTCGAAAACTGCTTCTTTATTAGCCAATTCAGCAACTTGGTATTCAGCAGGGAATGTTACTTTTACGTCCAATTTGTCACCAGCTTTAGCGCCGATTAACTGGTCTTCGAAACCTGGGATAAAGCTATCTGAACCAAGAACCAATTGATGCTCATCCATTGCGCCGCCGTCAAAGGCTTCGCCGTCAACGCGACCAACAAAGTTGATAAGTACGGCATCATCTTTTTTGGCTTTGGCGGTTTTGGCTTTTTTCTTGTAAGTCACCTGACCTTTAGTCAGTTCAGCCAAACGCTCGTCCACATCTTTGTCCTCAAGCTCGCATTTCAAACGTGTCAATTTTAGTGTCTTCGGGTCAACAGGTTCAAACTCGGGAATAGTTTCGACTTCCAAAGTATATTCCAAATCAGCTTTCCCTGTCGTCACTTCTGCGCCGTTGGCACGTAGATCAATCTTAGGTTGGCCTGCGGGGCGCAACTTGTTGTCCTCAATGACCTTTTGGGTGGTCTCTGTAACAGTTTCCTGCACGACATCATTCATGATGCTTTGGCCGAACATTTTACGGATGTGACTGACTGGTACTTTTCCGGGACGAAAACCGTTCAATTTGACTTGTGGCTGCATTTCTTTGATTTTTGCCGCCAGTTTAGTTTCCATGTCATCTTTGCTGATTTTAATCTCGAAAGAGCGTGAGAGACCTTTAGATTTTGCTTCTTTAACTTCCATGTCCGTATCCAAATTGTTCTTGCGCCTAACATTATATATGCTTTAGCGACTATAATTCCTGTTAAACTGGCAACCTTGCCAAGTTTGTGCCGCGCCTTATGTCACGCCTTTACGCAATGTGCAACGGCATTTTTCGCCCAATGCATAATGGCATTTTATTGTCTTTTACATTCCTGCCGTATATGCCAAAAATAAACGATAAATTAGACATCGGAGCGGCTATATTATGGATTTTATCCCCGAAGGCAGTATGTGACTGCTGTATTTAGGCCTGTTCATAGGGCCATTTATCCAAGAAGACACTGCCGTCATTGGCGCCGCTAGCCTATCCCTATCTGATTCCAATCCGTGGCTCCCCATTTACGCAGCCGTTTTGGCAGGTTTGGTGGCAAGCGATTCGTGGAAATATTTCATGGGCTGGGCCGCCAAACATTATAAATGGGCTAAGAAATATGCCGAGCGGGCACGGGTGCAAAAATTAAAAGATGTTGTTCAAAATCATGCGGTCAAAACCCTGATCACAGTCCGGTTCCTGCCCATGGCGCGAATCCCCACCTATATAGCCACAGGCTTTTTCGGCGTCCCCTACTATAAATACTGGCTCTCCATCGCTTTCTCAGGCTTCTTATATGTCAGCATGTTTTTCCTTGCGTTCCATTTATTAGGTGAACTCGTGGGGGAACAGATTAAAGTGTATTTACCGATTGTTGCGGTTGGGTTAGTTGTGACGGTGCTGGGCGGTTTGTTTTTGCGAGGGCGGCTGAAAAAATACCCCTAAACAATCACGACCTCTCTTTCCCACATCGCCTGCGCCCTCTTTGGAAACCCGTTTAGGAAAAAAAACGGGGGGAAAGAGTAGTTACTTTCTAAGAGGAAAGCCATCTATCCCAGTCGTCCTCCGCTCAATTGAATGTCGCAAACCAGTAATGCGGGGACTGATTATATGTGGGCTTTTTTGTTTGAAAGCTTCAGCTAAATTGTAGTCTATATAAGTGAGGGCTTCCGATTCATGATTGGAAAGTCTTGGGTCAAGCTCCAAAATTAATTGGATAGAACCAAAATATTTCCATGCGCTATCTTGATCCCCTGTTAGGACAGATTTTATTAAACCATCAAAGTCTTCAAATATCGCGTTAGGCATTGATAAGATATATCATGGCAGTGCAGATTCTCAAAATAGAATTATGCAGCCTACAAAGGCGCAAACTTCGCCGTAAAGTGCCGTAGCGCTGGTGGTTCGTCTACTATTTTATAGCCGCGTAAATCACCGCTGGTTTTGGCGATCTCTTCACAGACTTCTACTATGTAATCCGCGTGGGCTTGGGTGTAGACACGTCTCGGCATGGCGAGGCGCACCAAGTCCAACTGGGCTGGGATTTCTGTGCCGTCTGGTTGGCGGCCAAACATTACTGTCCCTATTTCGCAGGCACGGATACCGCCGACTTCGTAGAGGGCGCAGGCAACCGCTTGGCCCGGATACTTCAAAGGCGGGATGTGGGGCAGCCATGCACGGGCGTCGATAAATACGGCGTGGCCGCCTGCGGGTTTGACCACGGGAATGCCCATTTTATCAAGGCGCTCGACGATATATTCATTGGTGCGCACCCGGTAGCGCAGATAGTCTTCATTGACCACTTCCTTCAGGCCTTGCGCGATGGCTTCGAGGTCACGTCCGGCCAAGCCGCCGTAAGTCGGGAAGCCCTCTGTCATGATGAGGCGCATACGGGCTTTGTCCGCTAGCGCATCATCATTGAGCGCCAACCAGCCGCCAATATTAACAATGGCGTCTTTCTTGGCCGACATGGTCATGCCGTCTGCGTCTGCGAACATATCCCGGACAATATCCGGGATAGAGCAGCCTTGCTGCCCGTCTTCGCGCATTTTAATGAACCAAGCGTTCTCGGCGAAGCGGCAGCCATCAATAATAAACGGCTTGCCGAAATCACGGGCTATTTTGGCGCAAGCCTTGATATTGGCCATTGATACAGGCTGCCCACCGCCCGCATTATTGGTCACGGTGATCATCACGCACGGCACATTGTCGGCGTTTTCTTCCATGAACGCCTGTAATTTTTCTATATCCATATTGCCTTTAAACGGCGACAAATCGGACGGGGTTAGGCCCTCAGCACAGAGTAAATCCACGGCCTTAGCACCTGTGATCTCTATATTGCCGCGTGTGGTATCGAAATGGGTGTTGTTGGGAATCATCTTGCCGTCCCCGCCCAGAATAGAGAACAATATGGCTTCGGCGGCACGGCCTTGGTGGGTCGGGATGATGTGTTTGAAATTCATCAAGTCCTTCACGGCGGCTTCAAATCTGTCAAAGGACGGGGAGCCGGCATAACTCTCGTCGCCGCGCATCATCGCCGCCCACTGTTCGGCGCTCATGGCTGATGTACCCGAGTCCGTCAGCAGGTCAATCAGCACATCATTAGATTTCAGGTGGAACAAATTATAGCCCACATCTTTCAAAAGCTGCTGGCGTTCTTCCAAAGTGGTCGAGCGAATAGGTTCGACGGATTTAATACGGAAAGGCTCAATAATCGTTTTCATAGCTTACTCCAAGCTTATAAGAAAACGTCGCGGTTGTCCACCCGACCGCGCTCGACGTTGGAGCAGGCTTATCAAATGGGGTTTTGCCGCGCAAGCCTAATTTGTTGGTTTCAATGTCTTGGCAAATGCCGCGACTTCATCCGTTACTTTATCCCATTCGGCTTGGTGGATCGCCATATCGATATTGACCGCCTTACCGTCCCTTGCGACTATATCGCCGTTTACCATGGTCAGTATGACATTGGACGGGTAAGCCGCGAACGCCAATGTGGCATAGGGATTATAATTTGGCTGCATATTGGGTGAACCCGTTTCTATAATAATGATATCGGCCAACTTTCCCGGCTTCAATGAGCCAATCTTATCTGCCATATCGAGTGCCTGCGCCCCGCCTATAGTCGCCATTTGCACCAATTCCCGTGGTTCAAACCTGCTCACCTCGCCGCTCTCTATCCGTGCCACCCGCGCCGCATAATTCATCACATTAAGTATATCGAGCTGATTGGAACTCATGGGGCCGTCAGTCCCCAGCCCCATATCCACACCTGCCGCGCGTGCCGCCCACGCTGGTGCCATGCCAGAGCTATCCTTGGTGTTAGCTTTTGGGTTATGAGATACGCCCACCCCGCGTGCTTTGAGGATTTCCATATCGGCATCGTCAATATAAATCACATGGGCAGCCAAGACATTGGCGCCAAGAAACCCAATATCGTCCAGATATTTTACCACAGATTTATTCTGTGTAGTATTGGGGAAATTGGCAGAAATAGTGTCTTTTTCACTCACCATTTCCGCCATATGCAAAATTAACGGGACATTATATTCATCCGCTAACGCCTTGGATTTCAACAACATTTCTGGCGAAACTGAATACGGCGCATGGGGCGCAACCGCAGGCGTAATCAGCTCATCATCTTTCCAAGATTCGATAAAACCACGTGCATATTCAAGCCCGCCATAAATTTTCGGCGCATCCACTACAGGAAAACCAATCACGGTCTCGCCTAACACACCACGCAGGCCAACTTCCTTAACCGACTTAGCCACTTCATCTTCGTGGTAATACATATCCGTTGTCGTGGTCACTCCGCCCAGCGCCATTTCTATAGCGGCATGGCGGGCGGACACACGGATTAAATTTCGGTTTAAAAGCTGTTTTTCCAGCGGAAAGAAATAATTATATAAACGGTCATGGACATCCACTACCCCGCTCTCGGCCAGACCCCGAAATGCTACCATAGACAAATGATTGTGCAGATTAATCATGCCCGGCATGACAATACCGCCCTCAGCATCGATTATTTGCGCATTTGGATAAGCCGCCCCATCACAAGTCTTGAACACGCTTTCAATTTTCGCCCCGCGAACAACAACGCACCCATCCTCCATAATATCAAAATTTTGGTTCATGGTCAGGACTTGCCCATTTGTAATGAGCGTATATTCGGACTTGAATTGTTCGGCAGGTGTACAAGCCCCAAGAACGAACAGGCCGCCCCCGAATAATAATTTGCGTGTATAGTTTAACATCCCTGCTCCCGGCAAATCCAAATTCTTACCTATTATTAGCTTATTTGTCTCAGGCGCAATACCAATACGTCTAGGATCTGTGGGCATTTATGGCAGGGCACTGGCGCCTGCCATTTTTCTGCTGATAGTTCGCGAAATGCGTAGGGCTAGCGCGCTAATTTAAGCATTTTGTGGGCTGTCAGCGGGAAAATGGCAGATGTCCCCCATTATTAAACTCAAAAGCGGGAATTGCGTCCATGTGCTCCAGTTTCGCACTGGCCTGGCTTGAATATGCTATGGCATGTCCAGCGCCAGGCAGCGCAAACCAAATTTATAGTGGAAATGAGCGCGGCGATAGTTATGGTGCCCGTATGGATACTTCTTATAAAAATATGCTGAGCCAAGGCACGGAAAATATACCACGCCTTAGTCCGGAAGAAACCCGCTCCCTATCCTTGGAAGCCCCCACCCTGCTTGTGGATATTCGTGACCCGCGTGAACGGGAACGAGACGGCTGTATTAAAGGCGCTTACCCTATGCCGCGCGGCATGACCGAGTTTTGGATGCATGAAAGTAGTCCTTACTTTAAGTCTGTATTTAAAAAACACGAACACTTCGTTTTCATTTGCGCCAAAGGTTGGCGTGCTTTGCTTGCCGCCAAACTGGCTAGAGAGCTTGGTTACACCGTCTCCATTTTAGCGGGAGGAATAGGCGCATGGCGAGATGCAAAACTGCCGATGGTGCAAACAGACGGCGAACGGTTTTATACGCTCGGAGATATAGAAGCTATGTTGCCCCATATTCTTAAGCGCGAAAATATTGCGCGCTATGAAGGCGGTAAAGTCTTGATCGGTAACCGCAAAGACTATCCATTCGCAAAAAATTTCGTGACCTGCCATAGTGTCGAAGATGTGGCGGTTGCCATAGAAACCATGGTCACCCAAGGTGTTGGCCCTTGGGTTGCCGCCGTATACGCCGTCGCCATGCAATCGGATTTATCTAAAGATAAGCCTAACATGCTTGAAGATTTAGAACGGGCCAAAACCCGCCTTATTAAAACCCGCCCGACCAATACGCTAATCCGGAGCCGCCTCGAAGATGTTTTGCGCGTCGCAGGCAAAGCCTTGGAAAGTGGTCAAAATCCGACCGAAGCTATTCTTACGCGCATAAAATCCATTATGGACGAAATGTACAAATTTTATGGGCGCCGAGGACAATATGGTGCCAAATTACTTGAAGAAGGTGATGGCGTGCTGACCATGTGTTTTGCCGAAACTTCTTTTATCCTCGCTTTGGCCATGGCACGAGATGCCGGAAAAATATTGACCGTCTATGTACCGGAGACCCGGCCTTATCTACAAGGCGCGCGCCTTACGGCGCCAAGCATCCACGAAATAGGGATTGATGTAAAACTCGTAACAGACAACATGCCCGCTGCCCTTATGGCACAAGGCAAAATACAAAAATATATGACCGCAGCAGACCTGATTACAATGGACGGCCATGTGGTCAACAAAATTGGAACTTTTCAAAACGCAATTGCCGCCCATAAACATAACATCCCTTATTTCGCATTTGCCTGGGGTTGCGACCGCAATAAACCTAACCGCGATAGCGTGGAAATAGAATTCCGCGACGAAAGTGAAATCCGGGAATGCCGAGGTGTAGCTACCACGGTAGATAATATAAACGCACTCTATCCAGCCTTTGACATTACCCCGCCTAATTTTGTATCGGGTATAATTACGAGGCACGGCACCCTAAGCCCTTACACTTTAAAAAATGGATTTGAAGAATGAATGAAGTTACTGCCCTCATTGGCGGCACGGGTATTTATGCAATAGACGGCATGAATTTGCAGAGTGAAACCGTCAAAACTCCCTACGGAACAGTCACTGTTCAGCGCACGGATGATTTGGTTTTCCTGCATCGGCACGCACCTAATCACAGTGTGCCCCCGCACAAAGTTAATTACCGTGCCAATATCAAAGCACTGGATATGCTCGGTGTGAAGCGCATATGTGCTACATTTGCTGTTGGCTCTATCAATGAAAAATTTGACCTTGCCGTACCAATAATTTTCGACGATTTTATTGATTTTTCATCTGGTCGTGAACATAGTTTCTTTGACACAATTAAGACCGGTGTGGGTCATGTAGACATGAGCATTCCGTTTTGCCCCATTCTTGGCAAGGCTTTGCAAGCCGAAGCCAAAAATCGCGGTATGAAAGTGAGAAATGGCGGCACTTACGCCAGTACGAATGGGCCGCGATTCGAAAGCCCGGCAGAAATTAAGTTTTACCGGAAAATGGGTGCGGATGTTGTTGGCATGACACTTTGTCCAGAACTCCCCCTCGCGCTTGAACTTGGTATGAGTTATGCTGGCCTTGGCTTTTCAATAAATTGGGGTGCAGGCATGACCCCGACCATTGAACTTATCCACGACGGCACTGATAAGATAAAAGAAGATATGCTGCGCACGATGATTAATGCTTTGAAAAACACCAATAATAAAGACTGCACACCTGCAACAATCCTATAGAGCTAATATGACCAGATTTTCCTACGCGCATCATCTCGAAGATTTTAAATCTACCGCCTCCTGGCTGGCGCGGCGTGGATGGTCGGAGGCGGCAGGCGGCAATCTGTCGCTAAGGCTGGAAATGCCAGGCCCCCTGCATGAAGACGACCATATCCCTTTACCTTTTCCTATGCCGCACCTAGCTGGTAAAGCAATACTCTTGACTGGATCAGGGACGCGCGCCCGCGAAATAGGTGTAAATCCGCAGCCCCATGTCGGGTTATTTAAAATCAGTGATGACGGCACTTCTTATGGCTGGATCGCGGGAAATCGCAAGCCCAGTATGGAACTGCCTCCCCACTGCGCAATCCATAACACGCTCGCAGAACACCGCCCCGAAGATAAAGCTATTTTGCACACTCACCCTGCGAGCCTGATTGCACTTTGCCACGTACAAGGTCTTGATAACGGCAAAGTGGTTTCTGACAAAATATTATCTTTGCAAAGTGAAGCTCGGCTTATCTTGCCTGAAGGCATCGGATTTGTGGAACATGAATTACCGGGTTCATTGGAACTTGGGATAAAGTCTGCCGCGCAAGCCAAAAAACATCAGCTCGTCCTCTGGCAATTTCATGGTTGCCTCGCTACAGGCGAAACCCTTGCACACGCATTTGATTTACTCGAAGTGTTTGAAAAAAGTGCGCGCGTTTACTGGGAACTCCGCACGGCAGGGATTGATCCGGCAGGCATATCTAAAACGACCATAGAAAACACACTCACGTATTTCGGCAGGCTGGACAGATATAAAAGCACCCAAGAATAGCTTTCGCTTAGAGCAATCCGGTTTTGGCTTTGACATATGGCGTGCGCAACCGGATATAAAACATCACGGCAACAATATAGCCTGCCAACATGAGCCACCCCGTATTTCCGATGAAGTTCCATGATGAATAAACGCCATAGCCATATATGGCGACAGAAATAACGGGAAAGGCTTTCATAGCCCAGCGCGGCAGTTTAAACGGGGCATTTATATAGGCCTCCGGTTTTTTCTGCGCCAGAAAATATAATGCAAAGACTGGAAACAAGCCAAATATAGCACCTACGGCATTACCCAATATAGCTACATATCCAAGACTAAGGCCGCTTAATATAGGGACAATCCCCACAAGAAAAAACAATGTGAGAAATATATAGGGAATACCATAGCGATTTTTCACTGCAAATTTTTCGGGGAACCAGCCATCTTTTGTTGCCATATACAAACCACGTGAGCACCAGGAGAAAATCGCATTGAGCGACGTAACAAGCGCAACCATGATGCCGCCCGCGATGAATGCAACGTAAACTTTAGGGGTAAAGACTATTTTAGCGGTGGCCGCTAAATTTTTCCCGGCTATTTGCTCAAGGGGCAATACACCCGTGGCCACGACAGCAATCCCGATATAAAGAAGAGTGACAACCAAAAGGGACACCCCCATCACGAGGGGAATCATCTTTCCTGGATTTTGCATTTCGTCGCCAAATTCAGAGACATATTCAGACCCCACCAAGCTAAGGCGGAGCAAGAAGGCAGCAGCAAAAAAACCGCCAACCCCATTTGGTAATATATTGTCGGGCTTAGCGAACACTGTAAAATCATCCACATGTCCTAACCCTGAAACCGTATAGTAAATTAAAGAGACAATGAGTACAACAACCATCAAGGTCTGAAACTTTGCTGCCGCCTGTATCCCTACCAAATTCGTAGCGTAACAAAGCACCATGATACCTGCCGCGACTATTTTCAAATTAACCTCTGGCCATAGAGCTGCGGCATATTCTGCAAATCCAATAGCAAAACTAGCCAAGATAACCTGCCCTATGACTAACAAAGCCAAATATAATATTGAAACCCTGGCACCAAGTAATTCGCGCACATAGGTATAGTTCCCGCCTGTGCTGGGGATAGCCGACCCAAGTGCGGCGATGCAAATAGTCGGAATGGCAACGATGGCAAGGGCAAATGCGAAAGCCCAAGGTGTGCCGTAACCCGTCATGCTGATACTCACGCCTGTAAGCACAACGACACCCGTCCCGATAATTTGCCCTAAGGAAATGCTGAGCAAATCCCAAAACCCTAAAAGTTTTTTACCCTCAGCCATATAAATACCCAGTCATAAAATTTGCACTATCCCCTTATAAGGTGAAAACCAGCATGATGTGCATTATTATGAAGTAAAACAGGCATAGAAAGGCGGGGCAGCCTAAAATTATAGAAAAACACTGGAATTATAGGGCGGAGTTCAGATTTTGCTTGCAATTGCGCCAAAGTCGGCGTTTTAATCCCGGCTTGAAGTTAAAGAGAGCATTATGAGTAATTGGTCCCCATCGAGCTGGCGCACAAAGCCTGCAAAACATATCCCGGATGATTATCCGAACCCGGTGCAATTAGACGAGGTTGAAGCCACCTTGAGCGGCTATCCACCTTTGGTATTTGCTGGCGAAGTCCGCCGTCTGAAACAACGTCTCGGCGATGTAGCCATGGGCAAAGCATTCTTGATGCAAGGCGGTGATTGCGCTGAAAGCTTCCGGGAGTTTCATCCGGATAATCTGCGTGATATGTTCCGCGTTATGATGCAAATGGCCGTGGTTCTCACTTACGGCGGCGGCAAGCCGGTTATTAAAGTTGGGCGTATTGCCGGACAATTTGCTAAACCACGCTCCTCACCCGTCGAGACCATTGACGGCATCACCCTGCCCAGCTACCGGGGCGATAATATTAACGGCATGGAGTTTACGCCGGAAAGCCGTATGCCCGACCCGGAACGCCTCCTGAAAGCTTACGGCCAGGCGGCATCAACCCTGAACCTGTTGCGCGCATTTTCCACGGGCGGCTATGCCAATCTCAATAATATCCACAAATGGACTTTGGGCTATGTCAAAGACAGCCCGCAAAGCCAGCGTTATTCTGATTTGTGCGATAAAATTAGCGATGCTATGGACTTTATGCAGGCCTGTGGGGTTACCCCCGAAAGCACGCCGCAAATGGCCGCCACCGAATATTACACGTCTCACGAAGGCTTATTATTGGGCTATGAGCAAGCCATGACCCGTATCGATAGCACGTCCGGTCGCTGGTACGACACGTCTGCGCATCTATTGTGGATTGGCAACCGCACCCGCCAATTGGACGGCGCTCATGTGGAGTTTCTAAAAGGCGTAGAGAACCCCCTCGCCGTGAAAATCGGGCCTGAATTACAGCCTGATGAACTCCTCAGATTAATCGACGTTCTGAACCCGAAAAACGAAGCGGGTCGCATCACCTTGATTGCCCGCTATGGCCATGAACAAGTCGCCAAGGAACTCCCTACCCTAGCCCGCGCCGTTAAACGCGCTGGCAAGCATGTAGTTTGGTCTTGCGATCCCATGCACGGCAATACGCTGAAAACCGCATCGGGCTATAAAACCCGGCCATTTAACCGGATTTTAGCCGAAGTGAAAAATTTCATGCAAGTCTTGCATTCTGAAGATTGCTGGCCGGGCGGGGTACATTTCGAAATGACCGGGCAAAACGTCACCGAATGTATTGGTGGTGCGCGGGAATTACGCGAAGAAGACCTATCCTCCAGATACCACACCCATTGTGACCCCCGCCTAAATGCGGATCAAGCATTAGAGCTGGCTTTTTTAATAGCAGAAGAACTACGCGCTAACCGCGTCGATAATACGGCTGTTGCGGTTTAGGTCGCAAAAAACCGCCCCGAGTGATCGGAGCGGTTTTATATTTTAAATATACTTTCCCGCAAATGGGAGATATATTTTAGATGTCTTTAAGCGCTGCGGCTGGCTTGAACTGGATACCAGTTTTCGCTTTGCTCATCATTTGTTTGCCTGTGGCCGGGTTACGCATTTCGCGCGCAGGTCTGTGCTTAGCAACAAATTTACCAAAGCCAGGCATGTTAACTTCACCACCGTCGCCTTCTGATTTTAGATGGCCAACAATTGTACCAGCAAAAGCTTCGAAAAATTCGGCTGCTTGTGCCTGTGTACATCCACATTGAGCGGCAACTGCGCCGACAAGTTCTTTCTTGTTCATGGGGTTCTCCCTTATAGTTTTGTTCCGCCCAGAATGCGCGAAATTCTTAAGTGAGAGCATTCACTGCCAAAATGGTTAATGCAAGGTTAAAACCCACGCTAAGCGTGGTTTTTTACGTGATTTTGACCAGCATTTTTCCTTGCTTATCGCCGGAAAATAGCCGCAAAAATGCCTCTGGCGCCTTGTCCAACCCCTCTAATACAGTCTCTTGTTGCACCAGTTGACCAGACGCCATAAGCGGGCCTAATTTCGCAAAATATTCCAGTGCGTATTTGCTGTAATTTGAGACAATAAAACCCTGCACTTTCAAAGACTTACCCACTATCTGCACCAAATTACTTGGCCCTGGAACCGGGGTCTCGTCATTATAAGCGGAAATCATGCCGCACACTGCCATACGGCCAAAAATCTTCATATTATTGAGAGCGGCTTCCAGCATAATGCCACCGACATTTTCGAAATAAACGTCGATTCCACCCGGCGCAGCATTTCTGATGGCTTTTGTCATATCATCAGTAGTTTTGTAATTTATTGCCGAATCACATCCGTGTTCTAAAAGCCATTTACACTTGGCATCTGTGCCTGCAATCCCGATAACTTTCGCTCCGTCTGCCTTAGCCAATTGGCATACGGTAGAGCCTACGGCACCCGCAGCGCCCGAGACCAAAACCGTCTCTCCGGGCTGAAATTCTGCTACTTTATACAGCCCCGCATAAGCGGTCAGGCCCGGCATACCGGCCACACCAAGAAAGGCTTGCGGCGGCAACAGGTTCGGATCAATTTTTTGGCACAGGATTTTTTGCATGTCTTCAACCTTGGCCGTGAACAATGAGCGCCAGCCCAGCATGGTCATAACCCAATCCCCGACTTTAAAATCCTTATGGCCGGAATGGATGACCTCCCCGACGGCACCACCCTCTAATGGTTCGCCGATTTGAAATGGCTCTATATAGGTTTTGATACCTGTCATCCGCCCGCGCATATAAGGGTCAACGCTCATCCAGTGGTTCTTAACCGTAATCTCTCCCTCACCAGCAGGCACAACTTCCGTGGTAGTAGTTTGGAAAGTGCCTTTGGTCGGTAGCCCCTTGGGGTATTCTGTCAAACAGATATTGGTTGATGTTAAGGTCATAGCGCGCTCCATATGCAAATTGTTGTATATGACTATCTAGCACTTGAATTGCCGGTAGGTATAGAGGAAAGTGGATAAAACTGGAGAATAGCATGAAATCAGATTCGCTTAAAATTGGTGTTATAGGCGCAGGCGTATTTGGCAATTACCATGCAGGCAAATGCGCCGCCCATCCGCGCCACGATTTTGTCGGCATATTTGACCCGGATCATAAACGTGTGCGCGAAGTCGCCAAACGTCATAAAACCCGCGCCTTTGATAATTGCAACACGTTGTTGTCCGAAGTGGACGCCGTCATTATTGCCTGTGTTGCCGTCCACCACGGCCCGATTGCTATTGCTGCCTTAAAAGCTGGGCGGCATGTATTCGTCGAAAAGCCCATAGCGGATAGCCTGAAATCAGCACAAACCATGGTACGGCTAGCCAAGGGAAACAATCTAGTACTACAAGTCGGACACCAAGAGCGCTTTGTCGCCCGCGCCATTGGCCTAGACAGCACCCCCAAACAGCCGACCAAAATCACGGCCACGCGCTTCGGCCCCGTGTCCCAGCGCGGCACGGATGTATCCGTTACCCTCGACCTCATGACCCACGACTTGGACATGGCTATGTGGCTGATGGGCGAGCCGCCCACCAGCGTAGACGGCGAATCTCTATGTGTGTATTCCGATACCCCGGATGCAGCCCGCGCCAAGCTTGTATTTTCGGGCGGCGCCACAGCCCACCTAGAAGCCAGCCGCTGTGAAGACGACCCCGACCGGGTCATGCGGATTGATTATCCCGACGGATATGTGCGCATAGATTTTGTCAACAAGACATTCGAAGACACAACTGGCTACGGTTTCAACAAAGATTTCGCAGACCACCCCCTCGCCCAAGATAGCCTAGGCGCAGGCACCAGTGCCTTTACGTCGTCCATACTGGACGGCACACCAGTAGCCGTATCTGGACAAGACGGGCTGAACGCCCTAGAAGTAGCGTTAAAAATAGACGGGAGACTTTCATGAAGTTATTAAAAATTGGATTGGGCGTAATTGTCATAATCGGCATTATCCTTGCCTTAAACTGGGGTAATTTACAGCGGCTGATCCGGGTGAAAGCCTTGTTTGACGCCGATAAAATCGTTTATAATTTCTCCCATATGGATGGGCTTCTTTATGCAGATCCCCTCCCCAAAAGTGGCCCCGTACATGAATGGCCTATGGCGCTCGCGCCGTTCCCGGAAACCTATGTAGACCGGGGTAAAGAGAAAAACACCAAAGCCATGCTCGAAGAGCTTAGCACCACGGCTTTGGTCGTGGTCAAGGACGGCACCATAGTATTCGAAGATTATTACCAAGGCACAAGCAAAGACGATTTGCGGATTTCCTGGTCTGTATCCAAATCATTTGTTTCGGCTCTGACGGGGCTAGCACTATCACGTGGCGATATAGAGAGCCTAGACGACCCGGTGACAAAATATGCACCGAGCCTTAAAGGTTCCGCCTATGACGGTGCGACTTTGCGCAATGTCCTGCATATGGCCAGCGGCATCGAGTTTAACGAAGACTATCTCGACCCCAAATCCGACATTAACAAAATGGGCACAGTGCTGGCTGTTGGTGGCTCGCTGGATAAATTTGCTGCCAAGCAAAACAAAATCGCACGCCCTGCCGGAGAAGCCTGGCAATACTGCTCCATCGACACCCATGTAATTTCTATGGTATTGCGGGCTGCGACGGGCGAAGCCTTACAGGATTATTTCACTGAAAACCTCTGGTCAAAAATCGGAGCCAGTGCCGATGCCGCCTACTCCACCGATAGTAAGGGCAATGCATTTGCGCTCGGTGGTCTGAATATGCGCACTCGCGATTACGCCCTGTTCGGCGAACTGTTCCGCAATGGCGGGCGAAGAGGCAACACACAAATCATCCCGGCGGATTGGGTGCGTGCCTCGACACAAAACACGGCACCACCCATGGCTGGCAATCATAATGAAACTGAAGACGGCAGTGATTTTGGCTATGGCTATCAATGGTGGATACCACCAAATGCAGACGGTGAATACTATGCCGTCGGGGTTTACGGCCAATATATTTACGTCAATCCAAAGGCGGGCATCGTTATTGCCAAAAACGCCGCCCACCGCCAATTTATGGAAGCCGACGAGACGGGCGAAGGCTATATGGCGCAAAACATAACCCTGTTCCGCGCCATAGCCGAACATTATAGCGATTGGGAGCGGAAGTAATTTTTCCTTCCCCCATTCATGGGGGAAGTGGGCGCCTCTTGGCGGCCGAAGGGGGCGCGCACACTTGTGCGCTTCTAAGCTTTAGTTTGTTCTTACCATTGTTGAGACGCAAGAGCGTCTGCCCCCATCCCCCTCTAAGAAGAGGGTACTTCCCCCATAAATGGGGGAAGGAGAAAAGAAAGCAAAAAATAAATGCCAGCCCCCCTCCTCATCCTCGCGGTCATATTCGCAGCCATATTCTTCGCCCTGCGCTGGCGGTCATTTTTTGCCGCACGACCATTCATCAAAGCAACCATGGCGGTCTTGCTTGCTGCTTATTGCATCACCGCCCAGCCACCCCTCATTGTCATGGCCGCTGGCTTCGCTCTGTCTGCGTTCGGTGATTTCTTCCTCGACCTTCGGGGCGAAAAATACTTCTTACCGGGTCTCATCGCCTTCTTCACCCCCCATATGGCATTTGCGGTTTACCTGTTCGGGTACGCCGATCCCCTCTCTCGCTATACCGGCAT